>CAXTOX010000164.1:0-3214 GCA_964245885.1 uncultured Chthoniobacterales bacterium | reverse complement strand
CGGCCAGCACAAGGCGGGACCGCCGCGCGTGCTCATCCTGGAACCGACGCGCGAGTTGGCCATGCAGGTGGAGGAGGCGTTTCGTGACTACGGCCGGTTCATGAACATCCATGCCGCCGCGTTCTACGGCGGGGTCGGCTACGGCAAACAACGCGCGGACCTCAAGCGCGGGGTGGACGTGATGATCGCCACCCCCGGCCGCTTGCTCGACTACATTCAGCAAAAGGAAACGTCCCTCGGCCAAGTGGAAATCCTTGTGCTCGACGAGGTGGATCGGATGCTCGACATGGGCTTTCTGCCCGACGTGCGCCGGCTGGTGGAACGCTGCCCGCCGCGCGACAAGCGGCAGACGCTGTTTTTCAGCGCCACGCTGCCGCCCGAGATCGAGCGGCTGACCGAATGGGCCTTGCGGCCGAACCCAGAGATCGTCGAGATCGGCGAACGCCGCAGTCCGGCGGAAACCGTCGCGCACGCCTTTTACCCGGTGGCGACCTCGCAGAAGTTCGACCTGCTCACGGTTCTGCTGGAAAAAACGCAGTACCACAGCGTCCTCGTCTTCGCGCGCACCAAGCACGGCAGCGACCGCATCGCCAAGAAACTCCAGCAGGAAGGCCATTCCGTGGCGGTGCTGCACGGCAACCGCAGCCAGAACCAACGCATCGAAGCACTCTCCGGTTTCAAGAGCGGCAAGTACGAGGTCATGGTCGCCACCGACATCGCCGCGCGCGGCCTCGACGTGGCCGGCATCACGCACGTTATCAACTACGACATTCCGAAGAACCCCGAGGACTACGTCCACCGCATCGGCCGCACCGGCCGCGCGCAACGGGAAGGCGACGCCTTCACGCTGATCACCCCCGAGGACGCCGAGGCGGCGCGCGACGTGGAAAAGTATCTGGGCGAACCCGTCGGGCGGCAGCAGGTGGAAGGATTTTCCTATGCGCCGATGGGTGCCGAACCGAAAGGCTCCGGACCCGCGCGCGGCGGCGGGCGTGGGGGCGGACGGCGGCCGTTTCGCGGACGGCGGTGAGGTGGGTTGCGGGCATGGCGCAAGAAACGCAGCCCGTCCGTCCAACTTTACGGAAGAAAGCTTCTCGCAAAGACCGCCAAGGACGCAAAGGGGCAGAAAGAAAAATGGGAAAGCCTCACACAGAGGTCACAGAGGTCACAGAGGAAGTAGGCGCGGATGCTAAGACACTACAGCGTTTTCCGTTTGCCTGTGAGAGTTCCCAACCCCGGCAGGGGCGCAAGCGTTTAGCCCACGGCGCGAGCTGTGGGGAACAAGCACCCACCAGCCCAGCTCCGGCAGGGGCGCAGGAACACCCGCCCGGTGGTCCCGCCTGGCCAGCGTCTTTTCTTACGCCCCTGCCGGGGCTTTCCTCTTGTGCAACGCTTCCCACGGCTCACGCCGTGGGCTAAACTCTTCCGCCCCTGCCGGGGCTACAAGCCTGACGAGCAAATGGAAAACGTTGTAAGGTTTCCTCCTACCAAATCTTCTTCTCTCTGTGACCGCTGTGACCTCTGTGTGAGGCTTTTCTTCCCTTTGCGGCTTGGTGGACTTTGCGCGAGGCATCTGGCTTGCACCAGCCCCGCAACCCGCAACCTGCCACGCGCAACTCGTCCGCTCCCCCGCGCGAGCGACACCTGCATTGGCTCGACTGGGTCCGGTTCCTGGCGGCTGCCGTCGTGGTTTTCGGCCACACCTGCGGGTTCAACTGGGATGCCTGGCCAGATCGCGGCGCTGCGGCGCGGTCCGTGGCACTGAGCGTTTTCCTCTCGCTTGGGCAGATGGGCAGGCAGGCGGTGGTCGTATTCTTCGTGCTCAGCGGATTGCTCGTGGGCGGCAAGGTCGTCGAGCGGGTGGCGGCGGGAACGTTCGACGCCGCGGCGTACGCGGCCGACCGATTGTCACGCGTGTACGTGCCGCTGGTTCCCGCCGTCCTGTTCACGGCGATCATCGCGCCCTTTTGTGGGCTGCCGTGGTCCCCGTGGCCGTATTTGCGGTGTTTAACGGGAACACAGGAGGTGTTCACGCACACGCCCTCTCTGAACGCTCCTCTCTGGACCCTGGCCTACGAAATCTGGTTCTACGTGCTGGCGGGATGCGCGGCAGTTCTCTGCCGTCGCGGGACGGTGGGGTGGCAGCGGTTGGCGGCGGGCGTGGGCGTGGCGGTGGCGGGTTGGTTGTTCTGGGAGATGGAGACGGCCTACCTGCTCTGCTGGCTGCTGGGGGCGGCGGGATTCTGGCTGCGCGACCGGATGAAATCCGCGCGCGGCCTGGCGGTGGTCACGGGGGCGTTGGTCCTGCTGGCGGGCACGCTGATCTACCAGGTGGACCTGGGCATCCTCCCTGCGGTTCCCGGCCTCTGGCTGCCTTCACCCTACCCCGCGCAAGTGATCGTGGCCGCGGGTACATTGCTGCTCGTTGCCCCTTTGATGTCGATGGTGCCTGCCACACGCGCGGGCCAGTGGATCGAACGCTGGGGCACGACGCTCGCGGCGTCCTCGTACACGTTGTACCTGACGCACTACCCGGTGGTGTATCTGCTCTCTTTACGGATGGGCCGGATGCCGCCAGCGATCACCTGGGAAGCGGTCGGACGCGGGATGTTCTGGATGGCGTTGTGTGCCGTGGTGGCGTTGCTCATGTACGTGCCCTTCGAGGCACGGACACCCACGGTGCGCCGCTGGCTGCGGTCGCGGCTCATTTAGTAAAAATTACAGCCGTTTTCAGAATGGTTGAGCACCAACCGGGAAGGGTACGCTTCTCATGGGTTCTACAGGACCTATAAGTCTTATGGGTCTTGGAAGACGCTCGCGAGCAGGCGGCGCACCGCCGCGCGCTGGTGCCGGACCGCTCAATCATTCTGAAAATGGCTTAAGCGCAGACGTGTCTAAACTTATTTTCGCGCTGCCTTGCGCGAGGTTATTTGCCCGTGCGTCCCGGCTCGTAATTGAGGTACGGAGCCAGCCAACGCTCCACCTCGGGCAGCGGCATCTCCTTGCGTCCCGCGTAGTCGAGCACCTGGTCGCGGTCCAGCTTGCCGACCGCGAAATACTTGCTGTCGGGATGGCCGAAATACCATCCGCTCACGCTGCTCGCCGGGTGCATGGCGCAACTCTCCGTCAGCGTGATTCCCGCCGCCTTTTCCACGTTCAACAACCGGAAGATCGTCGGCTTCTCGGTGTGGTCCGGGCACGCCGGATAACCCGG
>CAXTOX010000163.1:7269-8028 GCA_964245885.1 uncultured Chthoniobacterales bacterium | reverse complement strand
GAGGACGGCCGGCTGCGGACCCAAGCCGTTGTTAAAACTGTGTGCTGACTCGAAAGCGAGAACCCGGCCAATGTAGCGGTGCGTGCCTGGCTCAAATATGCGAGCGCCGATGGGGTATCGTCTAGCGTAGGATTGCCCGCAGCCAGCCAGAAGGCAAAGCACGGCGGCCAGTGTCCAGAGGCAAGCGGTTCTCGGGCACTTTTTCATCGTGAGTTTCCTGGGGGCGGAACGGGTGTTGAAGATTGTCGGTCGGTTCGCAGTTGCGATTGAGCATTAGCCAGTTCCTGCTCCAATTCGCCGATGGCATCGTGGTGTCCGGACGGAGCATTTGGCAGCGGCTCGCTGGCAGCCAGGGCGCGCACGTTGGCGGTCAGTTGCTCGATGCGGCGCACTACCCGCCGATTAAAGAGCCAGAACACGACGGCCCGCGTTGCCAGCCCCAGCAGGAGAGCAATCGAAATGGAGAGATAATCGCGCCGCCGGACCTGACGAATTTCCTCCAGGCGCTGGCCAAGCAATTGTTTCTCCTCGTCTTTCATCGCTCGCAGTTGATCCCTTAAATGGTCCATCAACGCCTTGCTCTGGATCAGTTGGCCGGACAGCCCCTCGCTGTTGGCGGCGCGCGGTGCTTCGATGGCCTTGACGTCTCGCAACTGCGCGAGCAAGGTCATTTCCTGCTCGACCGTCCCTCGAATTTGCTCCAGTCGGGCGCGCTTTTGCCCGCGCGGTCCCGCGCCCGGTTCCCCTTCGATGAAAGCG
>CAXTOX010000163.1:0-7259 GCA_964245885.1 uncultured Chthoniobacterales bacterium | reverse complement strand
CAGGCTCTCCAGTTCATCAGGCAGAGAGCGTTGGGCAAAAGCGAACGGTTCCAAAAACTCCACGCGTTGGGTAAGCAGGTGCCCGCGCAAACCCGTTTCCGCGTTGAGCATGAGGGTCAGCAGTTCGCCCAAGCGTTCGACCATCTCGAAGTGCCGCGTGACGGCCATTTCCATCCGCTGGCGATTCTGGTTGCCCATGAACGCCAGTACGGCGGAAGCAACGACCGCCACCATCGGCAGCGCCGCCGAGAGCACTGCCAACCCTTTAAGGGGAAAGTGCTGCCAGAGGTGGTGCAACTTTTCGCCGAGACGGTGTAAAGCTTCAGGGATCATGAGCGGGTAAAACAATCAGATCGACTTCACAAACTACCCACCGTTTCCCGCTGTTTCGTCACCGATCCCGTGTTCCTTGAGCTTGGCGTAAAGGAGCTGGCGATGGATATCCAGGCGGCGGGCGGCTTCGGTGCGGTTGCCGTCCGCCGTGCGCAAGGCCCGCGTGAGCAGCGCCTTTTCCAACCGGGCAACGGCTTCATTCCAGGGCAGCGCAAGCAGCGTGTCGAGGGTATCCGACGCGCCGGGAGCGGACGCAGTTCCAAGCAGCAAATCCCCGTGGTCGATCACGGCCCCGCGCACCGTGACGGTCGCGTGCTGCATCGTGTTGCGCAGCTCGCGCACGTTGCCCGGCCAAGGATGGGAGAGCAGGGCCTGGGATGCCGCCGGGGACAGGCGTTTGGGTGGCTGTCCCGCCGGGGCTAACTGGCGCAAGAAGTGTTCGGCCAACACCAAAATATCCGCCCCCCGCTCCCGCAATGGAGGTAGGGAAACGCACACCACGTTGAGCCGGTAAAACAGGTCCTCGCGGAACCCTCCGTCGCGCACCATCGCAATCAGGTCGCGGTGCGTGGCGGCGACGATCCGCACGTCCACGGGTACGGGTGCGCTGGCCCCAACGGGCGTCACGATCCGGTCCTGGAGGACGCGCAAAATCTTGGCCTGCATGGGCAGAGTCATGTCGCCGATCTCGTCCAGAAAGAGCGTCCCCTTGTTAGCCTCGCTGAACCGGCCCACGCGCTGGTTGACCGCCCCCGTGAACGCGCCTTTGACATGACCGAAAAGTTCGCTTTCTAGTAACTCCGCCGGGATGGCGGCGCAGTTGACCGCGACGAAAGGTTTGCCGGCGCGAGTGCCGTGGCGGTGTAAGGCGCGGGCGACTTCTTCCTTGCCGGTGCCGGTCTCCCCATGCACCAACACCGTCGCGTCGCTCGGAGCCGCCAGACCGATGAGTTTATGCACTTCGCGCATCGCGGGGCTGGAGCCGATGAGCTGGTCATGCTCGCTCGTGGCGGCAGCACCTTCCGCCTTGCCGGTGGCCGTGCGTGGACGGCCTAACGCCCGTTCGAGCACGCCAAGCACCTGCTCCCGGCTGATGGGTTTGGTCAGATGGTCGAAGGCCCCGAGCTTCATGGCTTCGATGGTGTTACCGCTGTCCGCGTAGGCCGTCAGCATGATGATCGGCAGCTCGCGGCAGTCAGGATGGTCGGCGTGCAGGCGGCGCAGGGTTTCCAGGCCGTCCATGCCGCGCATCCGCAGGTCGAGCAGCATCAAATTAAAGCCGCCGCACGTTTCGCCAACTCCTGTCGCGTGCAAATGGGCAAGTGCGTTTTCGCCGGAAGCGACCTGCACGGCCTCGTGCCCGAGGTCGGTCAGCGTCTCGGCGATTCCTTCCCGGAACCCGGCATCATCATCGACGATCAGGATTTTGGCCATAAGGGGGAATTTCGATGACGAACACGGCACCCGCCTTGCCTTCGATGGAAGGAAGGCAGCGGGCGCTGCCGCCGTGGGCCTCGGCAATCTCGCGCACCAGACTCAAGCCCAACCCTACGCCCTCGGCGCGAGTCGTCACGAACGGCTCGAAGATCCGCTCGGCGTCGGCAGGGATAACGCCCGGGCCGGTGTCGCTGACCAGCAGCCGACAGCGGTCCGCCGACACCTCCGCCCCAAGCGCAATGCGTCCGCCGGGCGGTGAGTGTTGCAAGGCGTTAAGCAAAAGATTTTCCACGGCGCGGGCGAGACTTTTTTCGTCAAAGTTCCAACGCACCTCGGCGGCTGGCTCAGGATCGAGTGCCAGCGTGATTTCCGTGCGGTTGGCCGTCGGGGCAACTTCCTCCAACCGGGCTTGCAGGAAAGTGCGTAGAGGTACGGGCTGCGGCCGGATTTCGACCATGCGGGTCAACAGCCGCAAGGCGGCAAGCAGTTCTTCCAAGCGGCCAATCTGGGGCAGGATGGCGCGCAAGGCGGTTTGGGCACGTTCCGGTTCGGCTGCCAAAGCGTTCTCGCTACGCAGGCGCATCGCGGCCAGAGGATTGCCGATCTCATGCGCCAGACCTGCCGCCATGCGCCCCAGCGCGGCCAGCCGGTCCGCACGCGCAAGGTCGCGCCCCATGCGCGCGCTGTCCTCGCGGGACGTTTTCAGTCGGTCATTGAGCCGGTTGAAAGCGGCAACGATCCGGTCTAACTCGCGCTCGCCCGTCAGCGCGAGCGGTGGCAATTCTTCTAACGGGGTGGAAGCGATGGCTTCCTCCAAGGTGGCAAGGCGGCGTGTCCACCGGCGCAACGCCGTCAGGAGCCAGAGCCCGCTGCCGAGGGAGAGCAAGAGCAGTGCGCCTAAGCCGATGGTCAGCCGCCCGTAGGATTGCCCGATGCTCAATGGAACCCGGATCATGGTCCAAACCGAAAGGTCCGGCGGCGGCCCCGGCAGGGGGGCCGCGTGGAGCAGGACCGAAACATTCTCTCCGCTGTAGCGGCGGTCCAGGGCCGCGCGGGTGTTCTGACTATCATGGATGACCTGTTCGATCTGGCCTAACTCTGCCTGGGGTAAATCTTTCTTCTGCCTAGGTCCGTCGTGGGTCGGGAAGGCGTAGGCCAGTGAATCGCTCTGGCCCTGCCAAAATCCGCCCTCCACGCCGGGGTGACCGAAAAAAGCCACCGAAAGCATCGCTTCCAAATCCGAACGTGTTTGCGGATCGTTGAGCGGCAGCGGACGGCCATCAAAGGTCGCGCGGTAGCGGTCGAAGCGCCGGGCGGCGTCGTCCGCCGCCTGGTCGAGCTTTTCGTTTCCCTGCCGCAACTGCGCGCCTGCACCCTGCTCGACGAGCGAGTACATCAAGAACGCCAGAGCCAGGCAAAGCGCCAGCACCAACGCCCAGAGGGTGGCGAGCGCTGTCCGCAGGGAAAATTTCATGTGTCGTGCAGCCGACCGATCAAAACTTGGCGATGAGCGACACGCCGCCAACCATCAGGGCGGCACCCAGCAGACGCATCGGGTGGGCGCGATGCACCTCCACGTTGAGCCAGCCGAAGTGGTCGATGGCGATGGAAGTAATGAGCGCCGCTGTCACGTTCAATCCCGTGTACGGTCCCGCTCCGACCTTGCCCACCAGCACCAACCCAGCGTACACGGCCACCGCGCCGATGACGCCCGCCAGCGGTGCCCACCAAGGCATTTGAATAATCTGTTCCAAGCTGGGAAGCGGCTTGTGGAGCACCGCGAAGGCAGCCAGAAAGAAAGCGACGATCAGCGAAAAGGATACGAGCGAGGCAAGCCACGGATTGACAAGCGATTTGTAGAGCTGCGCGTTCATGGCGCTGCCCATGGCCTGGAGCACGCCTCCAACGATGATGAAGAGATAGATGCCTGGGTTCATGGGATTCGGATGGATTTGGTTGGCGACTGCGTTTGACTACGGGTGAAGAGAGGAAGCTGGCTGGAGAAATCGCGGCTGCGTGCCGTCTCGCGACCGTATTTGAGCGAACGAGATCAGGGACTGGCATGCAGAAAAGCCGAAGCGAGGACCGCGAGTGCCAGAGCGATAGGAGTCACCACAAGGCCGACCTTCAGGAAAGACCACGCGCTGACCTCTTGCTGTTCCCGGCGTAACGCGATGAGCCAGAGAATTGTCGCCAGCGAGCCGGTCACCGACAGGTTGGGCCCAAGGTCCACGCCGATGAGTAGCGCGTTGCGCAGCGATTCGGAGACCTGGTTCTGCACGACCGCCGTGCCGGTGATGAGACCGCTGGGCAGATTGTTGACAACATTGGAAAGTGCCGTAACGCCGAAGGCTCCGGCGAGATCTCCCTGCCAGGGCGGCAGCTTGCCCAGCACTGCCAGCGCCCGGCGGCTGGCGTCCAGCGCTCCGGCATGGTTGACCGCTTCGACCACCACGAAGAGTCCCGCCACCAGCGGCAGCACGCTCCAGGAAACATGCCTGGGGGTTTCCCAGAGTGCTCGGCGATCCTGGATCAGCACGAGACCGAGCGCCGCGGCGGCAACGCCTGACGTCGGGGCTCCCAAATCCACCCGGAACGCCGAGGCAACCAGCAGCACGACCACCGCGAGCCCGATGCCGCCGAGCGCCAGCTTGCCGGCTGCGGACAACTTGGCGGATTCCGAGGACTCAAAGACCTTCCCGGCCAGGTCGTGGCGCGACACAAAAAATAATGCTGCTCCGGTTGCCGCGATGGCAAGCACTGACGGGACGCCGAAAAGTTTGAGCCATTCCAACAGAGGGGGCATGTGCCCGCCAAAAAGGACGAGGTTCGCCGGGTTGGAAATGGGCAGCACGAAGCTCGCGGCATTGGCTACCAAAGCGCAGGCGAACAGGAAGGGTAGCGGTTTTTCCACCTTGGCCGCTTTGGTCGCTGCCAACACAGCGGGGGTCATGACAACCGCCGTTGCGTCGTTGGACAAGAAGACGGTAATGACCACCCCCACACCGTAGATCAGCCAGAACAGGCGCACGGGAGATTCCTTGGCGTGTGCGACGGCGATAGCCGCGCACCAGTCAAACACCCCCTCGCGCCGCGCGAGTTCGGAGAGCAGCATCATGCCCGTGAGAAACAGGTAAACGTCCAGCCCCTTGCCCACGGCGTGGCACGCATCGCGCCACGGCAGCAGGCCGCAGACGACCAGGAGACCCGCACCGGCGGCAGCCCAAATTGCCTCGGGTAGGTTTCGGGGACGCCCGAGAACGCAGGCGATGGTCAACCCCGCAATGAGCCAGGTGGCCGCTGCGGACAGAGAAATGGAAGACAGGTCAGAAAAAGTCATCGGAAAGCAAAGTGCCGGCAGGGGCCGGAAAAAGGGTTCGGTGGTCGTGCGAAGCGTCACCACGGATGCCCATTTTTGTTGGGGCCAAGCTGGGTGCCGAGCAGTCCCTTATCAGGGTGTGCGCCAATCTGATTTTCCAGGTCCACCAGCGAGCGGGCGGGTGCTGCGTAGGCTCCGGTTTGCTCGCTGAGAGCGGTGATGGTGTCTTCGCCCGTTTCGCCCGCCATGTTCTCAGCACGCACGGTCAGCCGGTGCTCTCCGTCGGCGATCCGGGTGCTGTCCCATTCCCAACGCCACACCGCCGCATCGTTCGTGCGGGACATGGATCGAAATTCGCCGTCGTCCACGCGGCAGGAGGCATGGACGATGCCGCGGCCGTCCCACGCACGGGCACGCACTTCCACGGGTCCGAGCGCCGCAATGAGCAAATCCATGTCAGCCGGTGCCGTGACCATGACGAAGGGCCAAGGGTCAGATAGCGCCTTGAATTTCCAACTCACGGCGTCTCCGTCCAAGCAGGCGATGGAGAAACCCACCGGCCCCTCCTCGATCTGGCCGGTCGAACGCGTGGCGGCGTAGATCACGCGCCCGTCGTTGGCAACCTCGTTGTAGTGCGTGTGCCCCATCTCCACGATGCGCACCACGCCGCCGCGCCGAATCAGCCCGGTGACGGCAGGCGCTGCGTCCCCGAGTTCACTCGGGTAGGCGTGCATAAAGAGGATCACCCGCTCCTGCCTGCGCTCCCCTTCCGCCAGCTCCCGGGTGAGGTACGCCAATTGCGCGGGACCGTGACCGAAACCTTTCTTGCCCTCGATGTCCACGGAGTTCAAGAACACGCAGCGGCAGCGCCCCGCGACAAAGCTCTTGGGTAGACCGGGTTCCAGGTACTGTTTGAACAGGTCCAGGCTGCCGCTCTGGATATCGTGGTCGCCCGGCAGCGCATGGATCGGTAGCCGTAAGCCGTCCAGCGCGCGGCGCAGGAGGCGGTACTGTTCCTCACGGCCATTGTCCGTGTTGTCACCGGGCAGGACGGCGAAATTCACGCCATTCTCGCCTGCGAGGTGAACGTTGGCCTCCGCGATGAGGGCAAGCAGGTCCTGATAGTTTTGCTCGTGCTT
Organism: uncultured Chthoniobacterales bacterium; assembly: GCA_964245885.1. GTDB lineage: Bacteria > Verrucomicrobiota > Verrucomicrobiia > Chthoniobacterales > SZAS-18 > CAHJWO01. The sequence continues at coordinate 1,031 of CAXTOX010000163.1, read as the reverse complement.
GGTGGTGAGGTGCAGGTCGCCGAAATGCACCCAGCTCAAGATGCCGGAAGCGTCGAGGGAGCGGAAGTCTTCGCGAGACGGATTCATAAAGCTGGCGCTGGTTTCAGATCACGCGGCGGCGGGTGCGACCTGAATGCCTGCCCCGTCCGTGTCGCACGCATCGCTGGCTTTCTCCTTGGTCTCCGGCATGAGCAGCCAGAAGAAAGCGAGACCTGCGGCGGCGATGCCTGCCAGCATGTAAAACGTGAAGTCGTTGCCCATGTGCTTGGCCACCTCGCCGCCCACGTAGTTGCTCAGGAACGCGCCGCAGCCCTGTGCCGTGGCAATGGCTCCCTGCGCGGCGTTGAAACGCCCCGTGCCTTTGGTTAGGTCGGCAACGATGAGCACGCTGACGACTCCGAAGATGCCCGCGCCCAACCCGTCCATGCATTGCACGGCGATCAGCGCTGCCGGTTTGTCGCTGAGCGTGTAAAGGACGCCGCGCACCGCGAGCGCGGCGAACGCGAAAAGAAAGAGCGGCTTGCGCCCGATTTTGGACGCCAGTCGCCCGCTGACCGCCGCGACGATGAGAAACACCAACTGCGAGGCCACCATGTAGCCGCTCGTGTAGAGGATGGCGGTCTGTGCGCCTGCGTTCCTGGCGAGCATCTGAGTGACAAGCGGCACCATCGCGGCGTTGGCGAAATGGAAGATCACCGCCGACGCCATGAAAATCAGCACCGTGCGCTGCTTGAAGAGTTCTGCGAACCCTGTGAGCAGGTCTTTGATTCCTTGCAGGACGCCGCCCTGCGTTTGCCCGGCTTTTTTCTGGTCCAGCTCGCCGTCCGCGCCCCGCGCAAGGTCGTAGTCAATGTCGCCTGCCCGGATGAAGGCAATGCACGTCACTGCCGCGATGCACAACCCGCCCACGAGGTAGAACATCCATTTCATGCCGAGGTAGTACCCGATGGCCCCGAGCGCCAGCGCGGCAAACATGTTGCCGCCCGCGTTGAACGCCTGGTTGGTCCCCATCTGCCGGTCCATGCGGCGGC
>CAXTOX010000162.1:0-8068 GCA_964245885.1 uncultured Chthoniobacterales bacterium | reverse complement strand
GCCCCGGCAGGGGCGCAAGAGTTTAGCCCACGGCGTGAGCCGTGGGAAAGGATTCTATCCACGTCAAAGCCCCGGCAGGGGCGTCAGAAAACCGGCGCGATGGTCCGTGGAAGGCCCGCGTCTTTTCTTCCGCCCCTGCCGGGGCTTGCCCGTTCGACCTGGTCGACCCACGGCTTGCGCCGTGGGCTAAACTCTTGCGCCCCTGCCGGGGCTGGGAACCGGACGCGCAAGCGGAAAAGGCTGTAAGTTCAGGGCGCGGCGTTCCCCGTCGGCGCCGGAAAGTTCGCCGGGGCGTCCCGCAGATCGGGCGGCGCAGCCTGCCGCAGGAGTTCCTCGAAGCGGGCGTCGCCGCGCAACGGGTCCCACAACGGGTGCAGACGGAGAAAACCGTAGTAGGCGTTCCCCGGCTGGTTGACCACCTCGCCGAGCCGGGCGAGCGCCAGGTCTTTTTCCCCGGTGTTCGCGTAGATCGCGGCCAGCAGCGTGGTGCAGTACGGGGCCAGAAAATGATCTCCCATCTGCCGGAGCACCTGCACGCACCGCTCGCCTTCCGCGATGGCGTCCGCCTTGCGCCCGAGGCTGGCGTCAATCGTGCCGAGGATGATCAGACGCACGGCGTTGTCGGGCGTCTCGGCAACCCTCGGCTCCATGACCCGGCGCGCCTGCTCGAAGGCGGCTTGCGCCCGGACGGAATCGCCGCCGAGCCGGGCGACCAACCCTTCGAAGTAAGCGTGCGGGAAATCCTGCCCGAGCATGTCGCTGGTGATCTCCAGAGCCGGCGTGGCGGCCAGCGCGCGAGCCCCGGAGGCGGCGTCCCGCGTGCAGAGCGCGACTTCGAGGGCGACGCCCGCCACGGCTTCGGCCGCGGCAGGGCCTCGGTCCAACAGGGGCGGGATGCCGGCCGCGGCGGCGTGGGGATCGGCGCGGCTGTACAGGTCGATCTTCAATCGGTCCGCGCGGAAATAAAGATTGTCCGGCGTGATGGCGACCAGGCGGTCCAGGGTGCGCTTCACGTCTTCGAAGCGGTGCATCCCCAGTTGGCTGATCCCCAGTTGGCTGAGCGGATACCGGCCGCGCGGATTCAGGGAGATGCCTTTTTCGTACTCGCGCACGCATTCCTCCGTCCGGCCCTGGCGGCGGAAGATCGAACCGCGGTACAGGAAAATGTCGGCGTTGTTGGGCAGGGTGCGTTCGGCGAGGTCGAGTTCGTGCAGGGCGCCCGTGTAGTCGTAGTAGTGATAGATGTGGACCGCGCGGGCGAGATGCGCCTCGCCCGCGTCCGGCCGCAGGCGCACGAGGGTGGCGAGGGCTTCTTCGGCGAGCGCCTCGCGGGCGGGGGAGGGATCGAAGTTGTACCAGTGCGCTTCCTCGTGGATCCGCGTGAGCAGGTAATAGGCGGTCACGAAGTTCGGGTCGCGCGCCACCGCCTCGTTGAGCAGCCGCACCATTTCCGGCGTCGCTTTTTTGGCCTCGTCGCCGCGGGGCTCGCTCGCGTCGAACAACTCCTTGGCGCGCAGGTAGAGATCGTAGGCGGCCAGGTCGGCGGTGGGCCGTTCCTCGACGGCGGCTTTTTCGCGCGCGGTGAGCCGGATCTGGAGCTGGTCGGTGATGGACTGCGCGATGTCGCTCTGGATGGCGAACACGTCGTCGAGCGGCCGGTCGTACTTTTCCGCCCACAGTTGGGTGCCCGTGCGCGCGTCGATCAGCTCGGCGCTGACCCGCACCTTGCCGCCGGCGCGCTGGACGCTGCCCTCCAGGAGGTGCGCCACCCCGAGGGCGGCGGCGATCTCGCGCAGGTCGCGCGGCGCGTCGCTGCGATATTGCATGACGCTGGCGCGGCTGATGACTTTCAGCTCCGCGACCTTGGCCAGGTCGGTGAGGATCTCGCCCTGCACGCCGTCGGCGAAGAACGCGCTGTCCTTGTCCACGGAAAGATTCTCGAACGGGAGCACCGCGACCGATTTATCCAGGATGGACGGCGGCAGCGCGGGCGTTCCGTGGCGTTCGTGGAACATCCACCCCGCCAGAACGGCGGCGAAGAGGACCCCCGAGGCCGCGAGCACCAGCGCGGTCCGCCGCCAGGGTGCGGGCAGCATCCCGTCCGCGATCTGCGCGCGGCAGCGTTCCAGCGCCTCGCCCAGGGCGCGCGCGGTCTGCGGACGGTCTGCGGGCAAGGGGGAGAGGAGGGATTGCAACAACCTCGCCAGCGGCGGCGGCACGCGGGCGGCGCGAAGCTGCCCGAGCGGCAGCGGCGCGTGGAGCTGCCGGTCCCGGATGTCGGCCAGGGTGCGGCCGGTGACGGGCGTGCGGCCGGTCAGCGCGTACCACAACGTCGCGCCCAAAGCGTAGAAATCCGAGCGCACGTCGATCTCCTGCCAGACGTTGAAGTGCTCCGGGCTGGCAAAGGCGGGCGTGCCGACGAAGTCGCCGGTTTGCGTCAGCGGCAGCCCGTCCGGGGATTCGACCGACACGGCCTTGGCCAGGCCGAAGTCGATGATTTTCACGTGGACCTCCGCGCCCTGGACGAGCATCACGTTGGCGGGTTTGAGGTCGCGGTGGGTGAGGCCCTGCGCCTCGGCGGCGGCGAGCGCGCCGGCGATCTGCGCGCCGATCTCCAGCGCGGCGTCCACCGGCAATCCTCCCGCGCGGCGCACCCGCGCCTGCAAGGTCTCGCCCTCGACCAGTTCCATGGCGTAGAAAGGCTGGTGGTCGGCGGGTCGTTCGCCGAAGAAGAGCACGCTGGCGACGTGCGGGTGGCGCAGCCGGGCCGCGGCCCGGGCCTCGTGCAAAAAACGGGCGCGGGCGCGGGGGTTGTCGGCGAGTTCGGGGCTGACCACCTTCAAGGCGACCGCGCAGCGCAGGGTCGTGTCGTGCGCGCGGTACGTGACGCCCATCGCCCCGCGGCCCAGCTCGAGGGGGGTGCCGTCCGGGCCCGCCTCGATCTCGTAATGCGCGAAACACAGCTTCGCTTCGGCGAGCGGCCTGTCGGTGCGAGGGGTGGCCGGCCGCGGCGTCGCTTCTTCTTCCTCGCCGGCGGGCACGGGATCGAACAGGCACCCGAGACAAAGCCGCACCGTCCCGCTGCCGTGCGGGGCAAACGTCTTGCCACACACGCGGCACACCTTGGACGACGGCGGTGCGTTCACGACGCGTCATTCTAATGCAAAATGCAAAATGCAAAATGCAAAAGTAAGCAGCGGAAACGGTTAGCCATCAGCGGAGTCTCCGCCGATCATCCCTGCGGCCTTCCGGACTTTTGCATTTTGCATTCTCAGTCCGCCCGCAAAGCGGTGCGCAGGTGGTGCATCTCCGCCTCCACGTCGGCGGGATTGATCACCGTGCGCGCGACCTCCTCGCGCAACAGGACCCCGTAGCGGGTCCGCAGCCGGTGGATGCTGCTCTTGAGCGCGGGAAGCGTGAGGCCCAGCGCGTCTGCCGTCTGCTGGAGCGGCGCATCCGCGGTTCCCACCACGTAATCCTGCAACGCCTCGAACAGCGCCTCCTTGCCGCCGCGCGTCATTTCCGCGCGCAGCCGTTTGAAGACCATCCCGAGCATCGCGGCGGCCCAGCGCGCGTCGAAGATCCGCTCGGGAGTCCTCCACACCGGCGCGGCGAGTTCGTATTCGTGCTCGGCGGTGTCCGGATCGTCCAGGAAGACGAGGCGCGAGCCGCCGCCGCGCTTCTGGGCATGCTCGCGGCGGGCGGCGTCCGCGAGGAAATACTCCAGGGCGCCGAGCAGGAAGGTGCGGAAGCGGCCTTTCCCCGGGTCCGCCCGGCTGAGCGTCCCTTTTTCCACGAGGTGTACGAAGAAGTCCTGCGTCAGGTCCTGGGCCGCCGGACGGGGGTACTGGCGGCGGCGGATGAAGGCGTAAACCGGGTAGCAGTAGACCCGGTAAAGATCCTCCCAAGCGGCCCGGACGGCCGCGTCGTCCTTCGGCTGGTTCGCGGCGGCGAGCAACAGACCCCATTGCGTGCTGACGAAGCCCGCGTGGCCGCCGGCCGTCGAGTTCAGAGAGGCATCGGGCACAACATGTCAATCTAGGAAACCGGAAGGGTTTCGGCAAGCCGGCCGCGCACATTCGGGAAAAAACCGCGAATCCTTTGGCCGGTTTTTACGAGAAACCAGGATGTAGCGGCCTCTTTTCGCGCCGCTGTCCCGATGAGACTGAACCCCCTCCCGAGGTCCGCTCCCCGTTCCCTCCGGCTGCTGTGCGCCGCCGTCCTGCCCCTGTGCGTGGCCCGTCCCGCGTCCGCCCAGACCCCCGGCGACCAGGACCCGGCCTTCGCGGTTGGCGCCGCTGCCAACGGCTTCGTGCGCGCCGTCGCGGTGCAAGGCGACGACCAGACCATCGTCGGAGGCTCGTTCACCACGTTCCAGGGGCAGAGCCGCAGCGGCGTGGCGCGCGTACACACCGACGGCAGCCTCGACGCCTTCAATCCCGGCCTGGCCATCGGCGCGTACGGCAGCCCCGGGATCAGCGTGCAGGCCGTGGCCGTGCAGCCCGACGGCAAGGTGCTCGCCGCCGGCAGCTTCACGGTGCTCAACCAGACCGCCGGCGGCGGGGTCGTGCGCCTGAACGCCGACGGCAGCCTCGACGCGTCGTTCAACGTCGGCAGCGGCGTCGTGGACGACGGCGGCACGGTCGGCACGGCCTACGCGGTCCGGGTGCTGCCCACCGGCCAGATCCTCGTCGGCGGCGCGTTCCAGAGCTTCAACGGCGTGCGCGTCGCGGGCCTCGTGCGGCTCAACGCCGACGGCAGCGTGGACACGTCATTCAACGCGGGCGGCGCGGGAACCGCCGCGAACAGCTACGGCGATGGCGTGCGCGGCATCGTGGTGCAGGCCGACGGCAAGATCCTCATCGGGGGCTATTTCGGCGCGTACGATGGGCAGGCGGCGAACGGCGTGGCCCGGCTCAACGCCAATGGCACGCTCGACACGACCTTCAACGTCGGCGCGGGCGTGGGCAACGGCGGCGTCCTGTCGCTGGCGGTGCAGGCCGACGGCAAGGTGCTCGTCGGCGGAGGCTACAGCACGTTCGACGGCATCAGCAACCTGGAACCCCTGCTGCGGCTCAACGCCGACGGCAGCCTCGACACGAACTTCTATCCGACGGGCAACCTCCTCGTCAACGAGGCCGACTCGGTGATCGTCCAGCCCGACGGCACGATCCTGGTGGGCGGCGCGCTCTACAGCCAGGGCGGGTTGATCAACTCGCCGGTCAACGGGGTGGCGCGCTACGGGAGCGACGGCACGCAGGACAGCGGCTTCGACATCGGCGGCAACGCGCGGCAGATCACGGCGCTGGCGCTGCAAAGCGACGGCAAAGCCGTGGCGGCGTCCAACCCGTTTCAACTCGCCGGCACGCCGTCGGGCAACGTGTACCGGTACTACGACCTCGTGCTGCCGACGTTTTTCACCGGCCAGGCGTCCCTGGGCAGCGGCGCTTACTACCTGTCGTTCACTAACGGCAACTACTTCGGGTACTACAGCTACCTTGCGGACCCACACTACGTGTACCACTTCGACCTCGGCTACGAATACGTCTTCGACGCGGCCGACGGCCACCGCGGGGTGTACTTCTACGACTTCGAGAGCAACGGGTTCTTCTACACGTCGCCGACCTTCCCGTTTCCGTATCTGTATGATTTCAGCTTGAACACGGTGTTATACTATTACCCGAACCCGAGTCAAGCGGGGCACTACAACACGAACGGCTACCGGTTTTTCTACGACTTCGGCAACGGGCAGATCATCACGAAGTAATCCTTTTCCAGGAGCGAGCCATCGTTCCTGACCCATGTTGGGCAAAAGGTTGGTCCGGGGTGCGGGCACTCGCCCCGGGCCAACCTGTCCAAACAAGGTAGGGTTGCCTCTCCGAGGCAATCCAAATTTGGTTTGGAAACCGTGTTCGTGGTCCGACGTTCCATCCAGAAGATCTAGGATTGCCTCGGAGGGGCAACCCTACCTCGGGACGACGCTCACGCCACCGGTCGGCGTGTGGAGGGGGTTCTGGAGCGTTTCGCTCATCCCGGCCGGCGGGCCGCTCGTGCGCTGCCCGCTGGCGGCCGTGGCCGCCGCGCCGACGCCTTGCGCCGGTGCACGAGGTTCGTCACGCCGAGCGCGGCGTCTGGAGTTGGCGCACGTCGGTTTCCAGCCGGTCGATCCGTTCCCGGAGGGCGGCGAACGCGGCCGTCCATCCCTCGGGAGGGTTAGCCCGCTCGCCCGGGCCCGGATCGCGCGGGTACTGGGTCTGCGCGCTGGCCATCCGGGTTTTGCTCTGCGCCTGGGCTTGTTCCCGGGTTAGCACGACCGGCTGGCCGTAGGGGACGGGCGGGGACGTTTGCGCGGGCGCGCGGTGGGTGGCGAGGCCTAGTAATACTTCGTCAGGTGCTCTGAGCATGGCAGAGTTTCACGGCTTCTCCTCGGAGAGAGCACCGCGAAACAGGCAAAATGGTGAGAAATCACCGGCAAAACAAATGTTGCCGTTGAAGTACTTACAACACTTGACGAAGTATTACTAGAAATGCTTCGACTCGAAATGTGGTCGCGGCGCTGCGTCGCCGCGTCTGGTTCTGGAAGACGCGTCCCATCAGCGCAGACACGGCGGCGCAGCGTCGTGACCACATGAAGAAGGCGGCGTTTACAGGCCGCGCAGGCTGTCGCGGGTGGCTTCGCGCAGGTGGCCACCGACCGTCTGCACGGGACCGGAAGACGCCACCGGGTTGGACGGCAGCGGGTCGTCGGGCAGCGAGACGGCGAACCGCCCCGCCGCGGCGTCGTCGAGGTCTTTTTCCGCCTGTTTGACGGCCGCCAGGATCTCGGGGCCGAGCAGGTCGGGCTGTGCCGCCGAGACCGGCAGGACGATCCCGTAGCCGATCAGGAGCGCGGTCTGGCCTGCCAGCTCGGGCGGCACCGCCAACCCGTCGGCGCTGAGCCGCGCGCCGGGAGCGACGGCGACCTTGTTGCGGACCCGTGCCACAATTTTAGGTTGGTGGGCCGTGAACGGGTCGGGGAGTTGCCGTTGCGCCGCGCGCGTCTGCGCCAGCGACAATGCTTCCGCGGGAATGCACGCCTGCACGTCGGCAAGCGTGACGTGGACCCAGGGAGAGTTGGATGAACTCATGGCAGGAGAGGACGCGCGGGCAACGGCAGATTTTGGGTCAGGGTTTACTTCGCCTTCACGACGGCACCGTGGAGGTGCGTCCAGGTGCCGGGCGCGCCGTGTTCGGAGTACGGCACGTCGCCCAGGCGCTGCACCCACGCGTCTTCGTCACCCCGAAACGGGTCGCCCGGCTGTTTGTAGACGAGCAGGGCGACGCGGCGTTGCGCGGGCTGGCCGACGAAGCCGACCACGGTGGCCGCGCGGAACCCCTGCGGATAGGGCACGGGCGGCACGACGGCTTCACCGACGGGCTGACCGGTGGCAGCGGCGACGAAGGACTGCGCCGGCTCATTGGCGAGCGGCACGTAGAGGACGGACTGACCGAGGGACGGAGGCATGAGCGGGAGGTTGGTTGGGAAGTTAGTTAATGTTCAGCGCGCGCAGGCCGAGCGTGCTCGTGACGATGATGTTGCTGTAGTGCTCGACGGTGGAGAACCGGGCCGCCGAGCGGACCTCGGCGGTCGCATCCAGGCGCAGCCAGTTGTTGAACTGGTAGCCGACGCCGATGTCCACGAAGCCCGAGTCGCCCAGGCGCTGCCGGTCGCGGCCGATCTGACGGACCTCCGCGTAGTCCGGCACGAGGTCGCCCGTCGTCTCGTCGAAGAAAGTCGACCGGATGTCGGGTCCGAACGAGAGGCCCGCGCCGACGTCGCCGCGGATGTACCAGCTCGAGAACGCGACCGGCTCCGGCACGTAGCTGGGCAGGGGCGGGGCCAGCGGCAGGTCTGCCGCCTGGGCGGCATCGGCAACGCCGAGCGCCACGGCTCCGGCGAGAAGCAGGGCTCTGGTGCTGCCCATCAACGATACTCCATCCTGTGTCGACGGAGCCCCGGCCATGCAACGCCGTCCCCCGCCTCACCAAGGACTGTGGGCAAAACAGCTTAAAGGGAGTTTAACCCTAC
>CAXTOX010000161.1:2846-8331 GCA_964245885.1 uncultured Chthoniobacterales bacterium | reverse complement strand
ACGCCGCTCCATCGCCGAGAAAAACCGTCTTTTCACTCGATAAACAACCATCACCGTTCGCCGCACAGACGGTCGGGTACAAATTACGCAACGCTGCATTTTATGAATGGGAACGAACTGGAACAAGCCTCCACAATCCAGTCGATAAGAGCACGCGACTTTGCACGATAGCGAAATGTCCTCCGCATCTGCGGAACAACCCGGAAGAGAACCAGCTAATATACGATCTGTTCGTTCTCCGTCGCAATTTCTCTCAGAGCGCGCAACTTATCCGGTTCGACGACCTTCAACTCCAGGATTTCCGCCGCCTGCGAAGCGGCTATCAGGCGAGTGTTGCCTCCCATCTTGACGATCAGGTTAGCCGCGTGCTTTTTAGTTGTGTTGAACGTCTTCCCAAAATTAGACCTCCGGCAAAAGTCCCGCCAGTGAGGACAGAATTTAGCCACAGATTACGCAGATTTCCGCAGATTGGCAGAGGGGAAAGCAGCGGTCCCAGTGACTCTTTTCCTTCTCCCATCTGCGGAAATCTGCGCAATCTGTGGCTAAATTCCGACTCTTGCCGGTAATCTAATGGCGGTCAGCCTCCAACTGTATTGTGAACAATCCCTAGTTCCTCCTTCACCTCCGCGAACGCGCGGATCGCAAAATCCAGGTCCTCCTTCGTGTGCGCGGCGGACACCTGCGTGCGGATGCGCGCGGTTCCCTCGGGCACCACGGGATAGAAAAACCCAACGACGTACACGCCTTTTTCCAGCATCCGCGCGGCGAACTTTTGCGACAACGCCGCGTCTCCCAACATCACCGGCACGATGGGGTGCGTGCCCGGTTTGATCGTCAACCCCGTCTTCTCCAGTCCGGCGCGGAAGTAGCGCGTGTTCTCCTCCAGCCGGTCGCGCAATTCTGTCGAGATGGTGATCATCTCGATGGCCTTCAGCGACGCCGCCACGACGCACGGCGCAACCGTGTTGGAAAACAGGTAAGGCCGCGAACGCTGCCGCAACAGGTCGATGATCGGCTTCCGCGCGCTCGTGTACCCGCCGCTGGCCCCGCCGAGCGCCTTGCCAAGCGTGCCGGTGATGATATCCACCCGGTCCAGCACCCCGCAATGCTCGTGTGTCCCCCGCCCTGTCACTCCGAGGAACCCCGCCGCGTGGCAATCGTCGAACATCACCAGCGCACCGTACTTCTCCGCGAGGTCGCAGACGCCCTCCAGATTGCAGATCGTGCCATCCATCGAGAACACCCCGTCGGTGGCGATCAGCTTGTGCCGCGCACCGGCGGCGGCGGCGGCCTGAAGCTGCGCTTCGAGGTCGGCCATGTCGTTGTTTTTATAGCGGAACCGCTTGGCCTTAGACAGGCGGATGCCGTCGATGATGCTCGCGTGGTTGAGTTCGTCGCTGATGACGGCATCCTCGGCGGCTAGCAGCACCTCGAACAGCCCGCCGTTGGCGTCGAAGCACGAGGGATACAGGATCGTGTCCTCCGTGCCCAGGAAGGTGGACAGGGCACGTTCGAGTTCCTTGTGAATTTCCTGCGTGCCGCAGATGAAGCGCACGCTCGCCATTCCGAAGCCCCATTCATCCAGCGCGTGCCGCGCGGCGGCGATGATCTCGGGATGGTCGGCGAGGCCCAGGTAATTGTTCGCGCAGAAGTTGAGCACCTCCTTGCCGTCGTCGGTGGCAATGTGGTTGCTCTGCGGGGTGGAGATGATTCGCTCACGCTTGAAGAGGCCGCGGGCGGCGATTTCGGCAAGCGTGGCGTTGATCTGGGTATCGAGGGCTTTGAACATGGCGCTTTAGAAGAAAACCTCGCGCAGAGTCCGCCAAGCCGCAAAGGGGAAGCAGCGGAGGTAGAGTTTTAGCCGCAAAAGGCGCAAAAAACGCAAAAGGGAGCAGAGAAGTCAGCCGAGATGGATCGCGTAAGTTGTACAACTCCTTCTTCCCTTTTGCGTTTTTTGCGCCTTCTGCGGCTCATCCTTCTTCAGCGCGGATGCAAGCGGGACGCACCGAGCAGACTGACCATCTCCGCGTTGTACGCCGCCGCGTAGATCGTGACCTTGCTGCGGTAGTATTCCTGCGCGTCGGTTTCGACGGTGCCGGCGGTTTCCGGCAGAAGGATCGTGCCGTAGCGTCGCGCGAGTTTTTCGCCCACGCCGGGCGCGCAACCGGGATAGTACGTGCCGAACGCGATGGCCCCATAGAGGCGGCGGTTGCCCGTGCGGAAACTTTCGTCCGCGTCGCTGACCGGGTCCTTGTCGGCAAAGAGATAAGCCTCCCGCAAGTAGTGCGGCGAGTCGCGGACGACGCGGATGTCGTCGCCGATAATCGGGGTGTCCATGCACCCGGACGCGGCGAGCAGCGTGACGGCGACCGACGTGACGATCACCAGCCGACGAAAGAGCTTGGAAGGAACGTTGTGCATGGAGTGATCAAGAGGACTTCGGCCCCCAGCATCCCGGCGGGCGCAGAAAATCGTGCGTCCCCCGCCGTGGGCACCTGCGTTTTAGCTTTCATGGATTCCACCCGCCGCTCTTTCCTGAAAACTTCCGCTGCCGCCGTCGCCGGACTCACCGCCGCTCGCGGCCTCACCCGCGCCGGCAGCCCCGAGACCGACACCGCCAACAAGGCCGAGGCCGTCAACACCCTGATCTCCGCCCCGGCCGACCTGCCGTTGCTCGACGGCCCGATGCCCGGCGAACAACGCAAGGGCGACATGGTCTACCGGCCCCTCGGCAGCACGGGCGAGATGGTTTCCCTCATCGGCATGGGCGGCTACCACCTCGGCAAGATTCCCACCGAGGAGGAAACGACTAAACTGATGCGCAGTGCCATCGACCGGGGCATCACGTTCATGGACAACTGCTGGGACTACAACCTGGGCACCAGTGAACTGCGCGCGGGCAAGGCGCTCAAGGACGGCTACCGCGACAAGGTTTTCCAGATGACCAAGATCGACGGCCGCACCAAGAAGTCGGCCATGCGCCAGATCGAAGAGTCGCTCACGCGGCTCCAGACCGACCGGCTGGACCTCGTGCAACACCACGAGATTATCCGCATGGAAGACCCGGACCAGATTTTCCAGGAGGACGGCGCGATGGCGGCGTTCCTCGACGCGAAAAAACAGGGCAAGCTGCGTTTCATCGGGTTCACCGGCCACAAGGACCCGCTCATCCACCTGCGGATGCTCCAGGTGGCGAAGTCGTACGACTTCCACTTCGACACGGTGCAAATGCCCATCAACGTCATGGACGCGCACTATCGTTCGTTCGCCGCGCAGGTGCTGCCGGAGTTGATCAAGGAAGAGATCGCACCGCTGGCGATGAAGACCTTCGGCGACCCCTACATTCTCGACACGAAGACGTGCGCCCCCATCGACATGCTGCACTTTTCCATGAGTCTGCCGGTGTCGGTGGTGATCACCGGCATCGACAAGCCGGAGATTTTGGAGCAGGCGTTCCAGGCGGCGAAGACGTACAAGCCGATGAACAAGGAGCAGGTGGCCGCGCTATTGTCCAAGACGAAGGTGGCGGCAGCCCGGGGTGAGTCGGAGTTGTACAAGACGACGTGGCAGTTCGACGGCACCGCGCAGAACCCTGACTGGTTGGGCTACCAGAAGAAGCAGTCGACGTGAGAGACTGCTGACACGTGGCAAGCCGGACGCAATCGACAATTGCCTGCGTGCGGTAGGGAACGTGTTCTTTCAACACGGAGATACGGAGGACACGGAGACCGGAGGAAGGAAAAAAGACGCGCAGAACGTGGTGGCAAGAAGGGGAAAGCAGCTTCTACCTCGCGCTTACCGCGTCACTCCTTTCCCCACGCCACGTTTTACTCCTCCGGTCTCCGTGTCCTCCGTGTCTCCGTGTTGAAAATAGCCCGTACCCCCAGAGTGCGCGGGCCGACGCCCATGACGCCTTGCCTGCAACTTGGCCAGTTCAGTTCCCCCACATCTTCTGATACCACTTGCGGTCGTCGGCGCTGACTTTCGGCCCTTCGGCGTCGAAGCCCATCTTCTTGTAAATGTCGGGCAGCTCCCAGCCGGTCAGATCGGCTAGGGCTTTGGCCTCGGTGCGGTGACGTTCGGGCAACCCGGCGAGGTATTTCTTGCCGGCGTCGCACTTGGCTTCACCCGTCCACGGGTGGCGCAGCACGTACCGGCCTTGAAAGTTCGTGCGGTCCCCCGTTTCCTGGAACACCAGGTCCTCGGGGAAATGCGCCTTGTCGTAGCGCAGGTGCAGCCGGGTCACGTACACGTTTTGCGCGCCCACGCCCATCGGCGGCGGGGTCGGCCGCGTGCGCCGCGAACCGCCGGGCGTGACCATCGGGCCGCCGTCCGCGCCGTCGAGCCAGAAAACGCCCAGGCCTTTGAGTTCATCGTTCGTGAGCGGTTCGGCCGCGCACGGATCGCACCAGCCCATGTCCCAGGCGTATTCCTCGAAGACCGTCGTCATCTTCTTTTCCTTGACCTGCTGGTCAAACATCGCCCGGTAAAAATCCGCGAACGTGTCCTTCACATAGAGCGGCACGTCCATGCCCGTGGGCAGCTTGGTGGTGCGGTAGTTCGTCGTCTCAATCCGGCCGCTGTCGGTCAGCGCGAAGACAAATAACTCCTGCGGCCCGTCGGCGTTGACCATGCCCAGCCGGATCGGCAGCAGGAACTTCGGGCTTTCATAGGCGACCTGGATCGGACGCAGGAAGCTGAAACCCGCCTTCTTCTTTTCCTCCAGGTTCACCTTGGCCACGAAGAAGCGCATCTTTTGTTTGATGTAGCCGTCGAGCACGTCGGCCGCGCCGGCGGGAATTTTGTAGCCACTCTCGGTGAGCCACGTTTCCAAGCCGTTGCTCTGCTCGGCGGAGAGGATGACGATGTCGTACTCGCCGACGGTGTACTGCGCCTCAATGTGCACACCGAGTTCCTTGGCGCGCGCGACGCCGGAGAGTGCGGGGGCGGCTGCGGTCATCCCCTGCGCGCGCGTCATCTTGTCGTACATGAGCATCTGGCACGGATCGCCGTCCCAGTATTCCACCAGCCGCGGCGCGGAATAGGCATCGAGATGTTCCACGGTTGCCTGGTTGCCGACGTGGATCTGGCCTTTTTCGAGGAACGTCGGCACGGGGACGACCACGGCGAAATCCTTCGCGTCGCCCTCGAAGTCGTTAACCATCGTGAGCACGGTCTTGTCCCTTTTGCGGGTGAGCACGACCTTGGAGGCGTGATTGAAGATTTTGGTGTCGGCCTTGGCGACGTAGAAGCCGCAAAAAGCGTGGGCGTCAGTGCTCAGTGCCAGGAGGCAGGCCAGCAAGGGAAACAGAGGCGATTTCATAGGAGGTGAATACAGGTGCGGGTCGGGTAAAGAAAACCGGACGATGCCAGCGGTAACGCTCGCCGGGCAGCAGCCAGTCGAGCAATGGCACGAGCAGCGAGAACGCGGCGAGGCTCCACAGGAGACCGTTGGTGCGAAAGAGCCGGAACTGCACGTACCAGC
>CAXTOX010000161.1:0-2836 GCA_964245885.1 uncultured Chthoniobacterales bacterium | reverse complement strand
GGCCACCAGGGCGGCGAACACCAGCCGACCCGCGCGCGAGTCGGGCGTGGTGCGCGGGTCCGAGATCATGAAAAACGCGAAGAGCAGGATCGTGCCACTCTGCGCGCGGTGGAGCGGGATTTCGAGCGGTTCGCCCAGGTACGCCGAACGCGCGAACAACAACCCGAGGTAACACGTCAAAAACGCCAGCGCCACGTCCGCCCGGCCCGCACGGGTGACCACCATGCCGCCCGCGCACACCATCGCGAACGCAAAGAACGCCACGCTGCCCCATTGCCCCGGCGACACCCACGCGCAGCCGTCCGCGCAAAGGAGCATTCCCACGAGTGCGAAGTTGGTCGGGTTGAAGAGGTGCTTGCCGTTCCAGCGCAGCAGGAACTTGCTGGCGACGGCGGCGGCGGGTGCGGCGGCGGCGAGCCAGAGGGAGTTCGTGCGCAGCAGCAGGCAGAGCGACAACCCGGAGATCAGGGCGCTCCGGGGTTCAAACACGCTCCCTCCGGTGAACAGGCGGGTGCAAAGCCATTGCGCGGCGAGCACGGCGGCCAGCGTGACGGCCGCCTGCGCTGCGCCGATCTCGAAGTCGAGCGCGCGGACCCCGTACAGGAGCAGTCCCGTCAACGCCGTGATTTGGTACACGCGCGGGTCGCGCCAGAGACGGCGTGCCGGTGCGGACGAATTGGGCAGGGCAAGTGGTTCCACATGAGATAGAACGCACGAGCCGGGAAAACTTTAGCGAAAAAAGAATTTATCCACAGATTTCCGCAGATTTAGAAAGAAGAATGGCCGGAGTAACTGCTTCCTTTTCCCTCTTCCAATCTGCGGAAATCTGCGAAATCTGTGGATAATCCGCCCTACGGTGCGCCCTCCTGCCACAACCGTTCCGCCATTTCCGCGATTGCGGCCCGCAGGTGCAGCCGTTCGAGCCAGCGCGTGGGAATATTGTCCTCGCCGTAGAACGCCCCCGCGAGCTGACCGTACACAGCGCCGGTGGTGTCGGCGTCATCGCCGAGGTTGACCGCCAGCAGCGTGCCCTCCTCGAAGGACTCCCCGCGCGCGAACGCCCACAACGCCGCTTCCAGGCTGGCGACGACGTAGCCCGTGCCGCGGATCAAACCGTCCGGCTTCGTGCGGAACGAACCCGCCGCCACCGCGTCCACCGCCGGGTCCAACGGGTGTACGCTCCACAAATCCGGGGCGTCGGCGGGTGCAAAGCGCGGGGATAATAATTCTTCCTTTGATGCCCCCGGCCAGCGTGCCGACGATCAACGCCGCCATGTACCGGCAGGCGTCTACCGCCGCCGCGGCCCCGTGGGTCGCGCGCGAACTCTCCGCCGCCCGTGCCACGGCCGCGCGCGTGCCCGCTTTGGCGAAGAACAACGGCACCGCTGCCAAGCGCATCAGCGAGCCGTTGCCCGCCGTCTGCGGGTCGGTTGAACCCGCGAACGGGTCGCCATCCCGCTGGAACCGGCCCAACGCCCCGCGCACGGTGATGCCGATGTCGAAACACGTTCCCGTCGAGCTCAGGTAACCCTCGCTCCACCAGCGGCAGTAACGTTCCATCTTGGTCGCGCGCGTCGAATCCCTTGCACGCCAGCAGGCTCTCGCCCAGGCACAGCGCCATGGACGTGTCGTCGGTCCACTGACCCGGCTTCAGACCGAAAGGCCCGCTGCCGACCATGTCCTGCAAGGGTTGGAAGGTGCCGGGAGATTTGAACTCCAGCGTCGTGCCGAGCGCGTCGCCAACCGCCAGCCCGAGCAGGCTGCCCCGGCAGCGGGTGGAAGTGTCAGCAGGAAATTTCAGGGTCGTGGACATGGTGAAACGCTATCACCAAAGACTTACGAGGGTCAAAAACTACTCTACGCAAGCCGCGAAATGGATGTCTAATACAATGTTAGGCACAGCTCGTGCTCGATAACTGCGAGTCATAAAATACACCCATGAGCTACATGAAATCTACTCGTAGCCTATTTGCTGCTACCGTGCTTTTAGCACTCTTCGCGTTCGTTAGCCTGCTTCGACCAGAAAGTCATGCGCAAAGCGGCTCTACGATAGGAGGCCGCTACCAAATGCTCTCTTCATCAATGGGTCTTGTGATTTTCGACACGGCTACGGCGCGTGTCTGCCGTTACTATTCCGGAGATGGAACGGAAACCTATCCAGGATCGTGGAACGAGATCAGCCCGCGTTGGGCTACACGGCGATGAGCGACGTTACAGAAGGTATCTATACCTGTCCCGGGTGCGGCTCTATTTACGACATTACCTCGGAGAGTTATCCCGTTCGAGACCCGGGTTCCATTTTGTGCGATTCTTGTGGAGCCAAGATTATTTCTTGGTTGGGGAGTCGCACCCGGCACAAGCGCGTTATTCGGCTTCAGGAGCCACCCGACATCCGCAGTGCCAACAACGCGCCCCAGCGAACAGAGGCTGGCCATCGGGCTTTCTCCGAGTTCCACGCTTGATTTGGCCAGCCTCCGTCGCTGAGCTTAGATTCGTCAGGCCGGCTATCTCCTCCTCGCATTTGCCTGTCTGAGCCGTCTGCGGTACGCTGAGCGCATGATCGGAGACCTCCGCCGCCTCATCGCCGCCCGTCCGTTTGTGCCTTTTACCATCTACACGGGCGACGGCGAGCACATGCGCATCGCCACCGTGGACCACATCGCCGTCTCGCCGACTGGTGCGCGCATCGTGGTTTTTGCCGACGATGACACCGTCATCCACGTCTCTCCGCTGCTAGTGGCCCGCATCATCGTCGACTTGCCCGCCGCCAGTGCTGTCACGGCCTAACTACGCGGGTAGTGGTGGTAGTGGTTGATGCTTGAGTGACGAAGCGGTT
>CAXTOX010000160.1:3585-8503 GCA_964245885.1 uncultured Chthoniobacterales bacterium | reverse complement strand
CGCTCTGGCTGACGGCGAAGACCAGCGTGTCCTTGTCCATCGGCATGTTGCGGTAACGGAACTCGCTGGCGTACTCCACCTCGCAGGGCAGGTGCGCCAACGACTCGATGAGATATTCGCCGACCAACCCGGAATGGTACGCCGTGCCGCAGCCGGTGATGATGACCCGGTCCACCTCGCGTAGTTCCTGCGGGGTCATGTTGATGCCGCCCAGCCGCGCGCCCGCATCCTCGGTCGAGAGGCGTCCGCGCAACGCATCCCGCACGGCGTTGGGTTGCTCGTGGATTTCCTTGAGCATGTAGTGCGGGTAGTCGCCCAGCTTCACGTCGTCGCTGGTGAAGTCCACCTTCGTCACCTCGTAGCTGCCCGCGATGCCGCCTTCCAGCGTACTGATCTGGAAGCCGTCGCGCTCGATCACGGCCACGTCGTAGTCCTTCAGGTAAATGGCTTCCTGCGAATGCGCGATGACCGCCTGCGGATCGCTGGCGAGGAAGTTCTCCCCCTTGCCCAGGCCGACGGAGAGCGGGCTGCCGCGCCGCGCGCCGATGAGCACGTCGGGCACATCGAGGTGCATGACGGCGATGCCGTAGGTGCCGATCACCTGCTTGAGCGCCGCGCGGGTGGCTTCGAGCAGACGGGCCATGGCGTGCGGGCCGTTGGCCTCGTCGTAGAGCTTGCCGATGAGGTGGGCCAGGATCTCGGTGTCGGTCTGCGAGCGGAACCGGTGCCCGGCTTCCACGAGCGGCGCGCGCAGGGCCTGGTAGTTCTCGATGACGCCGTTGTGCACAAGCGCCAGCCGGCCGGACCCGTCGAAATGCGGGTGCGCGTTCACGTCATTGGGCTGGCCGTGGGTGGCCCAGCGCGTGTGGGAAATCCCGATCTGGCCGGGGGCGTCGTGTTCCTTGAGCAGGTCGGCGAGAGCCTGGATGCGGCCCTTGCACTTACGGGTCTCGATCTGGCCGCCGTCGATGGTAGCCAGTCCGGCGGAGTCATAACCGCGGTATTCGAGCCGGCGCAGACCGTCGAGGAGGATAGGGGCCGCGGTGGACTTGCCGATGTAGCCGACGATTCCGCACATAGAGCGGGGATCGTAGGGCGGCGGACCAGGGATTGCAAGAAAGCAGAAGTCCGGGGAGAAGCGGGAGACCGGTCCGGCGGCGGGCCACTTTCCTTCCAAGAGAACGGAGGAACTTCTGGATACCAGGAACATTATTTAAAGCCCTGGCATCATCTGGTTCGATAAGTGCTACAAACCTCGTGCAAGGTTTCATCGCAACACCATAACCACTCCCATGAAAAAGCTGCTCGCCCTCACCCTCGCCCTGCTGTTCATCTCCCTGACCACCTGCTTCGCGGGGAAGCAGGACTTCACCGTCGTCAACAAAACCGGGGTCGAAATCCACGAGCTTTACGTCTCTCCGCACAGCTCCGACGACTGGGAAGAGGACGTGCTGGGCAAAGACACCCTCGCCGACGGCGATTCGCAGGACATCACCTTCGACCGCAAATCGACGGCCAAGATGTGGGACCTCAAAATCGTGGACGGCAAAGGCAACTCCATCGAATGGACGAGCCTCAACCTCCTGGAAATTTCCAAGGTCACGCTCAAGTACGCCGACGGCAAAGGCACGGCGGTCACGGAATAACCCTCCGCACGGCGGCAAGCCGCGCCAGGGCATTCGACAAGGACGGCTCTCCGGAGCCGTCCTTTTTATTTGCGCAGAGGCGGGACGCGTATCCCGCTCGTCGGCTTTACTCCACCGGCAGGCCGCGCGTCAACAGGTCGCGCAGCAGGCCGTCCATGCGTTCATCGAGTTCGGCGGGCAGCGTGTCGCCCTCGAAGTCCTTGGGCACGTACAGGAAGCGCGGCACGATCCAGCAGCGGAAGTCGAGCATCAGTGAATTGGCGAATCCCAGCACAGACATGTACGAGCCGCCCCCGCCCGCCGAGACCAGGAAGCCGACGGTCTTGTTGCCGAGCGCGTCCTCGCCCATGAGTTCGATGTAGTTCTTCGCCGCGGAGTTTACGTCGTAGTTGTAGACGGGCGTGGCGAAGAGGATGTGCGTGGCCGCGGTGGTCAGTTCTTTGGCCTTGGCGACGTTGGGATCGCTCCAGCCCGCGGCGGAACCGGCGAAGGGCAGGGGAGATTCGCGCAGGTCGAGCAGCGTGGCGGGAGTGCCGGCGGCGGTCAACTTGCGCAGGGCGATGCGCGCGAGGCGTTGCGAACGCGATTTGCCGCTGAGGCTGGCGGCGACGATGAGAACGGACATAGGAGAAGGATAATTCGAGTCAGCGAGCAATCGCCCGTAGGGTAATAACGATGAAGGACGAAGGATGAAAGCAGAAAAGGTGAGCCTTCGTTGTTGGCCCATCCCGTTGCTTTTTACTCCTTCTGCCTTCATCTTTTCTGCCCGTGCGCCTGCTCGACCAGTACATCCTGCGAAATTTCCTACTGCCCTTTGTCTATTGCCTGCTGGGATTTATCGCCATCTGGCTCGTCTTCGAACTCGGCTCCAAGGCAAATGACTTCATCAGCGGTGGCGCGTCGCTAGGCTACGTTTTCCTGTTTCAGTTGAAGCAACTGCCGTCCGTGGCCATCCTCATCCTACCCATCGCGCTGCTGCTGGCGCTGCTCTACTGCCTGGGGCGCATGTCCCAGTCCAACGAGATCCTGAGCATGCTCAGCGCAGGGGTGAGCCTCGGCCGGGTCCTGCTGCCGATCTTTGCCGTGGGCGTGGCCGTCACGGCCCTGAGCACTTACCTGAACTACGCTCCTGCCCCGCACGCCGACGCCCAGCGCGAGCGCGCCGAGGCGGAATTGGAGGCCGGCCGCCGCCTTCAACGCCTCAATACCACCGTCGGCTACCTTTTTCCCAACCGCACGGACAACCGGATCTGGTTCATCGAAAAACTACCCTCCGACCCTTCCCTGCCGCTCAGCGGCGTGCGCGTCGAGCAAATTACCCCGACGCTCATCACCAAATACTACGCGAAAACGGCCGCGTACGATGAACCGACCCACACCTGGATTTTCCAGGAAGTCCGGACCCTGCACACCACCCCCGACGGCAGCGGCACGCTGCCCGACGGGGGCTTCGACGTGACCTACCCGCCACTCCTGAAACTCACCGGCTGGAGCGAAACGCCCTGGCGCATCGCCAGCGCGGTCCTGCAACCGGACAAGCTCTCCGTGCCCGAGCTGCGCCAGTACCTCCGGCTCAACGGCGATTTCACGGACGTGCAGCTTGCCCCGTTTCGCGCCTACCTCGCCCAGCGTTGGGCCGACCCGTGGGTGTGCATGGTGGTGGTGTGCTTCGCGTCCGCGCTGGGGGTCGTTTACAACCGCCGCAGCGTCCTGGTGGGCGTCGCGTCGGCGATCATCCTGTTCGCGCTGATTTTTTTCTTCGGCAGCCTGTTCCTGGCCTTGGGCAAGGGCGCGCGCCTCCCGGCATTCTGGGCGGTGTGGACGACGAACCTCGTGTTCGGAGCCGTCGGGTTGTTGCTGCTGCGCCGGCGCGCGCTCAACCGGGACAAACTATTCTGAAGGCAGAAGGCAGAAGGCAGAAGGCAGAAATCCAGAGAGACCGAGACTTCTGCCTTCCGTTTGCTGAACTTCTGCCTTCTGCCTTCTGCCTTTTCTTCCATGTTTCAAGATTGGACCATCCAGGCCCGTACCAACCGCTGCGACGTGACGGGGCAGCCGTTCGCCGACGGCGAGTCCTTCTACACGCTGCTCTACCGGGATCGGGATGACACGCTTTCGCGCCGCGACGTGTCGGCGGAAGGCTGGCGGCAGTTGAAGGCCACCCGGACCGCGCCGCGGCCGTTTTCGTTCTGGCGGTCGAGGTTCGTCCCACCGCCGCCGGTTTCCGAGGCGTTGCCCAAGGCCGACGCCGAGACGCGCCTGCGCCGCTACCTGTCCGAGAACCGTCCCGAACACGTCCGCGCCGCGTACATCCTCGCCCTCATGCTGGAACGCAAGCGCGTCCTGCGGCCGACCGATGCGCGTCAGGACGAGGCCGGCGGCCGGCGGCGGCTGTTCTATGAGCACGCGGCGACGGGGGAGACGTTCGTGGTGACTGACCCCGGCCTGCGGATGGACCAGTTGGCGGAAGTCCAGCGCGAGGTCAGCGAGTTACTGAAAAACGCCGACGCCGAACCTGCATCCGCAACGACCTGACAAATGGCCGATTTCAGGTTAAGTTCTCCCCCTTCTACCTTTATGTCTTTTCCGCTCTTCCTCGCCCCGATGGCAGGGGTGACAGACATGATTTTCCGCCAACTCTGCAAGGAACAGGGTGCGGACGTGCTCACGACCGAGTTTGTCTCGGCCGACGGCATCCTGCACCGCAACGAACGCACGCAGGAATACATCGAGTTCGACCCCGCGCGGGAACGTCCGCTGGGCGTGCAGCTTTTCGGCGGCGAACCCGAGCGGCTGGCGGAGGCCGCGCGCGCGGTCATCGACTGGGTGCGGCCGGATTTCATCGACCTCAACTTCGGCTGCCCGGTCAACAAGGTCGTCAGCAAGAACGGCGGCAGTTCGCTGCTCCGGGATTGTCCATTGCTCGAACGCGTGGCGCTCGCCGTGGTCAAGGCCGGGTCAGCTGCGGGCGTGCCGGTCACGGCGAAAATCCGCATTGGCTGGGACGAGAAAAGCATCAACGCCCCGGGCGTGGCGCGCCTGCTCGAAGAAAGCGGCGTCCAACGGCTCGCGGTGCACGGCCGCACGAAGGCGCAGGGGTATTCCGGCGAGGCAAATTGGGACGTGATCGCGGAGGTC
Organism: uncultured Chthoniobacterales bacterium; assembly: GCA_964245885.1. GTDB lineage: Bacteria > Verrucomicrobiota > Verrucomicrobiia > Chthoniobacterales > SZAS-18 > CAHJWO01. The sequence goes on along the minus strand of CAXTOX010000160.1, from coordinate 3,719 downwards.
GCCGCCGCCGTGAAAATCCCCGTGATCGGCAACGGTGACATCGCCAGCGCGCACGACGTGAAACGCCGCCGCGACACCGCCGGCGTCGCCGGGGTGATGATCGGCCGCGCGGCGATGACGGCCCCGTGGATTTT
>CAXTOX010000160.1:0-3575 GCA_964245885.1 uncultured Chthoniobacterales bacterium | reverse complement strand
GCCTCAACGCCGTCGCGCTGCACGCGCGCACACGCGAGCAGGGCTACACCGGCACCGCGCGCTGGGAGTACATCGCCGCCGTGAAGGACGCCGTCTCGATTCCCGTCATCGGCAACGGCGACATCCGCACGCCCGAGGACGCCGCCGCGATGGTCGACGCCACCCACTGCGACGCTGTCATGATCGGCCGTGCCGCGATGACGGCCCCGTGGATTTTTTCGCAGACGAAAGCCTATCTGGCGACCGGCGAGGCGCTACCCGCGCCGGGGTTGGAAGAGCGTTGGGCGATGGTCCTGCGGCATTGCCGGCTGGCGGTGGCGCGGCGGCGGCACGGCGGGGAGCGGGCGGCGATGAGTTCGATGCGCGCGCGCCTGATGGCCTACACGCGCGGCATGGAAGGCGGGCGAAACTTGCGCGGGCAGTTGTCGCACGTGAGTTCGCTCGCGGAGATGGAGGACATCGCCGCGCGGCACTTGGAGGAGTGTGCCCGTTTTCTGGAAGTGGCTACATCCGCAACTTGCTAGCACCTGCCGCGGAGCTACTTTGAGCGCATGATCACTCTCGACCACAGTCCGATTAGCTCCGACCCCGAACTGATGGGTGGCACCTTGGTCTTTCGCGGCACGGCGTCCCTGCCCAAACTTTGTTGGATTACCTCCAGGACGGCTACGATCTCGACGGTTTTCTGGAAGAGTTTCCGTCCGTGAACCGCACGGACGCCGAGCAACTGCTGCGCTTGATCCATCCGGCATCGGAAGCGTGAAGATCATCCTGGACGAAAATATGCCGCATGGCTTGCTGTGCGCGCTTGTTCCCCGCTCGGTCATCAGCGCGCAACGGGCGGGTTACGCAGGCATGAAGAATGGAAGGCTGCTGGCTGCCCTGGAAGGCGTTTACAATTTTTTTGACAGGTGATAAGAACCTGCGTTACCAGCAGAACCTCGCCGGCCGGCAACTGGCCATCATCGAGTTACCCACTAACCGCTGGCCGATCCTGCGTCCGCTCTGCCTGCAAATAGCCTAGGTGGTTGACCAATGTCAGCCGGGCAGTTACACCGTGATTTTAGCGGCTTGATATGAGCACCATCTCCAACACTACCGATCTGACCATCGCCATTTATCTCGACCTGGAGAACATCGTGCTCGGCGCGCGTGACGCCAACTACCCCAAGTTCGACGTGCAGAACATCGTCGAACGTCTGTTGCTCAAGGGGCACATCGTCGTCAAAAAAGCTTACTGCGATTTCGGGCGGTACGACGATTTCAAACGCGGGCTGCACGAGTCGGCGTTTGAACTCATCGACATCCCGCACGTCCGGCAGTCGGGCAAGAACTCGGCGGACATCCGCATGGTCGTCGATGCCCTCGATCTCTGTTACACGAAGGGGCACGTCGACACATTCGCGATCATCAGCGGCGACTCGGATTTTTCACCGTTGGTCAGCAAGCTGCGCGAGAACGCCAAGACCGTCATCGGCGTCGGGGTGAAAAACTCCACGTCCGACCTGTTCATCAACAACTGCGACGAGTTCATCTACTACGACGATCTCGTGCGCGCTTCCGCCCGCAAAGTGCCGCGTCAGGCGGTGCCAGCCACCAGTTCCTCGACGCCGCCACCCGCCGCGGGCAGCAACAAAGGACCTTCCCCCGAGAAGGCGTTTGCCGACCTCCTCGAAACCGTGGAAGCCCTCAGCGAGGAACGCGGCGACAAGACGATCTGGGGCTCCATGGTCAAGACCGCGCTCAAGCGGCGGCACCCCGGTTTCAACGAACGCGCGTACGGCTTCCGCTCGTTCAACGACATGCTGCTCGAAGGCCAGAAGCGCGGGTTGTTCAAGGTGACTGCCGGCGAACAGGCCGGCAGCTACGCGGTCGGGTTGGTGGAGTGAAATCTTCTACAGCGTCCGCAGACGCTTCGGCCCCAGCTTTTCGCGCACGGTCGGTTCCAGCGTCTCCCGGATGCGGCGTTGGCCCTCTTCGCCGTAAATCCACACCCGGTAACGTCCTGCGGTCTCCTTCGATTGCGGTTCGCCGTAGGTGCGCTGCACCGCCTCTTCGTCCAGCAGGTCCGTCAGGATGTACTGATACGCTGGCCAGAAGAATTTTCCGGCGGCGTCGCGTTCGTAGTAGCCGAAGACGTTGTTGTCCCAGAAATATGACTCGCCGTTCGCGCGGATTTGCCGCAGCTCGGCTCCGGCGTGTGAGCGGGCGGTGACATCCTTGGCGTCCCAGTATTGGGCCAGTCCGTATTTCAGGCCGCGCCGTTGCAGGATCGCGTCCAGGGCCGCCACGTCGTCGGGGTAGGGAAACGTGAGCGTTTCCCCGCGCAGACCGACGACCGCAAAGCCGAGACCCGCCAGAAAGACGGCGTTGGCAGCCAGGCAATCCCGCGGCCGGAGAGCAGGCCATCTCGCCGCCAGTTCCAGCGTCAGCAGGAAGCCGGGCAGCACCAGCCAGTTGAACAGGTAACGGATGTTGTTCGCATCCTTCCAACCGCAGGACAGGATCGGCAGCGGCAGCATGATGCACATGCTCGCCACGCAGAACACCCGGTAAAAATCCAGCCCGCCGCCGTGGACCGCGTCCGCCGGAACTTCCTCACCGACAACCGGCTGCTGCCCTCCGCGCCACGAGTGGAACAACCACCCTGCGGCTGCCAGCACGAGCAGCGCGAAACCCCCATGATCGTGCAGCACTCCCGGCAAATCGGAGACGAACTGCCGGAACGCGTGCCATTGGTTCGGCGGGGTGGGGGCGACCCGGATGATCCGGCTGAAGTAAAACCAATCCGCCAGTTTGCAGATCGGCTTGAAGAGTTGCGCGCAGGGCAACGCCGCCACCGCGCATGCTCCCTGCCACCGCAGCCAGCGCGCAAAATCAGGGTGTCGGCGACGGCCAAGAAAAAGTGCCACGCTGGCGGGCAGCAGCACCTGGAAAAGAAACAGGCTGTCGGACAACAGCCCGGCGAACCCCACGCAAAACAAACCCGCCGGCAGCCATCCGACGCGCCCCCGGCGCAGGCCCGTCCCCAACGTCCACAGATAGGCGAAGCCAAGCAGCAAAACACCCCCGTGGCACGTCGGCGCGCCGATCCACCAGAGACTCCGCGCGTGCCCCGGCAACGCCCGCAACGCCAGGAGCACGTTGCCGAACAACAGGCTGGCCACGAACGCCGGTCCGGCGCGGCCGACGACCGTTTTCACACAGCCTCCCGCCAGGACGAACAACACGGGATAAAAGATCAACGTGAACAGCGCGTAGGCGAAGCCCGTGCATCCGAACGCGGCGAGCAGGCCACCGAGCACGAGATGGTCGGGCACGAAATAAGGGGAGGCCGACAACGTCCAGCCAGACATCGGGTAACGGCCGGACAGCAGGTCCGAGCAGAAAAAGTACGGCGTGAGAAAATCGCTGTTGAGATAGTGCGCCAGACCGTAGACACTCAGGTCCAACGCCGCGAGGCCGGCGGCCAGGAGGCCCAGCAAGCACACTGACGCAACCATCCACGGGGCGGCAGAAGGTTCTCGTGGAGCACGGAGGGTGGCTTGCATCAAGGTAGGGTCGCCTCTCCGAGA
>CAXTOX010000159.1:0-8510 GCA_964245885.1 uncultured Chthoniobacterales bacterium | reverse complement strand
ACTTCTCGGTGGCGACCCATGGAAGGGCGTCTAAAAATGCAGGACACTGTCTAGGCGTTTCACCAAATGAATCCGCTCCTCAACAAATACGAAGAACTGACCTACGCAAAGCTGAGCAAAGTGTGTCAGCAGAACTCCGCGCATGTTTTCGCAAAGGTCCGCGTGGCGGACGTGTTTCCCATTGCCGGAAGCGGGGTGTCAGACGCCGACTACTCCTTTGCACTCAAGTCGCATTTTGATTTCGTTGTCACTGACTCTGCCTACAAATCTTTGTTCGCCGTGGAATTTGACGGTCCTCAACACCGAGATCAAGTCCAGAAAGAACGTGACCACCGAAAAAACCGCTTGGCAGATCAATTCCAGTTTCCGCTTCTACGCATCAATTCCAACTATATTGACAAGCAATTTCGAGGGTTTGATCTATTGACCTACTTCGTGGAGATCTGGTTCATGAGCGCAGCGTTCGATGAGGCACAGGCTCGTGGCGATATTCAATACGATGAGTGTTTCGATCCAGCGTGCATCATTATGGATCCCGACCGAGGCGGAAATTGGCCTTATTGGCTTTCAGCCGATTTGCAAGTACGCCTTCAGAAGCTTGTCAAAAGCGGCAGAATCTACGATTATATTCCATTCCATTGGATTGGCACCGACCGGGAAGGCACCTATCGTTGCATCGCTTGGCTCAAGTTCACCAAAGATTCCTACATTATTGTTGAGACCGGGATGCATAGTCAGAGGTTTCCAGTCATCATACCAGACATTCTTTCGCAGATTGCGATTTTTGATTTGTACGAGGAGCTTGACCGCGTGTTTTCTGGAGCTACAGAATCAGAATCGCGTCATGTTTTGGATGAGTTGCGACGCTTCTACCAAAAGAACTTCAAGCTATTTAGCTCAGTCACCAACGACGAATGAACGCGCCTAACCACACGCTTCAGCGAACATAGGCTGACGGTCGGCTCTTTTCCGAGTTCCAGCCTTGACTTCGCCAGCCTCCGTCACTGGGCTTGAGATCGTCAAGCATACATACTTCATGAGCCTCCGTCCGCGGCAGCTCGGGTGTCTGGCCAGCGATCTGCTCCCGGCGGGTTTGCTCTGGCTAGTCACCTGGATGTAGCTTGAACCGCTCGTGGTTCGGTGATCCAGGCGCTAGATTGTGGGTGATCTCACCGGTTGCGTACTTCGTGGCGGTGGCCTGCTTCTACCGGTTCCCCGATTTGTCGGCTCGGCGGGCCGAGAGTCGCCTTGCCGTCTTCGGCCTGAGCGTGGCGGCGCTGTTTGCTTGGTTGGCGAGCGGGTATTTGCTAGCTTGGACGCTTGCCTCATGATCAGGTCCGCTGGCAGATTCGCTCCCACGATGAGCTACCACCTTGATGAACAGGCGGACGCGGATGCGCTGCCGGCCCGGGTGCGCAAAGGGATCGCCGCCGCGGACCCCGCGCACGCGGGCCACCGGGATTGGGAGCCGATCAGCATGGCCTTGCGCGATGACAATGGTGCCGTGGTAGGTGGCCTCTACGGCGCGACCATGTGGAAATGGCTCATGATCGATGGCCTGTGGGTCGAGTCTTCGTTGCGAGGACAGGGCTTGGGCCGTCGACTCCTCCTGGCGGCGGAATCCGTCGCAGTGGCGAGAGGGTGCACGGGATCATTTCTCGGGACCTTTGACTTCGGGGCTCGCGAGTTCTACGAGCATTTGGGTTACCGGGTGTTTGCGGAACTGCCCGGTTTTCCTCCCGGGCACGCGCACTTCCACCTTTCTAAAACCTTCGCCCAACCGCCGCCGTGAAAACCCACCTGTTCCTCCTTCTGTGTTTGCTCGCGGTCCCGTTGCATGCCGCCGACACCTTGCAGGCCAGCGCCCGCGCTCAACAAGGCGCGCGGTGACATTCCCGCCGCTTTTTCCACCGCCGGGGGAGAAAAGCCGCTCGGAACGAGTTATGTTGCCGGTCGTCGTTCGTCCTGCCATGCCCACCGACTTCGCCACTCTCCTGCGCCAGCCCGGCCCGATCCTCGCACTGGCCCCGATGCAGGAGGTCACGGACCTGCCGTTCTGGCGGCTGATGACGCGCTACGGCGGCGCGGACGTGTATTACACCGAATACTTCCGCGTTTACGCCACCTCGCGGCTCGACAAGCCGATTCTCGCTTCCATCACGCAAAACCCCACCGGCTGCCCGGCGGTGGCGCAGATGATCGGCAACGACATCCCGCACCTCGTCCGCACCGCCAAGGAACTCGCGCAACATCCCGTCGCCGCCGTGGACCTGAACCTCGGCTGCCCCGCGCCGGTCGTTTACCGCAAGTGCGCCGGCGGCGGGCTCCTGCGTGAACCCGCCCGCGTGGATGCGATCCTCGGGGCGATGCGCGATGCGCTGGACATTCCCTTCACGGTGAAGACGCGCGTCGGCTTTGACGACGCGGGCGTCTTCGACCAACTCCTGCCCATCTTCGCGCGGCGCGGCATCGACCTGCTCACCGTACACGGCCGCACGGTGGCGGAAGGCTACCGCAGCGAGGTGCACTACGATCTCATCCGGCGCGCCGTGGAAAGTGTCCCCTGCCCCGTGCTGGCCAACGGCAACGTGTATTCCGCCGCCAAGGGCGCGGAGGTGCTGGCGCAGACCGGCGCGCGCGGGCTGATGATCGGGCGCGGGGCGATCCGCAACCCGTGGATCTTCGCGCAAATCCGCCAGCACGCGCGCGGCGAGCCGCTCACCCGGCCGAGCGGGCGCGACGTGCTCGCCTACGTGCACGCGCTCTACGAAGCCGCCAATCCGACGCCGGACCTACCGGGGTCCGCGTACGTACACAAGATGAAGCGTTACATGAACTTTCTCGGCCTCGGCGTGGAAGGGTCGGGCCGCTTCCTGCACGACATCCGCCGGGTGAACACGCCGGACGAGTTCTTCCGGGTGTGCACGGAGTTCCTCGACCACGACGAGCCGATGGCGCTGGAGCCGTTCGCGCTCGACCTGAAGCCGACCGACGTGATGGCGGGCGCGCAACTCTGAGGAAGCCAGAGCAGAGTTTAGCCACAGATTACGCAGATTTACGCAGATTGAAGAAGGGGAAGGAAAGCCAGCAAAGGACTTTTTGGTAGTGGCACAGTTTGGTAAATTTTCAGCCCCGGCAGGGGCGCAAGAAAACCGGCAAGGTGGTCCCGGAGCGATGGCGTCCTTTCTTACGCCCCTGCCGGGGCTGACACGTTTTTTGTTCTTTTCCCACGGCTCACGCCGTGGGCTGATCTCTTCCGCCCCTGCCGGGGCTTCCAAAACATTAAATTGTACCACTACCGACTTTTTCCCCTTCCTTTCCCAATCTGCGTCAATCTGCGTAATCTGTGGCTAAATTCCCCTTTATTCCGACCGCAGCGCCTTCACCGGGTCGCGCCGCGCCGCGAGGTACGCCGGGATCAACGCCGCCGCCGAGCACGTCAAAAACGCGCCCACGCAAATGAGCGTCAGGTCGAGCGGCCGCGACAGGTACGGGATCGCCTGGAACCCGTACACCTGATGCGGGAACAACTCGACGCCGAAATGACGATCCATCCAGAACTTGAAGGGGTTGAGCAGCCGCAGCACGCCCAGACCCAACGCGAGTCCGCCGACCGTGCCGAGCACGCCGATCACCATGCCCTGATACATGAACACCCGCACGACCTGCCCCTCGGTCGCCCCGACCGCCCGCATGATCCCGATCTCGCGCGTCTTCTGCACGGTGACCGTGATCAACGTGTTCATCACGCAAAAACCCGCCACCACGAACACCACCAGAAGGATCACCCACATGACCGTCCGCTCCGTGCGCACGGCGTTGAAGAACTGGGCGTTCAGGTCGATCCACGTCTGCACGACGAGTCCCTTGTCTAGTTGTTTGGCGGCCTCGGCCTTGATTCGCTCGGCGTGGTAGGCGTCGGTCGTCTTGGCGGACACCCCGTGGACGGAGCCGCCGAGTTCGTAAAGCTCCTGCCCGAGATGGAGCGGCACGAACAGGATGTCCGAATCGTACTGGTAACGCCCCGAATTAAAGATGCCCGTGACTTCCACGTCCGTTGGGGCCACGAGGCTGCGCATGTCCTCGATCTCCTGCTCGGTGGCCGGACGGCCTTTGAGTTCCTTGAGCCGGTCGGCGAGAGCTTCCAGGTTGCGCGGCGAATAAAGCGTCAGCGTGTCTCCGACGTGCAGGTCGAGGATTTTCGCGAGGTCCACGCCGACCACCGCCTTGTCGCCGTCGAGGTCGAACTTGCCGCTGTTCGGGTCCTTCATCAGCGCAGGAATGTCGATGACCGTGGCTTCCAGCTCGGGATCGACCCCGCGGATTTTGGGTGAGATGCGCTTGTTAGCGTGTTCGGCCAGCACGGGTCCCATCATGAAGGGTGCCGCCGCCGTGACGCCGGGGATTTTCAGCAGTTCTTGGCGCACGGTGCGCCAATCCTCCACCAACCCCTGGTCCTGCACGGCTACCAGGTGCGGCTCGAACCCGAGCACGCGCTCGTGGAGTTCGGCGTCGTAGCCGGTCATGACCGAGATGACGATGATGGGCATGGCCACCCCCAGGGCCACCCCGAGAATGGCAATCAGCGTGATGATGGAGACAAAGGTGCGTTGCGGCTTGAGGTAGCGCAGCCCCAGGAACAGTCCGAAAGGGGCACGCGGGGCCGCGGCGGCGAGTTCCTCCACGGAGAGGGCGGGTGCGGTCGCCTCGGTGGCACCTGGCTGGGAGGTGGCGGTTGGCATCGGCTGAGTTCAGCGGCGGACGGTGATCGGGACGACGATGGCACGCGCGGGATCGTTTCGCCAGAAACAGGTTGTCCGTTCCGTGAGCCGCATGGAACAAAATGCTCCACGTGGAACATTTCTCCCGACAAGAGGGAAGGGTAGATCTGCAAAACCCAACGGTGGACACGTTCCTACGAAAAGGGCGGGGTCAGGCGCGGAAACCGCCGGGTGTTCTCCATCCTCCGCAACTCCCGCCACCGTGGCAATCCGCTTGGGCACGGCATTGCCGCGAGACCCCGTCCTTCCGCCCTATTCTTTCGGGCGAAGGTGCGGGAACAGGATCACGTCGCGGATGCTGTCCGAGCCGCTGAGCAGCATCATCAACCGGTCGATGCCCAAGCCGATGCCACCCGCCGGAGGCATGCCGTGTTCGAGCGCCAACAGGAAATCCTCGTCGAGGCTCATCTGCTCGCCGCCGCTCTGGGCGAGGAGGCGTTCGCGCTGCACGTCGGGGTCGTTCAACTCGGTGTAGCCGGGCGCGAACTCCATGCCGTTGATGACCAGCTCGAACACGTCCACCACCGAGGGATCTGCCGCGTTCTGCTTGGCCAGGGGAACGAGTTCCTTGGGCAGATGCGTGACGAACAACGGGTCGAAGGTGCGAGACTCAATTAGTTGTTCGAAAACCTTCTGGGTCAGTTCAAACTCGAGCGTGCTGTTGTCGAATCCTGTAATGCTGTGTTCAGCGGCACGATGGAACTTATTAAACAAGCTTAGTTCAAACCAGTTACTGCCAATCGCTTCACAAACCAAGTCCTTGTAACGCGCCCGCCGCCACGGCCGCGCGAGATTGACCGTGCGCGTGACATTCCCCTCGGCGTCCTTCAGTTCCAACTGCGGCGCGTTGTCCGCCAGCTGGCAGATCAGGTTCTCCATCAGGTCGGCCATCCACTCGAAATCCGCGTAGGCCCAGTACGCCTCCAGCATCGTGAACTCCGGGTTGTGCCGACGCGAAAGTCCCTCGTTGCGGAAGTTGCGGTTGAGTTCAAAGACCTTCGGGAACCCGCCGACCAGCAGCCGCTTGAGGTAAAGCTCCGGCGCGATGCGCAGGTACAAGTCGATGCCGAGCGCGTTGTGGTGCGTCTTGAACGGCTCCGCCGCCGCGCCACCCGCGACCGGCTGCATCATGGGCGTCTCGACTTCCAGGAAGCCGCGTTCGTGGAAAAACTCCCGGATGCCGCGCAGCACCTTGGAGCGGAGCAAAAAGGTCGCGCGCGACTTCTCGTTGGCCAGCAGATCAAGGTAACGCTGCCGATGCCGCGCTTCCACGTCGGCCAAGCCATAGTAGCCGCCCGGCGGCGGCCGGAGCGCCTTCGACAAGGGCACGAACCGGCTCACCCGGATCGTCGGCTCGCCGGTCTTGGTGATGAACCCCTCGCCTTCGATTCCCCAGAAGTCGCCCAGGTCCAACGCGTCGAGCACCGCCGTTTGCTCAGGCGCGAGGTTCTTGGTGTTGAGGTAAAACTGGATGCGCCCGGTCAGGTCGCCCAGGTCGAGGAAGTGCGACCGGCCCATGTCGCGGTGCGCGGTCACGCGGCCGGCTACCCGGAAAACCGCGCCCTCGGCGAACCGTTCCTGGACCTGCCCCACCGTGCCGTCCGTGTCGAACCGCGTGCCGAACGGGTCCACGCCCGCCGCACGCAGGGCGTCGAGTTTCTGGCGGCGGGCAGCGAGGAGGCGGTGTTGTTCCTCGTTGCTGCTGGCGGGTGCGTTCTCGTTGCTCACGAGATGGAAAGAATTTATCCGCAGATTTCGCAGATTGGGAAGAAGATGAGAGGAGGCTCATTTTCGTTCTCCTTCCTTCTTCAGATCTGCGGAAATCTGCGAAATCTGCGGATAAATCTGGTTTCTGGAGCGGCGAATCTCTCAGTTCTGCGCCGCCGCGGAAACCGGCGCGCCGGGTCCCTGGGTCTGCACGCCCGCGGTGGGCTGTTCGCCCGCACCCGCGCCGCCGCGCAAGGCGTTGGCGTTGAAGCGGAACTTCACCTTGCCGCGCTTGGCGTTGGCTTTGGCTTTGCGCTTGGTCTTTTGCGTGGGCGTCTCGAAGGCGCGCAGGCGGCGCACTTCGTCCATGATCCCTTCGGAATCGAGCTTGTTCTTGAGGCGCTTGAGCGCACGGTCAACGGGTTCTCCTTTGCGGACAATGACTTCTGGCATAAAAACGTCGGTAACGATGAAAGGTTGGATAGCGGCGGGGTCGGAAGCCTAGACGGGCCTGCCGCGCAGGTCAACCACCAAGTCTTGACGCTCGACACGCACCGGCGCGCGCGCTATTCTCCGTGCCGTGCCAGCCGAGGTGTTCGAGGAAAAAAGCACGGGTCCTGCGCCCGCCGCGGCGGCGGTGCCCCTGCCGCCGTTGCCGCCCGACGAAGGCGTCACCCACCAGTGTGCCAACTGCCTCGCGCCGCTGGCCGGGCCGTTTTGCGCGCAGTGCGGGCAGCACGTCGCCGATTACCACCGCTCGGTCTGGCGGTTCGTAGCGGCTTTCTTCGACAATGCTTTTTGCTGGGACAACAAGCTTTTCCGCACGCTCGGTCCGCTGCTGAAGCGCCCCGGCTGGCTCACGCAGGAGTTCATGGCCGGACGGCGGGTGCGCTACGTGCATCCGCTGCGGTTGTTTTTGTTCACCAGCGCGGTCTGCCTGACGTTGATCCAGTTCATGCACCGCGATGCGGGGATGGACCGGGGGAAGGACACCGAACCGGGAGCGACGATCCAAGCCGGCGACGGCAAGGACGGGGACGAAAAGACGCCCGCCGCCAGCCCCGCACCGACGCCCACGACTCCCCTGCCGCCAGCGAGTCCCGCCGAGGCGACGCTGGGCCAGGTCTTTCGGGAGACGTACAAGCCTAGCGTCAAAGGTGGCAAGCCGATCAACGCCGCCACGGCCGAAAAGCCGGGTTTGCCTCGGGGAGCAGCCGGCGGCGGCGACGATTTTCAGGACAAGATGGAGGCCGTCGGGAAGAAGATGGAGGCGGCCGGCAGAAAAATGGAGGCGGCCGAGAAGGCCGGGAAGTTCGGCGAGAAGCTGACCACCAACCTCCAGCAGAAGCTTTCCTGGGTGACGCTGGCGATGCTGCCGATCTTTGCGCTGTTGATGCGCTGGGCTTATGGACGGGCCGGCGGTTATTACTTTACCTACCTGGTGTTTTCGCTGCATTACCACACCTTTTTACTGTTGTTCTGGGTGGTGTATTCTTCGCTGGACGCCATGGCCAGCCGCGTGAACAACGCTTTGTTCCAGCTTCCGGGATTTCTCGTTGGCCTGTGCCTGCTCCTGCCACCCTATTATTTGTACCGGGCGCTGCGGCAGATGTACGGCCAGAGCCGGTTTGCCACGGTGGCCAAGGTTTCCGCTGTCGGCGCGTTGCACCTGCTCGCGTTGTTCGTGGGGCTGGCGATCATCGGGGCCACCTCGTTCCTGTAGCCTGACCTCTTTTTCCACGATGAGCTTCCCCCCTTCTCCAGTTGCCACTGCCAAGCGTCCCGTGCGCGTGGGCATCGGCGGGCCGGTGGGTTCGGGCAAGACGATGCTGGTGTGGCGGTTGTGCGAACGGCTGCGGGGGGAGTTCTCGCTCGGGGTCATCACCAACGACATCTACACGCGCGAGGACAGCGAATTTCTGCTGCGCCAGGACGCGCTGCCGGCCGGACGCGTCATCGGCGTGGAAACCGGCGGCTGCCCGCACACCGCCATCCGCGACGACACGAGCATGAACATGGGCG
>CAXTOX010000158.1:0-8567 GCA_964245885.1 uncultured Chthoniobacterales bacterium | reverse complement strand
TTCATCGTCGCCGCAACGATGCCGCAACCTTCACCAGGAAGCTAACGAAGTAGTAATAGAGCGTGTTTATCAAGGGTTGATGGATGATAGTTTGAGCGATGAGCGAGCGCAAAGCTTATCCGAGTGATCTGCGCGACGAGCAATGGGAGTTGATCAGGCATCTGGTGCCTGAACCGCTCTCAGGTGGCCGGCCCGCCAAGTACGAGCGACGCGAGGTGGTCAACGCCATTCTCTACGTGCTGCGTAGCGGGTGCGCCTGGCGCATGATGCCCCACGATCTGCCGCCCAAGGAGACGGCCTACGCCTGCTTTGCGCTCTGGAGCGAGGACGGCACTTGGGAGAAGATCGAGGAGGTGCTGCGCCGCCGGGTGCGCCGGGACGCCGGCGAGCGGCCTGCGCCCACCGCTGCCATCATCGACAGCCAGGCGGTCAAGACCAGCGATGCGGGTGGGCCACGCGGCTTCGACGTGGCCAAGCAAACCATTGGCCGCCGGCGCCACATCATGGTCGATACCCTGGGATTGATCTGGCTGGTGAGCGTCACGGCGGCCAGCGTGCAGGACCGCGACGGTGCCCTGCTTTTGTTGGCCAAGCTCTTCCAAAAGGGCCTGGGACGGGTGCGTTTGATCTGGGCAGACAGCGCCTACAAGGCGCAAAAGCTCTGGGACTGGATCGCCGCACACTTGCCGCGCCGGGGACTGCGCCTGGAGGTGGTCGAGCGGGCCGTGGACGCCAAAGGCTTTGTCGTACTCAAACGCCGCTGGGTGCTTGAACGCACCTTTGGCTGGCTCAACAAGTGCCGCCGACTCTCCAAGGACTACGAACGCCACACTCGCCACAGCGAAGCGATGATCCGCTTGGCATCCATTCAACTGATGCTGCGACGACTCACCCTCAAATCAAGCTTAATAAACACGCTCTGAGAGATTAAAGAAGCTCGCGCCGGTTCATCAAGTTGTTTCCAAGGGCTCTGCTTCAGCCGAAGCGCAAAATGGCTAGTGGCTCTCGGATGGATTCCCACCCGGTTGTGGACCGGTTCCAACCATCGCAAACCGGGCAACGGCCAAGTCCTCACGCCGCGTCCTGATCCTGCTTCTTGCGGATCAACGGGCTTCGCCGCCCCTCGACCACCGCACGGTTGATCGTCACGTCCGCGATGTCTTCGCGGCTCGGCAGGTCGTACATCACGTCAAGCATCAGCCGCTCCAACAGGCTCCGCAACGCCCGCGCGCCCGTGCCCTTCTTGACCGCCTGCGCCGCCAGCGCGCGCAGGGCGTCGCGCGTCACTGTCAGGTTGACACCTTCCATCGCAAACAGCTTGCTGTACTGCTTGATCATCGCGTTCTTCGGATCGGTCAGTACGAGCATCAACTCGTCTTCGGTCAGCGGCTCGATGGCCGTCAGCACCGGCAGCCGCCCGACGAACTCCGGGATCATCCCGAAGCCCAGCAAATCTTCTGGCTCGGGCAACTGCGACGTGGCGTATTCGATCTCCGCCGGGGTTCCCGTCGGGCGCAACGCCGCGAGGTTGAACCCGAGCGTCTTGCCGCCCAACCGGCGTTGGACAATCTTGTCCAACCCGACAAAAGCTCCGCCACAGATGAACAGGATTTTCTCCGTGTTCACCTGGATGTATTCCTGGTGCGGATGTTTGCGTCCGCCTTGCGGCGGCACGTTGCACGAACTGCCTTCCAAAATCTTCAGAAGCGCCTGCTGCACTCCCTCGCCCGACACGTCGCGCGTGATGCTCACGTTGTCGGTCTTGCGGCCGATCTTGTCGATCTCGTCTATGTAGACGATGCCGATTTCGGCGCGCTTCACGTCGTAATCGGCGTTCTGGAGCAGGCGCAGGATGATGTTTTCCACGTCCTCGCCGACGTAGCCGGCCTCCGTCAGCGTCGTGGCGTCGGCGATGCAAAACGGCACGTCGAGGATGCGCGCCAGCGTCCGGGCGAGGAGCGTCTTGCCCGAGCCGGTCGGCCCCATGAGCAGGATGTTGCTCTTCTCGATTTCCACGTCGGCGAGCGGATCCATCGCCACCGAATTCCCGCTGTCCGACGAAGGCCCGGTCTGCGTGATCCGCTTGTAGTGGTTGTGCACCGCCACGGACAGCACCTTCTTGGCGGTGTCTTGGCCGATGACGTAGCGGTCCAACTGCGCGCGGATTTCCTTCGGCTTTGGCACGCGGACGACGGTCGATTGCCGTCGCGCGTCGTCATTCAACTCCTTGTCGAGGATGTTCTTGCAGACGTTGATGCAACTGTCGCAAATGTACACCCCGGGGCCGGCGATGAGCTTGCGCACCTCCGCGTGGCTTTTGCCACAGAAGGAGCACATCGTGAGATTGGAAGCGCGTGCCATCGAAGCTTCGGGATCAGCAAGTAGAGCCAGCAGCGTGCCAGACGTTCATTCTGCAAACCAGAAATTTCGACACGCGTCGTTCCAACCTACGTACCACCGCTAGCTTTGCTCTTGACGGGTCGGAGGAGTGGCTCCCACCGAGAGGTCGTTGTCCAGCGCGTTGTCGAGCATCGCCTGCGTCGTGGAGGTCAACTCGGGCTTGCTCTCCGACTTGAGTTCCTTACGGGACTCGACCACGAGGTCCACGAGGCCGTACGTCTTGGCTTCGGCCGCGCTCATGTAGTAGTCGCGGTCGGAGTCGTTTTTCACCTTCTCCTCGTTCTGGCCGCAGTGGTCGGAGAGAATTTTGATGAGCCGCTTCTTGAGCTTGAACATGTACTCCACGGTGCGTTCCACGTCGCTGGCCTGCCCCTGCGCGCCGCCGCTGACCTGATGGATCATGATGTCCGAGTTCGGCAGCGCGTAACGCTTGCCCTTGGTGCCCGCGCAAAGCAGCACCGCGCCCATGCTGGCCGCCATGCCGAGGCAATAAGTCGTCACGTCGCACGTCACGAACTGCATCGTGTCGTAAATGGCCAACCCCGCTGTCACGCTACCGCCGGGTGAATTGATGTAAATGTGAATGTCCTTCTTCGGGTCCTCCATCTGGAGGAACAAAAGCTGGGCGATGACCGCGTTGGCCACCTGATCGTCGATGGCCGTGCCGAGAAAGATGATCCGGTCTTTGAGCAACCGGGAATAAATATCGTACGACTGCTCCCCGCGACCCGTGCGCTCAATGACGTACGGAGTCGGGTAATAGGCATTCGTCGGCGCGACGGCCGCGATGCCGCTGGCCTGCGTGGGCGTCAGGGGCGACGCGGCGGGCCACTGGAAGCTGGGAAAATGGATCATAAGGAGGGTGTTTCGGGCTGCGCTTCAGCCGCTCCGACCTCGGCCTCGGCCTCGGCGGGAGTCATGGTTTCCACGGTAGCATTCGCACTCAGGAAAGCAAGGGTCTTGCCCAGAAGGATCTCCTCCTCGATTTGTCCGAGCGCCTCGCGTTCCTGGAGGTTTTTGATGAGCTTTTCGCGCGCCATGCCGTGGCGTGCGGCGAGGGCGTTGATGCGGCCTTCCATCTCCTCGCGCGTGACCTTGATGCCTTCCTTCTCGGCGATGCGCGTGAGGATGAACGCGCCCTTGAGCCGTTCGCGCGCTGCGACGCCGGCATTCTCGACGATGCTCGGTTCGTTCTCGCGGATTTCCTCGTCGCTGACGCCGCGTTCCTGGTTCTGCTTGACGATGTCGTTCATGATGCGCCGCGTCTCGCCGCGCACGAAGTCGTTGGGCAGTTCGAACTCCGTCGTGCCCGTCAGGCTGGTGAGGATCTGCTGTTTCTTGGCGTCCTCGATGGCAGCCTGCCGTTCGGCGGTGAGTTGCTGGCGGGCCATGCCGCGCAGTTCTTCGAGTGTCTTGCCCGGCACCACCTTGCCTGCAAACGTGTCGTCCAGGGCGGGCAGTTCCTGTTTCTTGAGTTCGCGCACCTTCACGGTGTACTCGATGCGCTTGCCCTTGAGTTCCTCCAGCGGGAAATCGGCCGGCACGTCCAGGCCGAAGTCGCGCGTCTCGCCCGCCATCGCGCCGAGCAGCGCCTCGCTGAAGCCGGGCAGCAGAGTCTGCGGACCGAGCTTGATCCAGAAGTTCTCCTTGCCCGCGAGTTCCTTGGGCGCGGAGGGCACGGCCTCGTTGACCGGCTGGCCGTCCAGGCGGCCGGCGAAGTCGATGACGCAAAAATCGTCCATTTCTACCCCGCGGCCCTCGATGTCGGTGAAGTCCGCCAGCCGCTGGCGCAGGCTCTCCAACGCGCCGTCCACGTCGGCGTCGCTGATCTCCGCCGACGGCACGCGCACGGCCAGCCCTTGGTAGGACGGCAGTTCGAACTCCGGCGCGGTGATGACCTTCGCGGTAAAGCTCAGCGTGTGGTCCAACCCCAGCTTGACCTCGCCCACATCGCCCACGGAGAGGACGCGGAGCTTCTTTTCCGCGATGGCCTCGCGGGTGGCGGTGGACACGAGCTTGCGCTGGAGTTCCTCGTTGATCTCCTTTTTGTAACGGGTCTCGACGAGGTTCTTGGGCGCTTTGCCGGGACGATACCCGGGCAGGCGGGCCGCTCCCTGGAAATCGCGCAGGATGGTCTCGCGCTCCTTGTCGACGCGTTCGGGGGGAAGTTCGACGTGCAGGGCGGCCACGCAATTGGGCAGAGTTTCGACTTGGACTTGCATAAGAAAAGGGAGCGCAATGTCCACCATCCCCGCCCAAAGGAAAACCGAAATTGTTTCAGCGCGGCGCGGCTCCGAACCATGCGAGGAGTTCGCTCTCGGATGTTTCCACTGGTCCGACGGTGACCATCGCCCGGAACCCGTCCTCAAAACACTCTCGCGCCGCCGTCTGCACGTCGTCGGGCGTCAGTCGCGCGAAAGCCTCCTCCGCCTCGCGCGGGTCGATGATCCGGCCGTGCCCCAGGAGACACTCGCCCAGCCACATCATCTGGTTGGTCGTGCTTTCCAACCCGAGCCGGTGCTGGCCGATGAGGTAATCGCGTGCCTCGCGGAGTTCCCGCCGCCCGACGGGCTGCGCGCAGAGGCGGTCCAACTCCTTGCGGATCAGGCCCAGGGCCGGGCGGAGTTGTTTAGCGTCCAGCCCGACGGAGATCGTCAGCAGGCCCGTTTCGGCGTAGGCCGTCGTTTCGCTCTGCACGGAGTAGCACAACCCTCGGCGCTCGCGCAGGCTCTGGAAGAGGCGGGAATCCATCTTTTCGCCCAGCAGCGTGCTCATCAGCCGCACGGCGAACCGGCGCGGGTCGTGCCGCCCCGCCCCCGGGAAGCCGAGGACGACCTGCGTCTGCTCGGTGTCGCGGCGGTCGATGACGACCTGCGCTTTTTCTCCGACCGCCGGTTGCCAGCGGGAAAAGCGCGGTTGCTGTCCGGCGGGCATCTCCGCGAGCAGCGCGGCGACCTGCGCGAGGACTTCCGCGTGCGTCACCCGCCCCGCGACCGCCAGCACCGTCGAACGCGCCCCGTAGCCCGCCCGCCAGAAACCCACCAGATCGTCGCGCTTCATCGCCGACAGCGACGCCAGCGTGCCCGCCAGCGGGCGGCCCAAGGCGTGGCGGGGGAACACGGCGGCAGCCAAGAGTTCCTCCGCGACCTGCGCGGGCTGGTCCTGATACATCTGGATCTCCTCACGGATGACGCCGCGCTCGCGTTCGACCTCCACCGCCGGCAGCCGGGATTGCGTGTAGAGGTCCGCCAGCACGTCGCCGAGTTGCCTCAATCGGGACGCTTCCGCCTTGGCGTAGTAGCAGGTGTGGTCCTCCGCCGTGAACGCGTCCAGGTAACCGCCCACGCCCTCCACCTCACCCGAAATCCGCCGCGCCGAACGCCGCCGGGTGCCTTTGAACAGCAGGTGTTCGAGGAAGTGCGCCGCCCCGTTGAGCCGTGCCGGTTCGTGGCGGCTGCCCACCCCGGCCCAGAGTCCCACGCAGACGCTGGCCATGTGGGGCATCTCGGCGGTGGCGACGCGCAAGCCGTTGGGAAGAGTCGTCAAGTGGTGCATGCGAGGTGACAGGAGCCTCGCGCAAAGTCCGCCAGGCCGCAAAGGAGGAAGGAAGAAGCCTCGCACAGAGGACACAGAGGTCACGGAGAGGAGGAAAAACGGAGAACAAAAAGTTTCTTCTTCCAGCCCCTTTCTTCTCCGTGACCTCTGTGTCCTCTGTGCGAGGCTTTTCTCTGCCCTTCTGCCCCTTCGCGTCCTTCGCGGCCTTTGTAAGAGGCTCTACTGCCGCATCGCCAACAGATGCCGGGCGAGTTCGAGGTCCTGCGGGTAGGTGATCTTCAGGTTGAAGTCGCCGCCGTTGAGCAACGCCACCGGATGGCCGATGCGCTCCAGCGCGGAGGTTTCGTCGGTGACGGTTTCGCCCGCGTCCAGCACGGCCCGGTAAGCTTGCACGAGCAGCGGGAGGGAAGACGTCTGCGGCGTCTGCATCGCCCAAAGGTTGGTGCGGTCCACCCCGGAGGCGATCCGGCCTTGGGCGTCGGCGCGCTTGAGGGTGTCAGTGACGGGCGAAGCGCAGCAGGCCGCGCCGGCCTGTTGCGCGAGGTCCAGGCAGCGCGCAATGACTTCGGGTGTCACGAGGGGGCGCGCGCCGTCGTGAACGGCGACGTAGTGGTCGCCCGCCTCGGAGGCAATATTCTGGAGTCCGTTCCAGACGGAGAGGTGCCGCTGCGCCCCGCCGGGCAGGATCGCGCGGAGTTTGGTCCAGCCGTCCGCTTGGGCCAGTTCGCGGAAGCCCATCTCCTTTTCAGGCCGGGTCACGAGGATGATTTCTCCCACCGCCTCGCACGCCTGGAACGCCGCCACGCTCCACGCCACGACCGGCCGGCCGCCGAGGTCGGCGAACAATTTGTCAAATCCCATCCGCTGGCTGCTGCCCGCGGCGACGATGATCGCCGTCAGCATGGTCACGCCAACCGTTTTTGAACTTCCTGGCTGAGCGTGCGGCCGTCCGCGCGTCCGGCGACCTTCGGAGCCAATGCCTTCATGACCGCGCCCATCTGTGCTTTGCCCGTGGCACCGACTTCCGCGATGGCCTCGTCCACCAACCGGCCGAGTTCGTCGGGAGACAAGGCTTGCGGCAGGTAAGTGTTGAGCACTTCGATCTCCGCTTTTTCCTTGTCGGCCAGTTCGGGACGGTTGCCTTTGACGAAGCCTTCGATGGAATCCTGCCGCTGTTTGACCTGCTTGCGGATGACCGCCGTCGCCTCCGGGTCGTCGAGCGTGGCGGATTGCCCACCCTTTTCGATGGAGGCGTTTTTGATCGCCGCCTTGAGCAGGCGCAGGACGCCGAGCCGGTCGGCCTGCCGGGCTTTCATGGCTTCCTTGATGTCGTGGTCGACCTGTTCGGAGATGGTCATGGGAAGTGAAGGGGAAAGGTTGCCACCTTCGACGCAGCCGGAGACAGGAGCAAGTCTTTGCCGCGCTTCACCTGATGCTCCGTCGGCATTTCGCAGCAACTCCCCCTTTCCTTTTAGGGGTCGATCCTCCATGTTTTTCGCTTTGCCATGAAATACCTGACGACCATCGGCCTGGAGGTCCACGTCCAGCTCAAGACCCACAGCAAGATGTTTTGCGGCTGCGCGGTCGAGTACGGCGCACCGACGAACGCCCACACCTGCCCGACCTGCCTCGGTCTGCCCGGCGCGCTGCCGGTGATGAACGGCCACGCCCTCGAACTCACCGCCCTCACCGGCCTCATGCTCGGCTGCGGCATCGCGCCGGTGTGCAAGTTCGACCGGAAGAATTATTTCTACCCGGATATGCCCAAGAACTACCAGATTTCGCAGTACGACCTGCCGATCTGTCTCGACGGCGCGGTGCCGCTGCACGACCTCGCTTACCCGAAGGACGCGCAGAAATCCATCGCCACGCCCGACAAGAAAGTCGGCCTCGTGCGCATCCATCTGGAGGAGGACGTGGCCAAGAGCTTCCACTACGACACGAGCACCGGCATCGACTTCAACCGCGCCGGCACGCCGCTCATGGAAATCGTCACTCAACCCGAGATCGGGTCGCCGGAGGAGGCGTTCGCGTTCCTGACCAGCCTGCGGCAAATCCTGCTCTACGGCGGGGTGAGCGACGCCGACATGGAAAAGGGTCAGATGCGCTGCGATTGCAACGTGTCGGTGAGACCCGAGGGTCAGGTGGAATTCGGCGAGAAAATCGAGATCAAGAACATGAACACCGTCAGCGGCGTGCGCAAAGCCCTGGCCTACGAGATCACCCGCCAGGTGGAGGAACTGGAAGCCGGGCGCAAGCTCTCGCAGGAGACCCGCCGCTGGGACGACGCCAGCGGGCAGACGTTCCTCATGCGCACCAAGGAAAACGCGCACGACTACCGATATTTTCCCGACCCGGACCTGATGCCGGTGAAAGCCGATGGCCTCGTGGCCACCGCCCGCGCGGCGTTGCCCGAACTCCCCGCCGCTAAGCGCGCCCGGTTCGTCTCCGACTACGGCGTGAGCCCATACGACGCCGCCGTGCTGGCCGACGACCAGGAGCTTTCGGCGTACTTCGAGACGGCCGCCAAGACCGGCGCGGCCAAGCCCAAGAACGTCGCCAACTGGGTGCTCAACGACCTCCTGAGCGCGGTCGGCGGCGCGGGGAAGACC
>CAXTOX010000157.1:2614-8674 GCA_964245885.1 uncultured Chthoniobacterales bacterium | reverse complement strand
GCACCCGTGACGTGCGCTTCCTTGGCCACCACGACTTCCTCGCGGGTCAGCGGCACGTCGATGGTTTCCTCCTTGAAGTCACTGGTGGCCGTCCCCGCCTGCACGTCGCCTGTCGCGACGCGTTCCACGACCACGTCCTCGCGGCGGACTTCCACGGGCTGGTTGACGACTTCCGTGCGCACGATCTTGCGCAAACGCACCTGTCCGGCGTCCACCGTGCGCTTGCCGACCTTGACCTGTTCCTCAGTCAGGGGCACCTCGATGTTGTCCGTGGTGGTCCTCGCCGTTGCCGTGGTGGTGCCAGCGGTGTTGGCCGCTGCGGTGTAACCAGCCGCGCCGGTCGTCGTGGCACTGGAGGTCGTGCTGCCGGCCCGCACGTTGTAGTAGCGATAGATCTCCGCTTCCTCGGAGTCGGTGATCTCGGCGTCCGCGTCGATGCTCTTTGCATTTTTGATGAACTCCGCGTTGTACGGCACGCGGATCGCCCGCGCCGTTTCGTCAAATTCGACCCGGTCCACCGGGATGACATGGTTGTGGCCGAAGAGCCAACCAGTCTTGACGCCAACGAACTCCAGCTTGCCGGTGGAGCTGTCTGCCCAGAAGGAGTGGAGGGTGCCGATTTCGTTGCCCGCTTGGTCGAGGACGTTGTAGTCGAGCAGGTCGTGGATGTTTTCTGCTGTTTTGGAGGTAAGTGCTGTCATGAGTGGCTGTGCGGTGCCTCACGCCGGGTTCTCCGTTGCGAGGCAACCGCTCTTTGGGAGTAATTTGCCTGTAGACGGAGGCGTGCGGGCGGCCTCCCCGCATGACGGGTGCCACTAGCCAGCGAACTGACCGGTCAGCGCCCACTCGGGGAAGCTGATCGCCTCTGCATCCTCCAATTCGCACTGGCATCGGGGGACGGTTGTCTGAACGTGCCGGCCGGTGACGATTTCGCCATCCTCACAAGTCGAAGTTTTGCTACTACTTGCGTTGATGACCCTGGAGCGTCTCATCCTTTCTTTTTATTTCTTCTTTTCGTCTCTTCACGGCCCTGTTACATCCGCGCGCATCAAACAACCGCGCGCCTTCCGACCTTCGCTCTTTGCCCTCCTCGCGGCAGCTTTTGCGGTCCTGCTCCTTCACCCGGGCAGCCTGTCCTCCGCGCGCGGCCAGCAGGCCCCGGTCCCGACCGTCAATCTCGCCGACCGTGACGCCGTGCTCGCCTTGTACCGCGACTATTACCGCACGTCGGAGGGGGTCGCGCCCGCGTGGACGGGCAGCGTGGCCGCCGGGACTCCCGGGACGGTCGGCACCGCGTACCAGCGTGCCACCCTGCGCCGAATCAATTATTACCGGGCGATGAGCGGACTGCCAGGCAACGTCGTGCTCGATCCCATCGCCAGCGCCAAGTGCCAGCAGGCGGCGTTGATGATGGCTGCGGAGGCCAGCGTCTCCCACCATCCCTCTCCCGCGTGGCGCTTCTACACGCCCGCCGCCGCCGAGGCCGCCGCCAACTCCGACCTCGCGCTGGACACGCGCAACGACGAAGGCCCCGGGGCCATCGACCGCTACATCGCCGACGACGGCCCGGCCAACGCGTTCGTGGGCCACCGCCGCTGGCTGCTCTACAAAGGAACGATCCAGACGGGCCTCGGCATCGTGCCGCCCGAGGTGGGCAGCCATCCGGGGACCAACGCGACCTGGGTGCGCGGCAGCAGTCCCGCGACGCTGCCGGGCGGGCGTCCGGCCGTGGCGTGGCCACCGGCCGGGTACGTGCCCGCCCCGCTGGTCTACGCGCGGTGGTCGTTCTCATATCCCAACGCCGATTTCTCCCGCGCCGCGGTGCGGGTGACCAAGAACGGCGTCGCCCTCTCCGTGGTCCCCGAACCGCTTGGCTGCCAATCGCGTCTCGACGGTGCCGGCAAGAGCGCGGGCAACAACACCCTGGTCTGGACGCTGCCCGGCAACCTCGTGGGCCGGTTGGCGGACGAGCATTACGAGGTGCGCGTGGACAACGTCGTGGCCGCGGGCGGCACGCGGCAGTTCGTCTACCCGGTGACGAGCATTCCGGTGGCGAGCGGCGGCAACGTGCTCGCGAGCTGCGGGGTGCCGGACGGTCCGCTGGGCGCGTTGACCGTGCTGAAACTCGCCACCTACACGCTTGCCGACGCGCGGCGGGGTCGCTAGGGATCACGCGTTTCTGAACAGGCCGTTGCGGCCGGTCGTCCACCAAGGTAGGGATGGCTCTCCGAGCCGCTCCCTATTTTGGTTTGGATGAACGTACCCGTCCTGTGATGTTCCCTTTCCAGAGAATCTAGGGAGCGGTTCGGAGAGCCATCCCTACCTTGGTGGACGACCGGCAACCTTCCGGTTGCCTGCTCGGCCTTTCTTCCCTTGAGCGCGATCCAGACTTCCAGCCGCTTCCTGTTGCCCGCCCTGGGAATCTCCGTTCCCGCCGCCGTCCCGCTGGCTTGGCTGCATTCACCCGTTGCCGGGCTGTGCATGCTGGGTGCAAGCGCTGCCACACACGGAGCGCTTGCTTACGCGACCCTGCGGCCGAACAACCCAATCTTCGGCCCGGTCGCCACACGCTTCGAACCCGACTCTGCCGACCCGCAGGTCTGGCTCACGGTCGACGACGGCCCCGACCCGCACGACACCCCGCGCCTGCTCGACCTGCTCGACGCCCACGGCGGCGCGCGGGCGACGTTCTTTCTGCGGGGCGACCGCGCGCAGGTTCACCCCGAACTGGTCGCGGAGATCGTCCGGCGCGGACACGAGGTCGGCAACCACACGCTCAACCATCCGCAGGCAGCGTTCTGGTGCCTCGGACCGGGCCGGATGGAACGCGAGATCGGCGGGTGCAGCGACGTGCTGCGCGACATCACCGGGCACGAACCGCACCTGTTTCGCGCGCCGGTAGGGCACGTCAATCCGTTCGTACACGGCGCGGCGGCGCGGCGCGGCTTGCAAATCGTCGGCTGGTCCGCGCGCGGGTTCGACGGCGTGGACCGTCACGCGGCGGACCCCGCAGCCGTGGTGGCGCGGATCCTCGACGGCCTGCGGCCGGGCGCGATCATCCTCTTGCACGAAGGACGGCGCGGGCCGGACGGCGCGGCGGTCAACGTGCGGGCAGTCGAACGGCTGCTTGCCGCGCTGGCTGATAGGCGATGGCGCGCGGTCGTACCACCCGAACACCGGTTGCGATAAGACGATCCCTCCCGGGACCGCAGGCGACTACGAGCCGCTGGCCTTGAGCTTGTCCAGTTCGGCGATGAACGCCTTCGGGCCGCCGGGCTGGTAGCCGAGTTCCTTGACCTTGTTGCCCTGCGCATCGAGCACGATGATCGTCGGATAGCCTTCGATGCTGTATTTCTGCCCGAGCGCGTCGTTTTGGCTCTTGAGGGAAGGCGGCAAAACTTTTTTGCGCGGGAAGTCGAGTTCCACCAGCACGAGGTGATCCTGCGCGTATTTCTGGAACTCCGGCGTGGAAAACACTTCCTTGTCCAGCTTCATGCACCAGCCGCACCAGTCCGAGCCGGTGAAGTCCATCAGGACCAGTTTCTTTTCGGACTTGGCCTTTTCGAGGGCTTGCGGCTGGTCGGTGACCCAGCCGGGTTTGGAAGCCTGCGCCAACCCGGCGGCGGGCAGGGCGAGCAAACCGAGGCCGGCGATGGCAACCTGGAGGAACGAGGTAGTGGGTATTCTCATGGGTGGAGGCAAGCGATTGTTGGAAAGGTAGAAACGGCGGCGGAGCTTCATGGTAGACGCGCGAGGGCTGGACGGCAAACGCTTGTTTGCGCGTCCGCAAGGGGGCCGGTAGGCGTACAAACCGCATGATTCATGACGTGCTCATCCTCGGAGCAGGACTTTCCGGCCTCAAAGCCGCGCGCGACCTCCAGGCGGCAGGCCACCGCGTGCTGGTCCTCGACAAAAACCGGGGCGTGAGCGGCCGGGCGTCGACCCGGCGTTGGGACGGGGTGCCGGTGGACCATGGGGCGCAGTTTTTCACGGCGCGCTCGGAGGCATTCCGCGCGCAGGTGGCCGACTGGATCGCGCGCGGGGTGTGTTTCGAGTGGGCCAAGGGTTTCCACCAGTGGGAGGAAGATCGCGGACTCATGCCGCCCGACGCCGACAAGGAAGCGGGCCACCCGCGCCACGCGTGCCGCGCGGGTATGAGCGCGCTGGGCAAGGACCTCGCCGCCGGACTCGAAAAAGACAGCGTGCGCACGGACACGAAAGCCGTTGCCCTGGAATGGGTCGGCGGCCGTTGGCTGGCCCGACTCGAAGACGGCGGCACTGCGGAGGGACGCCGGCTCTTGTTGACGGTGCCCACCCCGCAGGCGCTCGCGCTGCTGGAAGTGTCGGAAGACGCCGTGAAGGACGCCTTGGACCCGTTCGTGTTGTCCAAGTTGCGCGCGGTGGAGATGGCTCCTTCCCTAGCCGTGCTGGTGCGCGGCGACGTGCCGGCCCCGGAGTGGCAGGCCGTGCAGTTGCGCGACGCGACGGTCACCTGGATCGGGGCGGATTCGGACAAGCGCGACCCGGCGGCGGTGGACGGCAAGCAGGTGTTCGTCTTGCACGGCAGCGGGCCGTTCTCGCGCGAGTGGCAGGACCGCGACCTGGAAGAGGCCGCCGACAAAATGGTGGCGCGCGCCGGGGAGATCGTCGGTGACTGGATCACGAAGCTGCCCGAACGGCAGGTGCACCGGTGGCGGTATTCGAGCGTGCCACACGGGCTGGAACACGACCAGTACCTGAGCAACGGCGCGTACGGCGGGGCCGGCGAACGCCCGCCGCTCTATTTCGCGGGTGATACCTACATGGGTTCCAAGGTCGAGGGCGCGTATTCCTCGGGCCGTGCGGTGGCGGAGGCCATCCTGAAGGAGAACTAGACCGTCGCCGCAATCGACCCACGGATTTCTATCGAACCAATTTCTATGAGCGAAGCCCAGACCACCAAACCCGTCGATCCCCGCAACCGATTCCCCCGGCCGCCCTTTGCCCAGCCCCCGCAGACCGCCCCGGGCAGCGAGGCCAAGATGCACCCGCACCCGGACCACGGCGAGACCTCCTACACCGGCAGCAGCAAACTGCGAGGCCGCGCCGCGCTCATCACCGGCGGGGACAGCGGCATCGGCCGGGCCGTCGCGTTGTGCTACGCCAAGGAGGGCGCGGATGTTCTCTTCACCTGCCTGCCGGAAGAACAGGCGGACGCCGACGAAACGGTCCGGCTGGTCGAGGCGGAGGGCCGCCGGTGCGTGGCGCTGCCGGGTGACATCCGGCAGAAGGCGTTTTGCCAGCACCTGATCGACCAAACCGTGAGCACTTTTGGTCGCTTGGATATTTTGGTGAACAACGCCGCCTACCAGCGTTCGCACAGCAAGCTGGAGGATTTTCCAGAGGACGAGTTCGACGCGACGTTCCGCACCAACGTGTACGGCACGTTTTTCATGACCCAGGCCGCCGTGCCCAAGATGAAGCCCGGCGCTTCGATCATCAACACCGTGTCCATCCAAGGTTACCAGCCGAGCGAGGAGCTTATGCCCTATGCCGCGACCAAATCTGCCCTGATCAGTCTGACCAAGAGCAGCGCCAAGCTGGCGATGGAACAGGGTATCCGCGTCAACGCCGTGGCCCCCGGGCCGGTGTGGACGCCGCTGATCCCGGCCACGATGGGGCTGACGGGTGCGGTGATGTTCGGCAAGCAGTCGCTTTTCGGACGCCCGGCGCAACCGGTCGAACAGGCGGTGATCTACGTATTCCTGGCTTCCGACGACGCCAGCTACGTGACCGGGGAGGTTTACGGAGCCACCGGGGGCAATGCTCCCGTGTGACGCCATCGGATGAACCGGCGGCGGGTGGGTAGGATAAAGCTCGGCCACAGCTTCGTGAGCCGTGCTCCCGTCTCACGATGGCTGAGACGCCTACCTACAGCGTTTTCCATTTGCCGGTGAGAGTTCCCAGCCCCGGCAGGGGCGTAAGAATTTAGCCCACGGCGTGAGCCGTGGGGAACACGTGCCGAGTGGAATGGCCCCGGCAGGGGCGTGAGAAAATCAGCGGGCATTCCTTGATGGCCCG
>CAXTOX010000157.1:0-2604 GCA_964245885.1 uncultured Chthoniobacterales bacterium | reverse complement strand
CTTTCTTCCGCCCCTGCCGGGGCTTTGAGCTTCTCCCACGGCTTGCGCCGTGGGCTAAACTCTTGCGCTCCTGCCGGGGCTGAAAACTCTACGAGCAACCGGAAAATGCTTCAGGCAGCGTGTATGAATGAACACGCAGGTCGGCCGCGCTTCGACTGCGACGGTGGAAGCCGACCCTGATCCACCGCAACCTTGAACCCTTCAGCCTCGTGCACACCCAGGCTGGCCTGGCAGTGTGTGAAGGGTGGTCGGACCGCGATCTTGTCCGCTGACCTTTTCCGCGTGGCGGCCCGCCTTTTTGAGCAGATGTTCCAACTGGGTGCGTTCCTCGTCCGACAACACCCGCATGATCTCCTCCAAGTCTGCGGCGTGACGATCGAACACGGGTTCGATCAGCCGCCTGCCCTCGGCGGTGAGGTCGACCAAGCGGACCCGGCGGTCGGCAGGGTCTTCGTTGCGGGTGACCAGGCCACGGCCATACAGACGGTCCACGGCCACGCTGATGGAACCACAGGTGAGGTCCACCTTGGGACCGATGACGTTGACCGGCAGTGCTCCCTTATGCAGCAGCGCCTCCATCACCCGGAACTCGGATTCACCCAAACCCGCTTGCCTGAGCAAGTCCGCATGCACGCGACCGATGGCCTGCGCGGCCTTGATCCAAACCAGCCATAGATGCACGGCGGTCGGCACAGACTTCTGCGGAGAAGAACAAAGCTCTTTGCGCATAGAGAACGAGCATACGACACCACAGGAAAGAATCATCTAATAAAATAATATTGACGTATATATATTTAATGTTGATGGTCACACCGACAACCTAGCTATCATTCTCATCCGCCTTTTCATGAAAACACTCCTGCACATCGACAGTTCCCCCCGCGCCGAACGCTCGCACTCCCGGCAACTCACGGCCCACTACGCGCGGGCCTGGCAGGCGGCGCATCCGGACGGCCGGGTCGTCCATCGCGAACTGGGCCTGACGCCCCTGCCGCTGGTCAGCGAAACCTGGATCGCGGCCGCCTTCAGCAATCCCGCTGACCACACCCCCGAACAGCAGGCGGCCATCGCCGTGTCCAACGGGTTGATCGACGAACTCTTCGCCGCCGACGAACTGCTCATCGGCGCGCCGATGTACAACTTCAGCATCCCTGCCTCGCTCAAGGCGTGGATCGATCAGATCGTGCGCGCCGGCCGCACCTTTGATCCGGCCACCTACATGGGGCTGGTCACGGGGAAAAAGGCCACGATCCTCACCGCGCGCGGCGGGGCGGGCTACGGACCGGGCGAGGCGATGGCCCATCTCGACGCGGAGGTGCCCTACCTCAAGCTCATCCTCGGCTTCCTCGGCATCAACGATGTTTCGGTGGTCTACGCCGACAACACCTCGGCCGCCGACGAGGTGCGTCAAGGCAGCTTGGACAAGGCCCGGGCCGAGATCAAAGAATTGGCGGTCCGCTGACCGGCACATCATTCCTTCCTCGAACCAGCAACCAGCCTCCGTCTTTATGAAAATCGTCACGCTCGCCTGCCGCCTCCTGCTCGGCCTGATCTTCGTGGTCTTCGGCCTGAACGGCTTTCTGCACTTCATCCCACAGCCGCCGCCGCCTCCCGGCCTGGCGCAGGACTACTTCATGGTCATGCTCAAGTCGCAGTCCATGGTGCTGCCCTTCGCGCTCCAGATCGTCGGAGGCGTGCTTTTGCTCGTCAACCGCTACGTGCCCCTGGCGCTCGTGCTGCTCGGCCCGGTCATCGTGAACATCCTGATGTTCCACGCGCTGATGGCTCCGGAAGGCATCGCGCCCGGGTTGGTCACGGCCATCCTCTGGTCGGTCGTGTTCTTCCGGGTGCGCACGGCGTTCGGTGGGATCTTTGAGGTGCATCCGGCAGCCTGAAGCGTTCGCCTGCCAACGGCGGAGCGGCCTGACAAATAGAACCCGGCGTTGACAGCTTTACAAAACTTCGCGGGAAGATTTTGAGGAGAACCTCCAAACACGCGCGGCGGTCAGACCTTGGTGGCGCTGGTCGATGACATCCTTGATATCGGCTGCGTCGCGCCCATCTCCTCAGTCGTTGCCACCTCCTTTGCAGGCTGGCCACATCCTACTTCATGGTTTGCTCCCTACTGGGACCCCCGTGCTGCACTGCCGGAACTCCTGCGTCGCGGCCTCGTCCAAAGCCCGTTTCGGCACGATGACCGTCGGCATCGGCGATCCCTCCTCGTACAGGTAAATGAGCGCGTCGTCCTCGGCGATCCTGCAAAAAGCCGCCCAACCGATCTCCGCGCGGCTGTGCGGCGAGACGAACACCAGTCCGCGCTCGTCGAAGGAGAGTTCCTTCTCCACGGTCAACCCCGGATAGCGGCGGAGTTCCCGGGCGTAGGCACGCCGCCGCCGCCAGGGCGCGGCCAGCAGCAAGCCCGCGGTCAGCAGGAAGAGCAGCCCGCCCATCAGCATCAAGAAGGCGGCGAGATCCTGATCCGCGATCCACCGGCTGACGACGACCATTCCCAAACCCAGCAGGGCCGAGCCTAGCCGCCACCAGAAGAGGAAGCGTTGCGGCCCATGGTGTCGCAGAAAGACGCCGGTGACCTCCCGGGCGGTC
>CAXTOX010000156.1:0-8679 GCA_964245885.1 uncultured Chthoniobacterales bacterium | reverse complement strand
GGCGCGTTGGCGGGCGGCAAGGGCGGCGCGGTGCTGGGCAAGGTGTCCAAGCCGAACCAGGATTTGCGCTTCGACGTGCCGGTGATCGGCCCGCGCACGCTGGAAACCGCCGCCGAGGCGCGGTTGTCGGTCATCGCGGTGGAAGCGGGCAAGACGCTGCTGCTGGAACGCGAGGCCATCGCGAACCTCGCCGACCGGCACCGGATCAGCGTGGTGGGCGTGGAGCAGAGCTGACGTCAGGACAATGCTTTCTCCCGGGGCGAGGATGCCAGATCCCCTTTCCCGCGCCGGTCCAACGCTGATTGCACATCGTTCGCCGTCGCCCGCCGACCCTGCGCCTGCCGCCAGCACGCGGCGGCCAAAAACAGGGCGTCGAGGACGAGGAAGGTGGCCACGTAGCCCTCGCCGCCCACGCCGCGGCCGTAGGAGTGCAGCCCCTTGCCGAGCACGAAGTTGACCCCGTACCAGGCCATGACCACCGCCCCAAAGCACACCACGCTGGCCACCGCCAAGCCGAACTGCCCCCACCAGCCCGCGATCCGCCCGTGGATGGCCACGATGTAGCACAAGAGCGTGATGAACGCCCAGGTCTCCTTCGGGTCCCAGCCCCAGAACCGGCCCCAGGAGTAGTTCGCCCACACCGCGCCCAGGATCGTGCCCACCGTCACCAGCAAGACGCCGAGCTGCAGCACCCGGTAGAGCCAGAAGTGCAGGACGCTGTCGGCGCGGGCCGCGACGGGGTCGAGGATGTAACGCGCCAGCAGGAGGTGGCCAAAGGCCATGCCGAGCGCAAACGCCCCGTAGCTGGCGGTCTCGGTGGTGACGTGGGTGGCCAGCCAGAAGTTGTCGCGCAAGACCGGCTGCAAAGGCTCGATGGACCCGGAGAGGGCCACGGGCAGGTTCTGCACGAGCAGGAGCACCAGGCAGCCGGCGGGCAGGGCGGCCAAGAGGTAGGTCGCTCCCCGGTAGCGCGCATAGAAGCCGAAGCCCAGGGCGACCACGACGAAGGCCACCCAGATGACCGATTCGTACATGTTGGTGACCGGCGGCCGGCCCGCCACCACGCAGCGCAGCACGATGCCGGCGGCGTGCAGGCCCAGGCCCGTCAGCCCCAGGCCGAGGCCGCTCCAGCGCAGCGCGCGGCACCAGCCCGTCAACCCCGCGCCGCCCGCCGCCACCAGGATCGCCGCCGCCCCGTAGAGCAACGAAGCCCACGGGAACGCTCCCAGGTGGTTGTACGTGTATTCATCGGACAGGGCGGATTCGCTCGGGTAAACGGCCGGGTTGAGCGCGCGCAGTTCCTCGCGCAGACCGCGCGCCTGCGAGCCGAACTGGTAGGCATCCCCGGCGCGGTAAGCTTCGAGCGTGTCGTTGAAGCGTTGCGCGATGGGCGCGAGTTTCGCCTCGCCGTAAGTTGCGGTCGTGGTGTCGCCCGCGCGCGAACCGCCCAGCCACGCCTTGCCGTCCGCCGCCGCGCCGCCGGGGGGCGGGATGATGGCTAGGTCGTGTTCGAGCAGGCGATTGAAGAGTTCGAGCCGGCCGACCACGTTTTCGACCTCCTGCTGCTCGCGGGTCAACTGCACGTCACGTCCGCTGGCGCGGACGCGGCCGACCGCTTGCACGGCTGCCGTGAAGGCGGGCAGGCCGGAGAGTTCCTCGTCGGAGAAACGTTTCCTCGTCGCGTCCAGGCCGAGCTGCTGGACCAGCGGACGGTAGTTCACGAGGATCAGCGGCTCCTTCTTCCAGTCGTGGTTGTCGGCGGAGAGGATGGACAACAGGAAATCGTTCGGTCGCCACACCCGCCCGGCGGTGTCCTTGTAAACGTCCATGCCCATGAACGAGCCGCCGGTGATGCGCAGGAGCGCGTCGTGGGCGAACGTGTCGAGCGGCTTGCGGCGACCGTCGTCCTGCACGGCTAGGAGCGACCATTGTTTGAAGTCCGGTTCCTGCACGGCGGCGCGGACGGCGGCGGGAGCCAGGAGAACGAAAACGGTGAGCAGCGCGAACAGGCCGCGGCGGAAGAGGTCGGGTTTCATGTCGGCGAACCCCTAAGATAGTTCGGAATCGGGAATCCGACAGAGGTTTGGCCGCAAAAAGCGCAAAAGACGCAAAAGGGAAGAACGGAAAAGAGAGAAATCTTCTCTGGTCCCTTTTGCGTCTTTTGCGCTTTTTGCGGCCAAATTCTCCTACATCCGCGGCACGGTGATGCCGCGCTGCTTCATGTACTTGCCCGCGCGGTCGGCGTACGACACCTCGCACACGCTCTCGGCTGCGAGGAATAACACCTGCGCCAACCCCTCGTTGGCGTAAATCTTGGCCGGCAACGGCGTCGTGTTGGAAATCTCCAGCGTCACGTGCCCTTCCCACTCCGGCTCGAAGGGCGTCACGTTGACGATGATCCCGCAGCGCGCGTAGGTCGATTTACCCAGGCACACGGTCAGGGTGTCGCGCGGGATGCGGAAGTATTCGACCGAACGCGCCAGCGCGAAGGAGTTCGGCGGCACGATGCACACGTCTGCCGTGATGTTCACGAAGCTCTTCTCGTCGAAGTTCTTGGGATCGACAACGGTGTTGAAGACGTTGGTGAACACCTTGAACTCGTCGCTGACGCGCAGGTCGTACCCGTAGGAACTCAGCCCGTAGGAGATCAGCGAGGTCGGCGCGACGATGGCCGGCGCGGCGGTGTCGGGCGGGGAGGTCACCGGCGGGTCCTCGCGGCGGCGCACCTGGCGGTCGGCGAACGGCTCGATCATGCCGTGTTCGAGCGCCATCTTGCGGATCCAGGTGTCAGGTTGCACTCCCATGCGGGTCATCAAAGCCCCGTCCGGCGCGGGAGGCAAGCCCCAAGTCCCACCGCTCCTCCCGCGATCCGCCTCGACAAGCCGGCGCGGGAAAATAGGATGCGTTCATGCGTGACTTTCTCTCCCGCAAGCTGCTGGCTGCCACCGTCGCCGCCCTGCTCGCGGCGGTCGCCGTCCGCGCCGATCCGCCGCCGCCCGAGATCGTCGTGGCAATGCGGTACTTCCAGCAGACCGGCACGAGCCACGCGCACCTGTACCTCTACCGCGCGGACGGCAAGCTCCTACGCCAACTCACCGCCGACGACACCGGCCAGGACTACGCGCCGCAGTTCTCCCCGGAGGGAGAGCACATCGTCTTCTCGCGCCGCAACGAGGACGGCAGCACGAACCACTTTTCCATCGAGCCGCGCGGCGGCAATCTCACCAAGCTGCCTTCCGCGCCGGACTGGTACGCGGACGCCAAGGATTCCCCGCGCTTCGGTTACCTCGACAACGACCCGGACGAAGCGCGCCTGTTCATTGTCACCGCCACCCCCGACGTGAAACAGGTTCCGCCCGTTGCGCCGACCTATCGCGCCCCGGACGGCTCCGTGGAACTCGTGTTGAAGGTCACGCCTGACAACGAGGACGACGGCATCGACGGCGAGGGCCACGGCCGGTCCTACCTGCTGCGCGACCCGAAGAGCGGCGAGGCGGTCGCTTTGGGCAGGCTGCCGGGCTTTGTGGGATTGACGAACCTGCTGGTCCTCGGGCAGGACAAAGATCAGCGTTTTCTGCTCGCGCCGCCGTTGCGGGTGGCGTTCTTCGGGCTGCACCTCGGCAGCACGGACGGCGACACCGTTTTCGCGCTCGACCTAGACGGCAAGCGTCTGGTCCGGCTTTCGCCCAACGGGTCGGCCCCGTACCCGCTGCCGGGCGAGGCGGCGTTTTTGACGTTCACCGAAAATCGCTACGTGCCCTTCGGCGACGGCAAGCGGACGGCGAACTGCTCCTACGTCGAACGCTGGGACGCCGCGCTCCAGACCGTGCGCTACGCCAAGGACAAAACCGCCGGCGAGTGCTACGGCGCGTCGATGTACCGACCTGGGAAAGGCCCCGCCGTCGTGCGGGTGCGGGGTCAGGAACCGCCCGCACCCGGCGGGCAGTGAACGGGCTTGCCCGCCCCGCACGCCCCTGGTAGGCTGGCTGCATGACCTGGGAAGAAGTCTGCGCCGACCGCTGCTTACAGGACCTGCCCTACAAGATCGAACTCAACAAGTGGGGCAACATCGAGATGAGTCCGGCCCGAGCACGCCACGGAGATTTTCAAGCCTGGATCGTCGTCCTTTTGCAGCAGCACCTGTCCGGCGGCTTCGCTTCCACAGAGGTGGGCGTCGAGACGACCGAGAACGTGAAAGTCCCGGATGTGATGTGGGCATCCTTCGAGCATCGCCGCCGCACGCCGCACGAGTTCGCCTACGCGGTCGCCCCGGAAATCTGCGTGGAAATCATTTCGCCCAGCAACATACTCGAAGAGCAGATGCACAAGGGCGACCTCTACCTGCAAGCCGGCGCGCAGGAGTTCTGGCTTTGCGATGAACTGGGTAACGTGCGCTTCTTCGACGCCGCCGGCCCGCTGGAACACTCCCGGCTCTGCCCGAGCTTTCCGGTGAAGGTCGTCATTCCCGAATAGCCCTTCGGTTCGGCATCCGCTCCTTCCGATGTGAAAGCTCTGGCTTCACAACGAACCCGGCGACCTGCGTTTCTTCGATGCCAGCGGCCCGTTGAATTGCTCCCAACTCTGCCCGGATTCTCCGACCAGGATTGAGTTTCGCCGGTAAGTTCTACTTCTCGATGATTGCGCCCGTATCGAAGCGGTAGAAGTAGCGGTGGCCGCTCGTATTGTAGCGGCCGGGGTTGCTCGGGTCCGGGTAGTAGTAGAGTACGGTACCCAGCGTGAAGTCATACAGGTACGGAAACGGGAATGCTGGCGCCGTGTAGAAAAAGCCGCCGCTCTTGAAGTCGTAGAGGTAAAGCCCGTTCGCACCGTCATCCGCATCGAAGACATACTCGTAGCCGAGGTCCTGATGATAGATGTAATTCTGATCGCTCAGATACGAGTAATACCCGAACGGGTTGCCGCTCGTGAACGCCAGATAGTACACCCCGTTGGACAACGCCGCTTCACCTTGAAAGTATTCCGGGTGGG
This sequence comes from uncultured Chthoniobacterales bacterium, assembly GCA_964245885.1. GTDB lineage: Bacteria > Verrucomicrobiota > Verrucomicrobiia > Chthoniobacterales > SZAS-18 > CAHJWO01. Next base: position 3,690 of record CAXTOX010000156.1, on the reverse strand, counting down.
CAGTGAGCAGCAGCCCCGACGCCGACGTGTAAGTCACCCCCGCCGGCAGATCGAATTTCATACTCACCCCGCGGGAGAAATCAGCGATGGCGGACTCGTTCGTATTGATTGACATGTTCTCGGTGACGTTGAACGTCGTGTCCCCCGGCAGGAGCGTGATGTGGATGACCACCGACCCGCCGACCGACCCGGCGGGGAAATTCACATCGACAGGCGAGTGGTTTCCCGTGTCAAAAGTGTTGGTCTGGGACAGCCCGTCGCTGTTGTAGTGCGCGCTGACACTCCCGGAGTTGCCGAGCGTCGCGCCGCCCGTGGTGTAGGGGCCACTCCCTCGATTGAACGCGAAGCGCGCATCGAACTGGCTGCGGCTAACGCCATTCGTATCAGAGATACGGCTGAGGGTGCCATTGATGGCAAACGTCACGTTGAGGACGACCGGATCAGTACCGGGATTGCGGAAGGTCACCGCGTCATCCCATTCGCCGAGCGTATTTCCACCGCTCTGCTCCTTGCCCGACGAGAAGAGCCTGATCTTGCCGGTTGGAATGCTGACGCTGGTCGTCGTGGAGGCTCCGTAGTGTTTTTGGGTGATCGGATTCACCCCGTCGGACATTCCGCAGAGGTTTGAGAACGTGTACTGGCCCGGCACCGTGGTGCTCGGAGTACCCACGTATCCTCCGTCCCCGGCCGAACTGGAGTACCCGTTGACAGAGTCATATTGGAACTGGGAACTCGAGGTGTTCGATCCCGTCAGTGCCGACGCGGTGGCGTTCAAAGTGATGAACTGGGCGTCCAACGCCGGAGCGGCGAACGCGAGATAGACCAGAGTCAGCGAAGCGAGGAGCGAAGTCGTTTTCATAGGGCACACGAAGAAGTTCGGTGTTCCCATGTAAGCGCACCCTGCCGCCGCGTCTATCAACCGAACGGTTGATGCCTCTCGCACTGCGGGTCTCGTCCCCGCAATACCGGAGGATGCACGATCCCGTTTTTCCGTTCAGCGCGTGAACGCTTCCAGCGCCATCCGCGCCGCCGCCGTCCGGGTCTCGCAGCCCAGCTTGGTGAAGATGTGCAGCAGGTGCGTTTTGACTGTCGGCAGGCCCATCCCCAGGATGATGCCGATCTCCGGGTTCGTCTTGCCTTGACTCAGCCAGACCAGCACCTCGGCCTCGCGTTCCGTCAAGCCGAGCGTACGCAAGGCCGCGCTGTCCGCGTTCATCAGCGCCGCGGAGTTCGCCTCGCGCAGGCCGCGCAGCCGTTCGCGCCCGATTATCCGCCGCCACGCACCGGCCACGTGGGGCCGCAACAGATCGAACAGCAAGACATCGCGCTCGGAGAAATTCGTCCGTTTCCGGCAAGCGGCGAGCATCAGCGTCCCGTCCTGCGGCAAGGGCTCGTAAAAGGTGATCTGCCAGTTGATGCGGATCGGACGCGAGATTTCGTTGAAAAAACGCGTGCGCTGCAACTGCGAAGTCGGCACAACGTCGGAAAGCCGCCGGGCCGTGCCGTCACCCGTCTCCCGATAATAGGCGGTATGCGGATGGCGTTCGCCGCTACACGCAAAGAAAGGCTCGCGCATCTCCGAGAAATCCTTTTCCCACGGGGTCATCGCACGCACCCCGCGTCGCCAGCCCTCGTCAGGCCCCACGGGCCCGGCGTCACCGTTCACCACCCGCCACGGGATCTCGGTCAGTCCGCCCCGGTCGTCCTGTACGGTCGCCGTATCGTAAGGCACCAGCGTACCACTAGCCGCCAAGATGCGAGCGGGTAAAACGGAGAGGCTTTCCGCCGAGTTGATTTCGAGGATCGCCTCATGCAGCGCCAGCCAATCTCGTTGATGGAGCGTTCCCATGAAAGAATGTGCACCTTTCCCAAGCGGCATCGTAAACACCCCAACCGCGAAAAGCGAGCTTCCTTCACATGGGCCGCACTACCACCGGTCCACTCGGCACCAGCACGCTTTGCATCCCGGCGGCGGTGGCGGCCTGGATGCCCAACGGCGTGTCCTCGAACACGAGGCATTTGGCCGGCTCGACGCCCATGCGTCGGGCGGCTTCGAGGTATGTGTCGGGCGCGGGCTTGGGGTGCGCCACATCCTCGTACGTGACCACCGCCGCGAAGTGCGCGTGGATGCCGAGGACTTCCAACGTGGCCAGGACGAGGGGTTTCATCCCGCCGGACGCGACGGCGACCGGAGCCTTGCCGAGCACGCTGCGCATGAAATCGACCACGGGCACGATGGGTTTGGCCTGCGGGATGAGTTTTTCAAAGAGCTCTTCCTTGTAGGCGGCGGTTTGTGCCACTGGCATCGACCAACCGAAGCGCTGGTTGAGATATTCGACCACCCCCGCCGCCGGCACGCCGCCGAGCGAATAAAACAAGTCTATGGGGAAGTGGTGGCCTTGTTCGCTGACGGCCTGTTCCCACGCCTGATAGTGCAGCCCCATCGTGTCAGCGAGCGTGCCGTCGCAGTCGAAGATGTAGGCGGCGAACTCGCCCGGCGGGATTTCCAAAGTGATCATCCCGCACAATGTAGCGGCATTTTAAGGTTTGACGAACCGGACGTTCCGCCCCACGCTCTCCACCCCTTCCATGCGCCACACGCTTTCCGTCCTGGTCGAGAATAAATTCGGCGTGCTCGCGCGCATTGCGGGGATGTTCAGCGGACGCGGGTTCAACATCGACACGCTCAACACCGGGCCTACCCTCGACCCGAACACCTCCCACATGACCATCGTCGTCCACGGCGACGACGCCGTGCTCGAACAGGTCACCAAACAGCTCAACAAGCTGGTGGACGTGATCTCGATCCAGGATTTCCGCGACCACGAGTTCGTTGACCGCGAACTGGTGCTCCTGCGCGTGAAGGTCAACGACGACACGCGCTCGGAAGTCATGCAGATCTGCGACATCTTCCGCGCGAAGATCGTGGACGTGCAGCACAAGAATTTCCTCATCGAAGTCAGCGGCAACGAGGGCAAGATCAACAAGTTCATCCGCCTGATGCAGGGCTTCGGCATCAGCGACCTCAAGCGCACCGGCAAGGTCGCCATGTCCCGGCGGCAGGAGGAATAAATGAAGGCAGAAGTAAGAAGGCAGAAGGCAGAAGGATGAAAAGAATCTCCCTGCTCCCATCCGCCGGACTTTTGCTTTTTTTGTTCTCCTGCCTTTTGTCTTCTTGCTTCTGATTTCTGCCTTTTTACTTCTGCCTTCATCCTTCTGACTTTCTTCCTATGCCAGCCAAAGTTTACACCGACAAAGACGCCGACCTCGCCGCGCTCGCCAACAAGACCTGCGCGGTCATCGGGTTCGGCTCCCAGGGCCACGCCCACGCGCTCAACCTCAAGGACAGCGGCGTGCAGGTCATCGTCGGGCTTTATCCAGGCAGCCCGTCGCGCGCCGTTGCCCAGGAAAAGGGGCTGGAGGTGTTCGACACGGCCGAGGCGGTGAAACGGGCGGACGTGATCTTCCTCGCCGTGCCGGACCTGAAGATCGCCGACGTTTACGAGGCCGACGTGGCCCCGAACCTATCGAAGGGCAAGGCACTGCTTTTCAGCCACGGATTTGCCATTCACTTCAAGACGGTGGTGCCGCCGGCGGAGGTGGATGTTCTCATGGTCGCGCCCAAGGGGCCGGGCCACATCGTGCGCCGCCAGTACGTCGAGGGCAAGGGCGTCCCGGCGCTCATCGCCG
>CAXTOX010000155.1:6028-8693 GCA_964245885.1 uncultured Chthoniobacterales bacterium | reverse complement strand
GGGCCGGCCGGCACCAAATCCACCAGGCTTCTTGAACCCGCCGCCGCCGCCAAACCCACCGCCGGGAAAAAAGATCGGACCGCCGCCGGTATACATCGCCCCACCGCCGCGGCCCCGGAAGACTTGGGAGACGATGAGGAACAGGACGACCAGGAGGAGGATACCCCCGAGTCCGAGACCACCCTGCCCGGCCGCGCTATCGTTGGCGTGCTCCCTTTGGTATTGTGTCAGGCCGTCACCCGTTTGTTCGCCCTTCGAGGCGGCGATCATCGCTTCGACGCCCGCCGTCAGTCCGCCGTCGAAGTCGTTGGCCTTGAAGCGCGGGGCGATGATGTCCGCCGTGATGTCCTTGCACTTGGCGTCGGTCAACCCGCCCTGGATGCCGCTGCCGGTCTGGATCCACGTCTTGTGTTTGTCGAGAAAGACGAAGAGGACCGCCCCGTTGTTCTTGTCCTTGTCCCCGACCTGCCACGCGCGGAAGATGCGCAGGCAAAAATCGTCCACCGACGAATCCGTCTGCATCACCGGGTAGATGGCGACGAGAATCTGGTTGGAAGTTTGCTTTTCGAGGTCGGTCAGTTCACGGTTGAGCCGGTCCGCCGTCTCGGGTTTGACCGTCAGCGCGAAGTCGTTGAAATGGAGCGCCGGCTTGGCGGGAATCACTTCCTCCGCGTGGATGCCGGTGCCTGCCGCCAGAAAAATCAGGACGGCCAGCCCGGCCAAGCGCCAGAAAAATGATCTCGGGTTGCTCATGTGGCCAAGATGCCGCTGCGCGTCAGGCAAAGCAAACCCGCTGCCGAGCGATCAATGCGCGGTCGCCGCCGGGGCAGGCGTGTCAAAGGTACCCGAGCCGATGCGCGGCGCGGTCTGCGAAGCTTCGTCCGCCTTGAAGGGGGATTTTTCCTTCATGCCCACGAGGTTGGCGTAGAGCACGGTGGGAAAAGCGTTGCGCGACGTGTTGTAGTCCACGGTCGCCGCGTTGAACTTATTGCGGGCGTCGTTGATGCGGTTTTCCGTTCCTTCGATCTGCGACTGGAGATCACGAAAGCCCCGGGTGGAACTGAGTTCCGGGTATTTTTCCACGGAGACGAGCAACCGGGAAAGGGAACTGCCGAGCTGGCTCTGGGCGTTCTGGTAAGCAGCGAGTTGCGCGGGATCGGTCGGCGCGTGGCTGGGGTCGATGGTCACCTTGGTGGCGTTGGCGCGGGCGTTGATCACGTCGGTCAGGGTCGATTTCTCGAAGTTGGCCGAGGCCTGCACGGTGCTGACGAGGTTCGGGATCAGGTCGTTGCGGCGCTGGTAGGCCGCCTGCACGTCGGCCCACTTGCCGTCGACGGCGTTGGACTTGACGTTGAGGCCGTTGTAGCCGCCGATGCCGACGAGCGCGGCGATGATGCCCACCAACACGAGGAGACCCAGACAACCCAGCACGGCGGTTTTTTGCATAAGGTCCTACCTCTCCGGCACGGCCCACGCTTTGCAAGTAATTTGTCACCGCCAATCCGCTTGGCGTTTGGGCGCGGGAATGGCATGCTGCCTGTCGTCGAGAAACGCCAAGCGCCTCATGCAAAAGACGACCATCCACCGGTGAGACCCGCCGTGCGCCGCAAACCGGGAGCGCGGCGTGCGTTTCGCGATCGCTGGCCCGCGCTGGCCCGTTTCCCGCTCCTGAACCCTTTTCTATGGAACCCACCTCCGCCGCCGTCGCCGTGCCCGCGCCGGCCATGGCGCACAAGCAAACGAACAGCCGCGCGATGTTCCTCGTCGGCATCTTCGAGATGTTCAAGGCGCTGCTGTTCCTCGCGGCGGCGTTCGGCCTCCTGCGGATGCTCCACAAGGACACCGGCGTCGAGCTGGGCAAACTGCTGCACGCCATGCGGATCAACGGTGACCAGGCGTTCGTCAAATCGCTGCTGGTCAAAGCCAACGTCATCGAGGACCCGCAAAAGCGGGTGTTCGGCGCGCTGGCGGCGGCGTACGCCATCCTGCACGGCATCGAGGGCGTCGGCCTGATGCTGCGCAAGAAGTGGGCGGAGTATTTCACCGTGATCGCGAGCAGCCTCGCCATTCCGTACGAAGTTTATGAGCTTTTTCACCGCACGGCTCACCCGGGACGCGACGACCTGCTGGAACACATTCCGCAGGGACAGCGGGCTGAGTTTGTCTTTAACCAGATGTTTTTGCTGAAGCTCGGGATATTTTTGGCGAACGTGGGCATCGTCTGGTTCCTCGTCTGGCACCTGCGGCGCTCCCACCGGCAGCGCGTGGAACTCGAACGGCAGCAGGAAGCCGCCGCGCCGGTGGCGGCGGAGAGAACCGGTGCCAACGTCGGGGTCGCGCCGTGAAAACGACCCGCGCCGCGGCGAGTAAGCGGGCGGTTCCCGACGCGGAAGAAACCGCGGCGGCGTTGCTCGAAACCCTGCGCCGCGCCGGACCGGACGGCGTCAAACCCACCGCCTTGCGCCTGAGCGGCAAGACGCCCGCGGCCGCCGTCCGGCGTGAGGCGCTGGCCTCGCTGGTCATCGACGGACGCGCCGCCGCGCTCGGCACCGGCGCGGCCCTGTCGCACGCCAGCTTCGAGGTGCGCCCCGGCGAGATCGTCGGCATCGTCGGCGAGACGGGCTCGGGCAAGACCACCCTGGCCCGGGCGATCGTCGGGCTGGTC
>CAXTOX010000155.1:5178-6018 GCA_964245885.1 uncultured Chthoniobacterales bacterium | reverse complement strand
CGCGGCGGCCCGATATTTCCTGGCGGAACACGTCCCGACGGCGGCGACGGTCGCCGCGCGGCTGCTGGCGCTGGGGGCTTTCGCTCCCGGAGTGCGGAACACGCCGCCGACCCTGTGGAAAGAGGCGGAACTCGGCCGCAAACTGCCCGCGCACGAACGCTCCCTGCTCGGAGACGCGCTCGCCCGCCTGCGGGCGCAGCGTCAGGTCGTGCCGCTGCGCCAGGGGAAGAACACGTTTCTGGCGTTCGCGGGGCCTTTGCGGGTGTGGCTGGAGCACGAGGTGGCCGCAGCCCCGTCCGCCGTGCCGGTTCCCGACCCGGTCCCGGCCGAGAAGGACGATGACCTGGACGCCGCGCTGTTCTTCGCCTACACCCGGCTCGTGCGTGAGTCGGGCGGTTTCCCCGACGTGAAAATCGCCGGTCTGCACCGTGCCGTCGGGGACCGCGCGCCAACCCTGGCCAACCGGCTGGTCGCGTTGTGGCGCGAGGGGCGCGCGACGCTGAGCCTGGGCGATTGGTCGCTGGCGGACGAAACGGCCCGCGCCGCCGCCGTCGAGCTTGATGGGGAGAAATATTTGTTGGTAAGGTTGGACGACTGACGAAACGCCGGACGGCGAGCACGCGCAATGCTCCCAACGCCGCCGGCCCCGTCTGCTGCCGCCACCGTGACCGACTCCACCATCAACCCGTTCGCCGACTGGGTCTTCCGGGAACCCCGCCAGCCGCACAACTCCGTCGCGGGGTTGAACGATCACGCCTTGGGCAAGCTGCTCGCGCAGTTCAAGCGCCTGCACCCCGACGCCGCCGGCGGCAAGACGCCGACGGCCGTGCGCCGGACCAT
>CAXTOX010000155.1:4645-5168 GCA_964245885.1 uncultured Chthoniobacterales bacterium | reverse complement strand
TGGGCGAACCCGCCCAACTCGTCGTTTCGCCCCAACCCGGTTACGGGAAGTCACACCTCATCGGCCGGTTGTTCGGCGCGCTGGAGGGACGCGCGACGCTGATCTACGTCACGCCTTTCCAGAGCGTGAGCCTGTGCTGGCAATCCGTCCTGCTGCGCACCGTGCAGGAACTCACCTTCCCCGAGCGCGCGGACTTCCCCGCCGGCGGGGAACCGCCCACGCAGCTCGACGCCTTCGCGCACGGCGTGCTGGCCCACCTCATCGCCGGGTTGATCGAGACCGGCCGCGTCGAACATCCCGAGCCGGCCGGGGCCGCCGCCTGGCTGCGCAACAATCCCGTGGAGGCGTTTTCGCTCGCGGACGCCGAACATCCCTGGGCGGGTTGGATGCGCGTGGTGTTCGAGCATTTCCACCGCGAGATGGAATCCGAGTTGCGCCGCGCCGGGCTGCAAATGCAATCGCCGGGCTGGCTGCGGGTGTTGTTCCGCTACGCCGCGTCGCGCCCGGACGACGAGGCGCGGGC
>CAXTOX010000155.1:0-4635 GCA_964245885.1 uncultured Chthoniobacterales bacterium | reverse complement strand
GTTCCAGGGGCAGGCGCTGGAACCGGACGAGGCGAAGGCGCTCGGCCTGCGCGTCGGCGAGATCACGCCCGCGGACACGCCGGACCAGATCAACGAGCTTTGCTGGCGGCGCTTGATGGATTTCTGTCAATTGGCGGCGTTCTACCGGCCGTTCATCTTTTGCTTCGACCAGACCGAGGCCTACGGACACGCGCCCGGGTTGGCGCGGTGTTTCGGCACGGTGGTGGCGCAGATTCACCTCCTTGCCCCCAACCAGATGATGGTCGTCACCGCCAACCAGCAGCCCTGGGAGGAGACCGTTGCCAAACACATGGAAACGGCGGACAAAGACCGCTTCGTGCCGCTGCCGCTGGAGGGACTCAACCGCGTGCAGGCGGAAGAACTCGTGCGGATGCGCTGCAAGGCGTGGGAAGTGCCGCCCGAACAGGTCGGGGCGTTCCTGAACGGCTGGCTGGGAGGCAAGCTGCCCACCGAACGCAACCGCATGGGCACGCGTCAGTTCCTCCAGCTTTGCAGCATGCGGTGGGAGGAAACCGGAACGTGGTGGAACGCGCAGGACCGCGCGGTGGCCCAGAAAAGGGTCGCGTCCAGCCCGACGCTGGCCGGGCTGCTGGATCGCTACGCGGACGACCTCGCGCGCAAACCCCGGCGGCTGCTGTTCAACCCGGACGTGTTCCGCTGGCTGGTGGAGGACGTGGCGCGCGACCGGCCGGGCTGGAAGGTTTCGACCAACACGAAGAGCGTGCGCGACGACCTGTTGCCGGTGATGTGGACGCCGCCGGGCGAAGGGCGAAAAGTGTTTGTCGGGTTCGAGGCGGGCGACAACTGGAAGCGATGGCGCGCGATCCTCAACGAAGCGCGGGCGTGCTGCGTGTCGCCGCCGGTGGACCGGGCCGGGACGATGATGGGGAAGGCAGTGTTGTTCCGCACGGCCGAGCAGGTGCCGATCCCGGGGGTGAGATGGGCCGTGGCGGCAGAGATGAACGCGGCGAAGGGAAGTTTCTTGGACCTGATCGAACTGGACGCCGGTTCGACGGCGGAGCTGTACGCCGCGCGCGGGTTGTATCTGGACGCGGTGGCGGGCGATCTGCCGTTCGCGGCGGAAGACGTGCTGGATTTTCTGGTGAAGGAACTGGAGCCCTTCTGGCAGCGGATCGAAGCGCCGATGGACGGGGCGGGGGAAGGTGGTTAGAGATCGGTGTCAGGCGGCTACACGCACCCCGAAGTCATGCCACTCGACTTCTGTCTGCTCACGCCCGACGGCCACCCCGCCGAGACCATCTGCCCGGCACGGAGGTGCATCTCGTCTCGGTCAACCGAGAGGCGCACACGCTGACGGTGACCGATGGGCACGCCAACGGGGAACTGCCGCCGGACAAGTCGACCAACGACGTGGACATGGCCGTCCCTACCCGTCGGTTGACGACTGACCGCTCCCAGCGTGTTCGAAGGACTGAGCCATCACGGCCTTGCCCTGGCGGGGCATGCCGGTACAACAAAACCTGACAAGGTCGTCATGAAAAATGGCGAAGCTGCTGATTCTGCATCGTTTGCGGGATTTAACCCTTGACCGTCAGGCTGGCGCTGGGTTGAATCCACGCCGCCCCGTTTTTCGGGTCACCCACGCTACTCCTGCCCGCAGGGGCAACGCCACGATCATCCTATGCCGCTGTTCAGCTTCATGTCTCCTGTCGCCCTGCTCTTCGGTTTCGCCCCCTGGCTGCTGGTCCTCGGCGCTCTCGTGCGCGGAGGGCGCAAAAAGACCTTCGGCGGCTGGTCATCCCTCGTGGTTCAGCAGTGGCACGCGGGCAACGAACCGGACGAGGCGGGCCGGTTCATCTTCATCCGCGGCCGGAAGACAGGGATCGTGGCCTGGCTGTTGACCACCCTGTCGCTGGACGCCGACGTGGCCCTCGCGGTCATGGAAGGACGCATCGAGTTCGAGCAAAGCTCGCTGTCCGGCAAGGAAAAGACGATGATCCCGCTCTCCAGCATCAGCTCCACGGAGTACGGCTACCACAAACCCTGGAGAAGTGCGCTGATCCTGTTCGCGGTCACCGAGACGGTGATTTCCAACCTGCTGGGCGAGATCAGCAGTTCGCACGCGCGGTACGGGTACGATTCCGGGAGTTCGCTGCCGAGCCTGTTGGCGGGACTGCTGGCGGGGGCCATCGCCGGCGTACTGTTCTACATCTACAACCGGAAGCTGCGGCTCGGTTTCCGTGAGCACAGCAACCACTTCAACGGCATTGAGTTCAAGCGGTCGTTCATCGAAGGCCGGGAGGTCTCCGAAGTCCAGGCCGGCTACATCTGTCTGCTGCTCCAGACGTTGATCGAGAACAGCCGCGCGCCGATCCACGCCTGAGTTTTCGCGCACGTCACATGGCCTGGAAATCCCTGCCGCCGCCGCCGGATGATGCCACCGCGCGCCGCGCGCCGGCTCCTTCCGCGCCTCTGCCCACGCCGTTGCTCGCGTCCGCGTCGTCCGCACGGCGGGAGGCCGGGATGCTCCCGCCGCCGCCGCCGCCCACGATGCCGGCCGCGCCCGAGCGCGCGCCGCTCAAGCTGCCCGCGCTGCGCCGCTGGCATCTCTACGCGTTGGGCGGAGCCGCGGCGGCGCTCGCCGCGTGGCTCTGGCTGCCGGGCTGGTGGACGGAAACGTTCCACGGCCGGCCGACCGCCGAATGGGCACGGGCCGTCGGCAGGGAACATCTGCCAGGCCGCTGGTCTTTCGGACCGGTGGCGGACTTCATGATCGACAAGGCGGAAATCCTCCGCGCCGGGACCGGCCTCGCCAACGTGAGCCTGACGGGCACGGCGACGTTGCGCGAGGCCTTGTATTCCCCTTCGTCCGCGCGAGATGCCCTGACCGAAGCGGGCGCGCCGCTGGACCAGCTCGCCGCCGCCCGCAGCCAGGCCCGGCTGCTCCGCTGGCCCGGCGGCACGATGCCGGCCGCACCCGAGTTCTCCGGGGTGACGTTCCTGAAAGCGAGGTCGCCTGCCGGCAAAGCGGCGGCGTTCCACTACGACTTCCAGGCGGAGCGCGTGGGAAGCGAGTGGCGTTTCCGGCAGGAAACGAACTCCGCCTTATCGCCGTCGGATGCTTTTACCGGCACGTTAAAAAGCGATCTGCACCCCGCCGACCCGGTTTTCCTCGACACGGAAGAGGGTCGGCAGCGCATGGGCGATCTGGTCGCCGGCGTGCAGGCTTACGTCGAAGGGGTCGAGTCCGAGAAAACGGCGGAGTCGCAGCGCACCGCGCAGGCGCAGACGCCGGCTCGCGCCCCCGCCGTCCTGGCGGCGGCACCAGCCGAACCGCCGAACGCCCCGCGCACCGCCGCGCGGTACGCGGTCCCGGCTGGGTCTGCCGTCACGCCGAGCACGGTTTCGCCGGACGGCCGCTTCGGGGTGCTGGGGCCGGACTTCGACCACGACAGCGACACGGCGCACAACCAACTCATCGAACTTGCCACCGGGCGGGTGCTGACCACGTTCGAGGGCGGCGTGTGGCCTGAAGACGTGGTGCCCGGCCACCACCGGGTCAGCATGCACCGCAGCCTGCACGCGGCGTGGTCCGCCGACGGGTCTGCGTTCCTCTGGGAACTCAGCGGGAAGTGGAACCCGTGGGCCTTTGTCCTGGTGCGGGTCAGGGACGCGGAGGTGGATTCGCAGGTGAACGTTTACAAGGCGGTCGTCGCCGAAATCCTCCGGCGTACCCGGGACGCCGTGCCGCGCAAGTACGCCGCGGCCCGCGCGCAGAACGGCGGAGCGAACGACCTTTCGGAAGGCTTTGTGATCGACGTGAACAACCTGCCCGGCTCCCGTTTCCGTTTCCCCGTGCGGTTCGAGGTCACGCTGACCTCGAACCCGAAGGCCATGCCCGACCGGCCGCCCGAGTCGAACGTCGACGCCACGATGCAGGCGATCCTCGCCGCCGACGGGACGATCACCTGCGCGGATTTCGCCGTGGCGGACGACCCCGCGCCGTCCCCCGTCACCACCAACCCGCCGCCGCCGCGGCCCGCCGCGATGAACACGGCCCAACGCCTGGAGGCGGCAGACCGGAGGTTGAACGTCGTTTACGGCCAGATCCGCAGCCGACTCGACGAACGTGGCAAGGCTGCTCTCAAGGCGGACGAGATGCAATTTCTCAGACGGCTCGACCCCGTGCCGAAGACCGATCCGCGCCGCGCCGAGATGCTCGAACGCCGCACCGAAGAGCTTTTGCGCTGGCGGTGAAGCTTGGAAGACGGGCGCGACCCCGCCGGCGCGGCGGACGGTACCCGTCCCTCTGCGGAGATGCCTGCCGCCGGAACCTCCGTTATGGTGCAGGGTGATTTGTCGGAGTTCTATCGCACGATGAAAAGCCGGGAGACACTCTGGCCGTGGGCCGCGTTCCTCGGGGCGCTGGCGGGAGGGCTGATCGGACGGGTGGGGACGCTGCCGGATGCCTGGTGGCTCGTGCCCTGGGTTCTCAGCCTGGTGTTCTTCGGCCTGCCGCACGGCGCGCTCGATCATGAGGTGCTCTTGAGGCTGTGGCGGCCCGCGCCCCCGCCGCGTTGGGCGCTCGGGGCGATCCTGGTGGGCTACACCGCGGTGAGCCTGGTGGTAATCTTCGGGTGGTTCGTGGCACCC
>CAXTOX010000154.1:0-8826 GCA_964245885.1 uncultured Chthoniobacterales bacterium | reverse complement strand
GTGTGCCCTTTCTGCCGGCCGAACCCCTTGACCTCGCTGATGGTCATGCCATCGACCCCCACTTCTGCCAGCGCTTCCTTCACGTCCTCCACTTTGAAGGGCTTCACGATGGCCTCGATCTTTTTCATCACGCCCTACTTTTGTCGTGTCGGCGGCTGGAACGCAAGCGTGGAAACCAGGGATTACCCCTAGCAGTGAAAAAGGTTTTGCCGTGGGACAAATTGTGTTACATGGACGCGCCATGTCGAAAAAAGCACTGATCACGGGCATCACCGGCCAGGATGGGTCTTACCTCTCCGAGTTGCTGCTCAGCAAAGGTTATGAGGTTCACGGCCTCATCCGCCGTGCCTCCACGTTCAACACCGAGCGACTGGACTCCATCTACCAGGACCCCCACAACAGCAGTGCGCGCTTGTTCCTGCACTACGGCGACCTCGCGGACTCGGCCTCGCTCTCCAAGCTCGTGGGCGACCTCAAGCCCGACGAGGTCTACCACCTCGGTGCCCAGAGCCACGTGCGCGTCTCCTTCGACGTGCCGGAATACACCGCGGACGTGACCGGCACCGGCACCGCCCGGCTGCTGGAAGCCCTCCGGCAATCCTCGCCCAAGAGCCGCTTCTACCAGGCGAGCAGTTCGGAGATGTTCGGCCTCGTGCAGGCCGTGCCGCAGTCGGAGACCACGCCGTTCTACCCCCGCAGCCCCTACGGCGCGGCCAAGGTGTACTCGTACTGGCTGACGGTGAACTACCGCGAAAGCTACGGCATGCACGCGGGCAACGGCATCCTCTTCAACCACGAGTCGCCCCGGCGCGGCGAGACCTTCGTCACGCGCAAGATCACCCGGGCGGTGGCGCGCATCCAGGCGGGCGTGCAGAAGAAGCTCTACATGGGCAACCTCGACGCCAAGCGCGACTGGGGCTACGCGCCCGAGTACGTCGAGGCGATGTACCTGATGCTCCAGCAGGACACGCCGGACGACTACGTCATCGCCACGGGCGAGACGCACACGATCCGGGAGTTCCTCTCCGAGAGCTTCGGCCTGGTCGGGCTGGACTGGGAGCAGTACGTCGAGTTCGACGAACGCTACCTGCGCCCGGCGGAGGTCGACCTGCTCATCGGCGATCCCTCCAAGGCAAAGCGTCAGCTCGACTGGACTCCGAAGACGACCTTCAAAGAGCTGGTCCGCATCATGACCGAGGCGGATGTTGCCCTGCTCAAGCACCAGATGAGCGGCAAGGACATCCGTATGTAGCACGCTTCAGGGAACCGGGACCGGCAGGCCCCGCGGCCCGCGGCTCCTGTTCCGATGAATTCCTCTTCCAAGAAAATCTTTGTCGCCGGCCACCGCGGACTGGTGGGCAGCGCGATCCTGCGCGCGGTCACCGTGCGCGCCGAGGCGGGTGAACCGTGGGAGATCGTCACCCGCACCCGTCATCAGCTCAACCTGCTCGACGGTGTCGCCGTGCGCGAGTTCATGCTCGCCGAGCGGCCCGGTTACGTGGTCATCGCCGCGGCCAAGGTCGGCGGCATCAAGGCCAACAACGATTTCCCGGTCGACTTCCTGCTCGACAACCTCAAGATCCAGAACCACCTCATCGAATCGGCCTACGCCGCCGGGGTGGCCAAGCTGCTGTTTTTGGGCAGCTCCTGCATCTACCCGAAGTTCGCGCCGCAGCCGATCCACGAGGAATCGTTGCTCACGGGCACGCTGGAACCCACGAACGAACCCTACGCCATCGCCAAGATCGCGGGGATCAAGCTCTGCCAGGCGTACCGGCGGCAGTACGGCGCGGATTACATCAGCGCCATGCCCACGAACATGTACGGGCCGTTCGACAACTTCGACTTGCAGACCTCGCACGTTCTGCCGGCGATGATCCACAAATTCCACCTCGCCAAGGTGGACAAGAAGCCGTCGATGACGTTGTGGGGTTCGGGTTCGCCGCGGCGAGAGTTTTTACACTCCGAAGATCTCGCCGCCGCGTGCATGATGCTGCTGGAAAACTACAGCGCGGCAGAGTTCATCAACATCGGCTCCGGCACGGATGTGACCATCAAGGAACTGGCCGAACTCGTGCGCGAGGCGGTGGGTTACGAGGGAGAGATTGCCTGGGACACCAGCCAGCCCGACGGCACACCGCGCAAGCTGATGGATAATTCCCGCATCCGCGCGTTGGGCTGGGAGCCCAAGATTTCGCTGCCGGACGGCGTCCGCGACGCCTATCGGTGGTTCCTCGACAACAACCATGGAGCGAAGATGTCGCCGCCCATGAGCGTGGACCGTCCTGGGTTACCCTGACGCGCGCGAGGTACGCAGGGCGTGTGAAAAGCCCCGCCGCAGGCGGTCGTCCAACAAGGTAGGGATGGCTCTCCGAGCCGCTCCCTTATTTGGTTTGGAAGACCATCCTGCGCCCAGTGCGTCTCGCCGGAAAATCTAGGGAGCGGCTCGGAGAGCCATCCCTACCTTGTTGGGACGAGCGGCCGCAACGGCCTGCTCACGCGCGCTGCACGCCCCGGCCGGCGGTCGGCCGGAGTTCGCGGCGGAAATACCCTTCGAGTTCGGCGCTGAACGCCTTGGCGCTCTGGCCCGGCCGCACCCGGAATTGTTCGCCCAGGTGCAGTCTGATCTCCAGCGGCAGGGGCGGCGTCTTCCAGAGCGGCCAGTTCTTGCCCATGAAGAGCACCGGCGTCTCGATGAACACGGTCTGCACCGGTGCGTCCGCCAGGGAGGCCATCAGTGCGAAGCCGCTCTTGAAGGGGTTCACCGGCGGGTCGAGCGTGCGGGTGCCTTCGGGGAATACGAGCAGGTTGCTGCCCTCTCGCAGCGCGTCGCGTCCGCGCCGGATGAACTCCGTTCCCTGATCCATCGGCAGGTAACCTGCCAGACACGAGGAGACTCCCATGACCGGGTTGGCGGCGATACTCTTTTTCATCACGCAGACCAGCCGAGGCAGCCGGGCGAGGAAATGGGTCGCATCCATCAGGCTGGCGTGGTTCGGCGCAAACACGGTCCCGCGCATCGTCCGCAGGCGCGCGGCCTGCGCGAACTCGACGCGGAAAATACCGATCCATTCGGTATAGCTCGCGTACCACGACACCCCCCGATGGATGAGGCCCTGGCACAGCCCGCGGCGGCGCGCCCGGTCCCGGACGAACGCCGCAACAAAGAGGCACGCCACGATCACGACCAATCCCAGCAGCCCGTACACCGTGAAGCCGGACAAAACCCGGCACCAGTCGACCAGCTTCCGCGCGGCGGAGCGGCGGTCCACCGCCTCCTGCACGGGCGCAACAGCCGACGCCTGGACGGGAGGCAGCGTGCCGGTGGGGTTCATGACGTACACCGCGTTTGCCCTTCGGTCGCCCCCGCCCCTCAGGCGGTCGGGTGCATCCCGTCGAGAGTCTGGAGCGTGCTCCCTTCCGGGCGGCTTCCGGCAGGCTCGCGTTCGGGACCGGCGCAGGGAGGGTTCATCGGGGTATAATTGAACCACAGGTAAGGCGTGTGCCGCAACTGCGCTTCGATGACGTTGAGCACCGCCTGAAAATGAACTCTCGCCGCAGCGAAATTTTCCTGACGTGCCGCCTCCGGCCGCGGATAGTAGACCGGTAGGACGTGGACCACGGTGACTTCCGGGTCCGCTTCATCGGGCACGGCGTAGGAAAAGATCACCGGCAGCCCGTGCATGATCGCCAGGTGATAAATCGTGAACGGAAACGAGCGGCGCGCGCCCAGGAAATAAAATCCCTCGCGCTTGGAGCTGTATTCCGGCCGGTCGCACTGCATGGCCAGCGAGTGCCCGGCGCGCAGGGCGTCGTTCATGGCGAGGACCAGCCGGCTCCAGTCGTTGATCCAGAGGAAGGTCACGCTCTTGGCATACCGGCGTTGGAGTCCCTCGGTATCCTCAGAGTTCCCGACGCGTTTGCGGATCATGTGAACGTGCCCGCCGAAATCCCCCAGAAAGAAGCCGACGAGGTCCGAACGGCCGACGTGCATGGTGCCGAAGAGCGCCTGTTTGCCTGCCGCGACCAGGGCACGTAGTTCATCCCCCTGCCCCGCCGCGAAACGCAGGCGCGGCTCGCGGCCGTCGCAGATTTGCAGCCGCAGGACGAGGAACTCCACGTAGGCGAAGAAGTGCGCGCGGCACTCGGCGTGCGTGGGTTCGTGCCCGAGCACGAGGCGGAGGTACTCGCGCGAGTGGACACGCTGTCCCGGCAAGGTCCAGTAGCCGACCGTGGTCCCCACCTGCATGGCCAGCCGCATGAACCAATCCGGCAGGTGGCGCAACGCCCAGGAAAGAACGACGTAGCCCCCCTCCGGACCAGGGTTGCGGTCCGTGGGCGCGCCCCGACGGCGGGCATGCGAGAAGCCACGCCGGGTGCCGGCCGCCACCGGCAGCATGACAAAGACCACGAAGACCAGGAGGTAAAATCCCGAGGAACGCATAAGAACAGCGTGACCGCCAAGCGGTCAGGCGCGGAAGCAAATCAGGAATCGACGTGGCGTGACAGCAGAAAATTCATGGTGGATGGCGCTCTCGCAGGCAGCTTTGGTTTGGCCCACGCCGCAGGCGTGGACTGTTCAAGCCTCAAAACCACGTCAGTGTGATCTCCCCGCCAGATGGACTGGGCAGTTGCATCCGCCGACGCTCCTGCACAGCATCGAAAAGCTCGCGCAGATCACCCGGGGCGGCGGGAGCATTGACGGGCACTCCCTCTTCCTCGCTCCAGTGAAGTTCCCCGACCGCGCCGACGGGAGGTTCGTCGTCATCCCCCTGCGCGAAGCTGCCGAGTTCGAGGGCAAAGGCGAAGCCGACGTTCGAGGCCGCGTCGAGCTGGCGCATCCACGAGCCGACTTCCTCGCCGCCGGTCAACAGCACGCGGTTGCCGGGCGTCAGCAAAGCGGCGAGCGAGGCGTGCGCGCTCAGGTCGGGCTGGCCCGCGAGCGGCGTCAGTTCGCGCACCGGGCAGGCGCGGTTGATGAGCACCTGCTCGATGGCACTCGGGTGAATGCTGGTCTGGAAAAACAGCGGGCTGGCGGTAGGGAAACTCTCCAGGTAACGCGCCAGCGTGATCGTCTCGCCAAACGTGGTGACGTAGATCACGGCATCCTCCGGGTCGATGACGAAGTCCCGCAGGGTCGCCCCGAGCATGAGGCCGAGCCTGGTCATGCGCCGGACGGCATTGGGCGGGAAGTTTTTCGTCCACTCCCGGGCACGGTCGTCCGGCGTCGCGCCGTCGAAAGGCCCTTCGGCCGCAGCACGCAGCACGTAGCGTCTAATCATAGCAGAGCAGGCAGGCGTAGTGCGCGCCGCCGAAGGCAAACGCGTTGAGCACGACGCCCGCGTAGCCGGAAGTATCGAATGCTTCCGTGGCCACCTGCGCGCTGAAACAAGACCCGCTTGTGCCGATGGTCCCCGGCGCTCGCCCCTCGCGCACGCTCTCCACGGCCAGCGCGAGTTCCACCAGGCTGCAACTGCCGAGCGTGTGCCCGAGCGCACCCTTCCAGCCCACCAGCGGCGCGTCGGGAAAACACTCCGCCATGTGGCGCGCCTCCAGCCGGCCCGCCTCAATGGTGCCGGTGCCATGGCCTTTCACCCACACCGGCCGGCCGCCGACCGCCGCCCGCATCCGCGCGCCGAGCTGAGCCATCCCGACGCCTTCCGGGTGGTTGCCGGTGAAGTGGTACATCTCGTTGAAGCCTTCCTGCCCTTCGAGCCGCAGCCCACTCGAACCCCCGGCGTTCGCGGGTGCGACCACGGCAAACGCCGCCCCGTCCCCCAGCCCGATGGCTCCGAACGGCCGGTCCGCGTAGGGCGCGGGCATCTCGCCGGTGAGAATTTTCATGGCGTGGAACCCCCCGGTCACGAACGGGCTCAGGAAATCGTACGAGACGACGAGCGCCTCCTCGGCCAGCCCGGCCGTGATCTGCCGCGAGGCGTAGAGCAGCGCGAGATTGGCCGACACGCAGGCGTGTGAAAAGTGGCTGACGTTGTTCCCCCAGCCCAGCCGTTGCGTGAAGAACGCCGTGATCCGTTGCGGCAGGATGTACGGGAGCTGCCCTGCGCGCGGGTGGCGGTGGTGGGCGTAGAGGTTGTCGATGCCGAAATTACTGCTGGCGATGCACACCGGGAACCGCGCCGTTCCCCAAGGCCGGTCGGGCACATCGGCCATCATGGCGAAGAACACCCCGGCCCAGCGTGGCACATCGCCCTCCGGCGGCTGCCATTCGTTGCAGAGCGCGAGCGGGACGCGGTCACCGCCGTCGCACCCGAGCACCGGATGCAAGCGCAGAGCCGTCTCGCCGCGCAGCATGGCAGCGGTCGTCGCGCGGGCGTCTCCCAGCGGCGTCACGCAGCCGCTCGCCGTCAGGGACACGGCGGTCGCGCCAGCCCGCGAAACAGCGGCCCCCGCCGCGAACAGCGCACGAACCGACGACGCCCCGACCGCCGCGGGGATGGGGGCTAGGACCGTGGTGCTCATCGGGTTGGGAATCAGCTTAACAAACCATCGCCCGACGGATCAATCTGCGATGCAAGCCGACCGCGTTGCGGGTCCGCCAACGGCATTGCCTCGATCAACTCACCGCCTGGCGGTGCTGTTCGATGAAACCGGCCAGCGTGGCCACGCTCTGGAACGCTTGGAGCGCCTGTTCACTGTTCGCCACCTTCACCCCGTATTCCTTCTCGACGTTGAGGGTCAGTTCCAAAGCGTCGATGGAATCCAAGCCCAGGCCGGTCTTAAAGAGCGGGGTCTCGTCGCCGATGTCTTCGGGTGTAATGTCGATCAGGTTGAGCTTCTCCACGATCAGTTTCTTCAGGTTCTCTCTCAGTTCTACGGGACTTTCCATTCGGATGCTTCGGCGGGAAAAGTTGAGGCGGACGGATCGGGATTTTACCCGGCTATACACTACCTGAGAGGCGGGCCGGTCGCAAGTGAATCAACCGACCCCTCCCGAGTGCTCGCGGCGTTTCCGTCCGGGAACGATCCCGGATGTACAATTTTCAGAATCACCCGAGGGCTTCCAGCATCCCGCGCAACTTTTCCAGACGGGCTTCCGCGTCCGTCTGGCGGCGGCGGTGCTCCTCCACCACGGCGGGGGGCGCGCCACTGACGAACTGCGGGTTGGCCAGCTTGCGGATGGCGGCGTCGAGTTCCCCCTGCGCCTTGGCCGTTTCTTTCTCCAAGCGATTGCGTTCGGCTTCCACGTCAACGAGGCCCGCCAACGGCATGAACAGGTCCCCTAGCGGCGTGCGCGCGGACGGGGTGCCGCGCGGTGCCTCGTAGTCGGGGCTGAGCGTCACATCTTCAGCGTTGATCATCCGGTGCAGCGCGCGGATCGTCGCGGCGAACGCGAAGGCGTCCTCCAGCAGTTCCTCGCGCAGCTTGAGGATGAATTTTGCGGGCTTGTTGGTGGCCACACCGTATTCCGCCCGCAGGTTGCGTGCGGCGCGCACGGCGTCGTACAGGTCCGTCGTGGTAAAGCGCGCCTGCGCCACCTCCTCCGCCGACCCGGACAGGCTCAGCGGTCCGCCCAGCCGCCGGGTCGTGAGGAAACTGCGGCGGCGCGGCTTTTCCGCGGGTTCGCCCAACGTGGAAAGGTCCTTGTCGTGCAGGTCTTCGGCCGTGGCCACGTTGGCCGTCGGACGCGGCGGAAAGCTCAGGCGTTCCGTGAGTTCCTCCGTCAGGTGCGGCATGAACGGGTGCAGCAGCGCCAGGAACTCGGTCAGCACGCGGTACATCGTGAAAAGCGCGACGTGCTTGGCGATGCCGCGTTCGGTCACCCGTCCCCCGGCGGGAACGCTGTCCACGCCCACGATGTCCGCTTTGGCCGCCTCCACGAACCAGTCGCAATAATCGGTCCAGAAGAAGTCGTAGAGCCGTTGCGCGGCCTCGCTGAAGCGGAATTCCTTGTACGCCGCTTCTACGGCGATCTGGGTGTCGCGCAGCTTGGATTCGATGTCGAGCACGTATGGCGCGGGCCGGTACGACACGCGCGTGCCGAAAGGCAGCGCGGGTTCCTGCATCTGGTAGAAGCGGGCGGCGTTCCAGATCTTGTTGGCGAAGTTGCGCCCTTCCTCGACCTGTTTTTCGTCGAAGCGGATGTCCTGTCCCTGCGGCGCGATGCGCAGGAGGCCGAAGCGCACGCCGTCCGCGCCGAAGCGCGCCATGAGGTCGAGCACGTCGGGCGAGTTGCCGAGCGATTTGCTCATCTTCTTGCCCTTGGCGTCGCGGATCAGGCCGGTGAAGTACACGTTGCGGAAAGGGATGTTGTCCGCGTCGGCCTCCGTGCGGCCGGGCTTGAACTCCAGGCCCGCGATGATCATGCGCGCGACCCAGAAGAAAATGATGTCCGGTCCCGTCACGAGCACGTCGGTCGGGTAGAACTTCGCGCGCGTCTCAGCGTCCATCGTCTCGTACGCCCACAGCCACGAGGAAAACCACGTGTCGAGCGTGTCGGCGTCCTGCGTCCAACCCTCGCCGGGCGAGTCGATGCACACGCGGGTTTCGCCGCCCGGGCCGTACCAAGCCGGGATGCGGTGGCCCCACCAGACCTGCCGGCTCACACACCAGTCTTGGATATTTTCCAGCCATTGCGCGTAGACCTTTTCCCAATGCTGCGGGAAGAATTTGATGAGTCCATCGCGCACCACGGTGAGAGCTTCGGCGGTTTTCGGGTAGCGCAGGAACCATTGCTCGCTCAAGCGCGGTTCGATGACGGCCTGCGAGCGTTCGCTCACGCCCACGTTGTTCTCGTGCGGTTCCTCCTTGGCGAGCAGACCGGCCTCCGCCAGCATCTCGCCAGCCTTCTTGCGCGCGGCAAAACGG
>CAXTOX010000153.1:6518-8895 GCA_964245885.1 uncultured Chthoniobacterales bacterium | reverse complement strand
GGCTAGGCTCACGAAGCATCGTTTTCCCACGGCTCACGCCGTGGGCTAATTTCTTGCGCCCCTGCCGGGGCTGGGAACTCACCAAACTGTACCACTACCCGTCTTGCGCGCAGAGCCGTTTTCCGGCATAAGGCATGGTGTGATGGTGGTGTCTCAGTTTGAAATCAGAAAAGTTTTCCGGCTAGCCGGGCACGGGGTATGGTGAGGACATGGCAGCCAAAAAGGATTTCGTCCAGCGGGCACTCTCCATTGTGGAACAGGTGACGGGTGACGGACCGTTGATTGACATCCCCGCAAAACGGCAGGCTCAAACTGCGAAACTGCCCGCTAGGGAGAAGAACGCCGCCGCCGTTTCTTTGGGCCGGCTCGGAGGACTTAAAGGCGGGCGAGAACGAGCTAAGAGCATGAGTGCCGTTGAGCGGAGTGAGGCAGGTAGAAAAGCGGCTGCCGCCCGTTGGTCAAAAAAGTCATAGCGTTTTTGCGTTTTGCGTTTGCGTTGTGCGGGAAAGGTGGTAAACCTCACCTGTGCCCTACGCGAACATTTCCGAATTGCTCAAGGCTCTAGAGGAAGAAGACGCCAAAGCCGAACGGCAGATTCAGGCCGTTGAGGCTGATCTTAGCCGATTGAAGTCAGAGTCTAGCCAAATCAAGAGTAAGCTAGAGGCGGTCAGATCGACCAACAAGATGCTGGAGGCCGGAAGTTTCAAAGAGCCAACCCCCGGCATATGCCTCTACGACTTCATTGCTGACGTTAACAGAGTTGGTCGGGCAATTGCGAAGGGAGTAGAGGTAGTGTCGAGAATTGCACCTGCTTCTTCCACACCCACGCTTGAGCCACGTCCGACAGCGGAAGAGTTGCTAGAGGCGTACAACACTGCCTCGCCTGTATTTACCATCCGGGAAGTAATCGCCAATTTGGGTGGGCGATATGGTGATGAGGTAACCCGATCCACAGTTTCCAACTTTTTGCGTCGCCAAGAAGAGTCCAAGCAAATTGAAGTGCTTGAACGGGGCCAAGGACGGCGGCCATCCCTGTATCGAAAGAAGCTTGAACAGCCCGTAGTAAGCACTGGCGGGTATGATCCTTTGCCACCCGAGGAAGCAGAGCGTTACGCCAACCACAATGGAGAGGACGAACCAAACGAATGACAAAACCAAGGGCGGGAGACAGCCTGAGCCGTTCCCGCCCTTAGCACTATTTTCAGCCAGAAGTTCGGGGCGAGCCTGAGAAACAAACCCCGTCCAACCGACCTAAAAGACTTTCCCATCGCTAACGCCACCCCGCGAAGGAAGGCGCACAACCGGAAAGACTACCGAGTTCTTGGCAGAACCAAACGGTAGTCGAGAACCGGTCGGCGTCAAGCACAAAGAGGTTGGCAACCACCTTGTTTTTGATTGTGCATATGACCAACCGAAAAAAAGGGAAAACGCTCCGGTTCTTCATGTACTTCGTGCATTGGCGCTCCGGCAAGCGTGTGTACCGACACAACGGACAACCGTTCGCAGTTTGGCTTTGATCGACCTCTGAGTTGATCGACAGGAACTTACACCTTGGCCCACCTTCGGGCCAAGGTGGCTCCGACTATTTACGCGTTAATTTGTATGCTAGTGCGTAGATTTTGATTGACCGCTTACGCATAATAGTTCATTTTGAGCGCATGAATCAACTGGACACCGCCAAGCGCGCGCAAATCCTGAACATGCTCTGTGAAGGTGCCCGCATGCGTTCGGTGTCTCGGCTGGTTGGGGTGAGCATCAACACGGTGACGAAGCTGCTGGTGGACGCCGGCGAGGCGTGCGCCGCCTACCATGACGAGCACGTCCGCAACGTGAAGTCCAAGCGCGTCCAGTGTGACGAGGTTTGGGCCTTCTGCGGCTCCAAGGAGAAGAACACCAGCGACGAAAAGAAGGCCAAGGGCAACGGCGACATTTGGACGTGGACGGGCATTTGCGCGGACACCAAGCTTACGATCGGCTGGCACGTTGGCAACCGTGACGCCAGCGATGCTTACTGGTTCATGCATGACTTGGCGGGTCGGTTGGCGAACCGCATCCAACTCACCACAGACGGCAACCGCGCCTACTTGGAAGCCGTCGAGGATGCGTTCGGCGCGGAGATTGACTATGCCCGTCTCATCAAGATTTACGGCGGCAGCGTAGAGGGACAGCACCGCTACAGCCCTGCTCCCTACCTCCGCGCCGACAAGGTTCCCACAACTGGCAACCCCGACCCCAAGCACGTTTCCACCAGCTACGTTGAGCGCAGCAACCTCACCGTCCGATCCAGCGTCAGATCCTCCGACTTTTTTTCCTGGTGCTCGGCAGATGGTGCGCACGATCCACATCGTTAGACCGCGCCAGACAGTCCGGAACTTTC
>CAXTOX010000153.1:4918-6508 GCA_964245885.1 uncultured Chthoniobacterales bacterium | reverse complement strand
TGCGCCGGTTTACTCGGCTGACGAACGCTTTTTCCAAAAAGGCCGAGAACCACGCTCACGCCGTCTCACTGTTCTTCACCTTCTACAATTTCTGCCGCATCCACAAAACGCTGCGTGTGACACCAGCGATGGAAGCGGGCTTGACCGATCATGTTTGGAGCGTCGAAGAAATCGTCGCCTTGATCGACTGAGATTCAAACTGAGACACTACCGGTGTGATCGCCAATTTGCTTTCCGAGCAGTAATGACGGTGGAGGAATACCTTGCCAGTGAGGAAGCGGGCGAGGTCAAGCATGAGTACCTCGGCGGCGTGGTGTATGCCATGTCGGGCGCGAGCAACGCGCACAACGTCCTCGAAGTGAACCTGAACGGGATGCTTTACAACCGGCTGCGCGGACGACGCTGCCGGCCCTTCGGCTCGAACATGAGGGTGAGGCTGCAACCGCAACCCAGCGGGCGCGTCTATTTCTATTATCCTGACGCGATGATTGTCTGCGATCCTGCCGATTCGCGTGAAGAAGGTTGGCGCGAGCGGCCAGCGGCCCTCTTCGAAATGATGTCCCCTAGCACCCGCCACATCGACACGCGGGAAAAACGGATGGCCTATCTCCAGTTGCCCAGCCTGGAAGCTTACGTGTGGATCGAACAGAAACGGCCGGAGGTGATCGTCGAACGCCGCACCCTCGAAGGTTGGAAGCTGGGAAGGATCATCGGGTTGGAAGGCGTGATCCGTCTGCCGTCCTTGGAGATCGAGCTGCCGCTGGCGGAATTCTACGAGGGCATGACGTTCCCGCCCGAAAGCGCGGTCGGTGGGGCGTAGCAGCCCCTGCGGGCAGGTTGCCGCGTGGCCGGTTCCATTCCTCTCCATCCCCGATCTACGCATCCAAAGCTTTTGCTCCCGGCGTATCCGAATTCCCTGTTTATGAGCAAAGCCACCGGATACGCCGCCCATCATTCCTTCACCAGCCTCAAGCCCCTCGCCTTCGAGCGCGACGAACCCAAAGCCAACGAAGTTGAGATCACGATTCTTTTCTGCGGCGTCTGCCATTCGGACGTGCATCAGGTCAAAAACGAGTGGGGCAACACCGTGTACCCCTGTGTGCCCGGCCACGAGATCGTCGGCCACGTCACCCGGACGGGTGCCGGCGCGACCCGGCACAGGGTTGGCGACCTCGTGGGCGTCGGCTGCATGATCGACTGTTGTCGGCAGTGCGAGCCTTGCCAGCACGGTGAGCAAAACTACTGCGAAGGCCCCAACAGTTGGCTGGCCACCTACAACGGCCCGATGATGCCCGCCGCGCAGGCCGACACCGGCACCAACATGTACGGTCGCGACAACACCTACGGCGGCTATTCCAGCCACATCGTGGTCCCGGAGGATTTCGTCCTCAAGATTCCCGCCAAGCTCAAACCCGAGGCCGCCGCGCCCATCCTCTGCGCGGGCGTCACGACCTATTCGCCGCTCAAGCACTGGGGCGTCAAGGCGGGCGACAAGGTCGGGATCATCGGCTTCGGTGGCCTGGGCGA
Source organism: uncultured Chthoniobacterales bacterium (assembly GCA_964245885.1). GTDB lineage: Bacteria > Verrucomicrobiota > Verrucomicrobiia > Chthoniobacterales > SZAS-18 > CAHJWO01. The sequence goes on along the minus strand of CAXTOX010000153.1, from coordinate 4,981 downwards.
CATGGCCGTCAAACTCGCCCGGGCGATGGGGGCCGATGTCACGGTCTTCACGCACACGCAAGA
>CAXTOX010000153.1:3775-4908 GCA_964245885.1 uncultured Chthoniobacterales bacterium | reverse complement strand
GCTCGCCGACGCGGCCAAACTCGGCGCGGCCGGCGTGCTGGAGAGCGACAAGGAAACGCTCAAAGGCCTGAAACGTTCGTTCGACTTCCTGCTCGACACGATCCCGCAGAAGCACGACATCGACCCGTTCGTGAACCTCCTCAAGCGCGACCGCACGCTGGCCATCGTCGGCGCGCTGGAGCCGCTCAAGGCCGTGAACAACCAGACCCGCGCGATGCACCGCACGAGCGTGGCAGGCTCGATCATCGGTAACATCGCCGAGACGCAGGAGGTGCTCGATTTCTGCGCCGAGCACGGCATCGGACCGGACATCACGGTCATCCCGATCCAGGAGATCAACGATGCGTACAAGCACGTCATCGAAGGCGACGTGCGCTTCCGCTACGTCATCGACATGGCGTCGCTGGCGAAGGACGAAACAACCGAGTAATTTTCTCCGGCCAGAATGGGTCTGCAGATTACGCAGATTAAAAGAAAGAATTGGATAGAGGACTCCCGCTTTCTCCTTTCTTCCAATCTGCGAAATCTGCGGACCCTTCCTGCTTTGCCTGCACCAGCCGCGCCTTACGTCGCCAGCGTCGCTTCGGCCAGTCGCTCTTCCATATCCTGCGTCTGGAGCGAACCAATCATCTCGCCGAGGTCGCCTTCCACGAAACGGTCCAGGTTGTAAAGCGTCAGGTTGATGCGGTGGTCGGTGACGCGGTTCTGGGCGTAGTTGTACGTGCGGATTTTTTCTTCCCGGCCGCCACTGCCGATCTGGCTCTTGCGGTGGGCGCTGTACTTGGCTTCTTCCTCGGCTTGTTTGCGTTCCAGCAGACGGGCGCGCAGGATGCTCAACGCCTTTTCCTTGTTCTTGATCTGGCTGCGGCCATCCTGGCAGCGCACGATGGTGCCGGTGGGGATGTGCATGACCTGCACGGCGCTGTCCGTCGTGTTGACCCCCTGCCCGCCCGGACCGCCCGCGCGGCAAACCTCGACGCGGATCTCGTCGGGCTTGAGTTCCAGTTCGACCTCCTCGGCCTCGGGCAAAACGGCCACCGTCGCCGTGGACGTGTGGATGCGCCCCTGCGCTTCCGTCGCGGGTACGCGCTGGACGCGATGCACCCCGCTCTCGTAACGCAACCGCCGGAACA
>CAXTOX010000153.1:0-3765 GCA_964245885.1 uncultured Chthoniobacterales bacterium | reverse complement strand
CTCGCCCGACACGCGGAAAATTACTTCCTTCAAGCCGCCCAACTCCGACGTGCTGGAGTCCATCGGCTCGATCTTCAGTCCGATGCCTTCGACGTAGCGCGTGTACATCCGAAAAAGATCGGCGGCAAACAACGCCGCCTCGCTGCCGCCGGTGCCGGCGCGGATTTCCACGATGGCGTCGCGGTCCTCATTGGGATCGGGCGGCAGCAGGGCGAGCTGGATCTGACGGTCCAGCCGGGCGAGTTCGGCGTCGAGGGCGGGCAGCTCCTCGGCAGCCATGGCGGCGAGTTCGGGATCGGCGTCGCTCTTGGCGAGTTCGGCGTTTTCCTCACGCTGGTCGGCCGCCTTTTGGCGGGCTTCCCAACCATCGAGCAGCGTCTTGATCTGGGCGTGTTCACGCATGGCAGCGCGGGCGCGCTGGGGTTGGTTGAAAATCGCGGGGTCAGCGATGGCGTTGTCCAGTTCGCGGAAACGCTCGGCCTTTTTGGCGATGATCGGGCTGAGGTCCATGGTGGAAGGAAGGGATCAGGGAGGGAACGCGACAAAACAAAACGGTGGGAGCGCGTCGAAGGCGCTCCCACCGTTGCGGAAAATCAAACTGTCGGCGCTAGCTGCGTTTGCGGGCGAGAGTCCCGGCGTTGCCGAAGCGGCGCGAGAACTTTTCGATGCGTCCGGCCGTATCGATGAACTTCTGCTCACCGGTGAAGAACGGGTGGCAAGCCGCGCAAATACCGATCTGGAGTTCTTTGCGGGTGGAACGGGTGTGATAAACCTTGCCGCAGGCGCAGCTGATGGTCGTCTCGTTGTAGTTGGGATGGATATTCTCTCTCATGAGTTCTCCTCCGGCAGGCGGGAATTCGCCTGTATTGAAGGGACTGGGAGCTTACCACGTCTTTGCCGCGATACAAGTGTCGCGCGCGTCAAAGCGGAATAGAGTATGTTCCTTTTTCTTTATGCAAACGATGCACGCCCTGGTCAAACGCCGCTCCGAACCCGGCCTCTGGCTCGAAGAAGTTCCCGTCCCCGAGGTCGGCATCGACGACGTGCTCATCCGGGTGCTGAAAAACTCGATCTGCGGCACCGATGTCCACATCTACAATTGGGATGACTGGGCGCGAAAGACCATCCCCGTGCCGATGGTCACGGGCCACGAGTTCGTCGGCCGGATCGAGGCGGTCGGCAGCCACGTCCACGATTTTCACTCCGGCGAGATCGTCTCCGGCGAGGGCCACGTCGTCTGCGGGCATTGCCGCAACTGCCTCGCGGGTCGCCGCCACCTGTGCCCGAACACCAGCGGCGTCGGCGTCAACCGGCCGGGCGCGTTCGCCCAATACCTCGCCATCCCGCAGCAAAACGTCTGGCACTGCGACCCGAACATCCCGCTCGAAGTGCTCTCGTGCTTCGACCCGCTGGGCAATGCCGTCCACACGGCGCTGAGCTTCGACGTGCTCGGCGAGGACGTGCTTATCACCGGTGCCGGTCCCATCGGCTGCATGGCCGCCGCCGTCGCGCGGCACGCCGGGGCGCGCTACGTGATCGTCACCGACGTGAACCCCTACCGGCTCGACCTCGCCCTGAAACTCGGCGCGACCCACGCGGTCAACGTGAGCCAGGAAACGGTCGCCGACGTGCAGAAGCGCCTCGGTATGAAGGAAGGCTTCGACGTGGGCCTGGAAATGAGCGGCAACGCGCGCGCCTTCAAAGACATGATCGCCAACATGTGCCACGGCGGCAAGATCGCGCTGCTGGGCATCGGCATCCACGGCGAGGCGGGGGCGATCAACTGGGACACGGTGGTTTTCAACAGCCTCACCATCAAAGGCATCTACGGCCGCGAGATGTACGAGACCTGGTACAAAATGACCGCCATGATCCAGAGCGGGCTGGACATTTCGCCGGTCATCACCCACCGCTTTCCGTACCAGCAGTACCAGGAGGGCTTCGAGTTGATGCGTTCGGGCCGGAGCGGCAAGATCGTCCTGGATTGGCAGGACGCCGCGTGAAAATCGTCCTTCCAGGCGGCAGCGGACAGGTCGGCACGTTGTTGGCGCGGGCTTTTCAGCGCGACGGACACGAGGTGATCGTGCTCAGCCGCCGGATGCGCCACCTCGGGGAATCTCCGCCCTGGAAGGTCGCCGTCTGGGATGCCAGCGCGTCCGGTCCCTGGGAGAGCGAACTCGAAAACGCCGACGCCGTCATCAACCTCGCCGGCCGCAGCGTCAACTGCCGCTATAACCCGCACAACCGCCGCCTCATCAAGGATTCGCGCACGGTCTCCGCCCGGCTGGTCGGCGAGGCCATCGGTCGGCGCAAAAATCCGCCGCCCGTCTGGCTCCAGGCCAGCACGGCGACGATCTACGCCCACCGCTACGACGCGCCCAACGACGAAATCAGCGGCATTCTAGGCGGCGGCGAACCCGGAGCGCCCGACACCTGGAACTTCTCCATCGACGTGGCGAAATCCTGGGAACAGGCCGCCGAAGCCGTTCCCCTGCCCGCCGGAACCCGCCGCGTGCTCCTGCGTTCGGCCATCACGATGAACGCCGATCCCGGCAGCGCGTTCGCCGTGCTGCTGTCGCTGGTGCGTCGCGGCCTCGGCGGGACGGAGGGCGACGGACGCCAGTTCGTCTCGTGGATTCACGAGGAGGATTTTATCCGTGCGGTGTACTGGCTGATCGAGCACCCCGAACTCGACGGCCCCGTGAACCTCGCCGCCCCGCACCCGTTGCCGAACCGGGAGTTCCTGCGCGCCCTGCGCCGCGCGTGGGGGATGCCGGCCGGGCTGCCCGCCGCGCGGTGGATGCTGGAGATCGGCGCGTGGTTCCTGCGCACGGAAACCGAACTCATCCTCAAAAGCCGTCGGGTGGTTCCCACGCGCCTGGAACGGTCCGGCTTCGCTTTTAATTATCCAGATTGGCCGGTGGCCGCGCGCGACCTTTGCCAACGCTGGCGCGAGCGCCGATGACGACGGTCCGCCACGGGGTCCGCGTCCGCGCGCCGGCCGGGCGGTGTTTCGATCTGGCGCGCAGCGTGGACCTGCACGTGGATTCGTCCACGGGCATCCGCGCGCGGGCGGTCGGTGGACGCACCAGCGGTCTGTCCGGCGAAGGGGATGTCACGACCTGGTCCGCGCGGTTTTTCGGGCTGCGGTTTGCGATGACCACGCGGATCGAGGATTTCGCGCCGCCGATGCGCTTCGGCGACCGACTCACGCGCGGGTTGCTGCGGCATTTCGCACACGTCTACCGGTTCGAGCCGACGCCGGACGGCGGCTGCACGATGTCGGATGAGCTGACGATTGAAGCGCCGTTTGGCTTCCCCGGCCGGGTGATGGAGCGGCTCTATCTCGCGCGCAGGATGCGCGGCCTGGTGCGGCAGCGTCTCGAACACATCCGACGCGTCGCCGAAGGCGATGACTGGCGGCAGTACATCGGCTGACCACCGGAAGAGCATCATCGCTGCAAGGCTCGGATTTATCCGCAGATTCCGCAGATTTCCGCAGATTTGAAGGGAAGGAGAAAGCAGCCGCCTTTGTAGTCCTTCCTCTTCTCTTAAAGCGTTTTCCGGTTGCTCGTAGAGTTTTCAGCCCCGGCAGGGGCGCAAGAGTTTAGCCCACGGCGTGAGCCGTGGGAAAGGTGGCCCAGAAAGGTCAAAGCCCCGGCAGGGGCGGAAGAAAGAAGGCGGGCAGCAAGGAATACCCCGCTGATTTTCTTACGCCCCTGCCGGGGCTGTTCCACTCGGCACGTGTTCCCCACGGCTTGCGCC
>CAXTOX010000152.1:0-9268 GCA_964245885.1 uncultured Chthoniobacterales bacterium | reverse complement strand
AGGGAGCGGCTCGGAGAGCCATCCCTGCCAGTAGTGACGACGCCTGCGGCGGGCTTGCTTCTCACCCGCTTTCTACAGCGATTTTCAGAATGGTTGAGCGGGCGCATCGCCTCCCCTCCGGAGCGCCAAAGACGGTCTTTGTGCGAACCGCTCAACCGTTCTGAAAACGGCTGTAAGAAAGGATGCCATCGCTCCGGGACCACCCGACCGGTTTTCTGCCGCCTCTGCCGGGGCTGACTTGTTTTTGTTCTTTTCCCACGGCTCGCGCCGTGGGCTAATTTCTTGCGCCCCTGCCGGGGCTGCCAAGACACCAAACTGTACCACCACCCATTTCCAGCCAGCGGGCGGATTGTCCCGGGACTCTCCCCTTCCTATCATCAATCAGATGTTCACCGTGGCCCTTCGTTAGAATCGCCTGCAAAACACGGACAACAATGGTCAGCCCCGAAGAAGCGCCGGGCGTCGACCATCATGTTCGTCTCGAACAGGAACGGTCGACCAATTCCACCAACAGGTTCAGATCGAATGGCTTCGTGACGTAGCCGTCGGCTCCGCCGGCGAGCAGCCGCTCCCGGCTCTGCGCCGTGGCGTCGGCGCTGACCATGATGACCGGGATCTGCCTGGTCACCGGATTCTGGCGTAGCGCGTTCAACACGGATTCGCCCGTCATTCCTGGCATCTGCAGGTCGAGCAGAATCAAGTCAGGCAGAAGTTTCTCCGCTTGTTCGAGACCTGATCGGCCGTCCTGCGCGGACGAGAACTTCCAGCCGGGACGGTGGCGTTCGAGCAGAGATTCTATCAGCTTGAGATTGGAGACGGAGTCGTCGACGCACAGCAGCCTGATTTGCTGCCCGGAGGGCACGGCGGCAGCGGGCACGGAGGCCAGTGGAAGCGGCTCCTCGGACGCGCCGGCCTGACGGGCGGACGTCGGCAGTTCGATCCAGAACGTGCTGCCACGGCCCAACTGGCTCTCCACGCCGAGGGTGCCGCCCATCGCTTCAACCAACCGGCGCGAGATCACCAACCCCAGCCCTGTGCCCTGCACGTTGCCATAGGCCTGATCCAACCGCTCGAACGGTACGAAGAGCTTGGCAAGACCTTCCGGAGAGATGCCAAGTCCTGTGTCGCTGATCTCGATTCGCAGCTTGTCAGGAGAAACCAACTTGCCGCCCAGCACCACCTCGCCGCCTTCCCGATTGTACTTGATGGCGTTGGACAACAAATTGATCAGGATTTGCCGCAAGCGTTGTTCGTTGGACCAGATGACGGTCAGGTCGCCAGCCATCTGCACCTGACAGGTGATCCGGCGTGGTTGCGCCAAACGCGTGACGAGCTGGACACATTCGCGTGTCAGGCTGGGAAGATCCACCCTGCTGTAGACGAGGTTCAAATTGCCCGATTCGACCCGTGCCAGGTCGAGAACCTCGTCGATCAAGCTCAACAGGTGGCGACCGCCCTTGAGCAAATGGCCGACGCTGGTGCGGTCCCCCGCCGACAGGTCGCTGAGTTCGAGCAACTGGCCGAATCCCAGGATCGCGTTGAGAGGAGTGCGCAATTCGTGCGAAATGCGGCTGAGGAATTCGCTCTTGGCCAAATTGGCTTGCTCCGCCGCGGCGCGGGCGGCCTCGGCTTGCTCCTTGGCCTGTTCGGCGTGGGCGCGGGCCAGGTCGGCCTCCACTTTCGCCTGGTGGAGGACGGCTTGGTGGCGGGTGCGCTCGCGCAGGTCGGCCTCCGTCCGGGCGAGACGGCCCTGCCAACGCTGACGCCATCCGTAGATGATCGCCCAGATGACCCCGAGGCTCCCCGCGGTCACTGAGCACCAGAACCATCCCGTCTGGTAGAAGAAGGGACGCAGATTGAATTCCAGGCTGGCATCCACCTGCGTCCAAACTCCATCCGTACGGGTGGTCTGAACCCGGAAAACATAGCGTCCCGGCGGTAAGTTGGTGTAGTAAGCCACCCGCTCCGATCCTGCCTCGTTCCAACCGGCGTCAAAACCATCGAGCCGGTAGCGAAAGCGACAAGCTTCCGGGTTGGCAAGACTTAGAGCCGTGTAGCGGAAGCCCACTTTGCGGGTGCCCGCGGCCAGCTCTTCGGAAATCGCCGCGTCCCGGTGGCCGTCGATCTTCTCCGTGCGTCCATCGGCCAACAATTCCTCGACCTGGACAGGCGGGGGCGGTCGGAGCATGCCTTGCCGACGAGGGTCGACACCGGCGACGCCGCGCGACGTGGCAAACCAGAGCCGCCCCTGTGGATCGCGGCAACTCACTGGCTGTGAGCCCCAGGCACTTGCCGGGGAGCGGAGTCCATCCGCCGTTCCATAGATCTGACAGGTCAGGAGTGATCCGGTCCAGTCAGACTGCTCGACTTCGGCTTTATCCAGCCGCAGAATGCCGTTGCTGGAACTCAGCCAGAGGTTGCCTTGGTTATCGCCGGTGATGCCTGTGATGGCACAATCCAGCGCTCCGTCGCGGGCCGTGTAGCGGGTGAGGCGAGGTTCGCCGCCGGCATGGCGCAGCCGGAACAATCCTTCCTGAGTACCAACGTAAAAGTCATCGGCGTTTCCAGGCTTCGCGTAAAATGCAAAAACCGTGCCCGGGCTTTTCCGTGTCTGCTCGCAGGTGACCTCCGCGATCTGCCCGGCAGCATCCAGGCGATTGAGCCCGCCGTCCGTGCCGATCCAAAGCCCGCCGGCGGCATCAAGATGGAACGCCCCGACATGATTGTTTTCCAACCCGCTCGCGGTTGTGAGATGAGCGAGCACCTGGCTGCCCCGAAGTTGGTACAGGCCGTTGTCCGTGCCGATCCAATGATTCCCGGCCGCGTCCAGACAGAGTGCGCTGACGACACTGCGGTCGAGGTCTTCTCGCACCGGGAACGGCCGGAGCAAGCCCCGCTGCCAGAGCAGCAGGCCGGCGCGCGTGCCGGCCAGCAGGCTGTCTTTGTCTGCCCCTGGACCGACGCACAGCACTGATTCGTTGCCGGGGCGTCGATCCACCGCGGCCAACGGGCGGTTATTCACCGCCCCGCTGACGAGGTCGATGGTGCTCAGTCCTTCTTCGTGGCCGACCCACAACGTGGCGCGCTCATCGGCGAAAACGGCGTGCACATCTTCTCCGGTCATCCCCTCGGACCGGCCGAAATTGACGAAGAGGGCGTCGTGCAGCACCTGCAAACCCCTCGGGGTCGCGATCCACAGATTGCCCTCGCGATCTTCGCAGAGGCTGGTCACCTCGTTGCTGATCAAGCCCTCTTCGACAGTGTAGATTTCCGCCCTCGAAGAGTCTCCTGCGGTGATCCGGCAAAGACCTTGGCCCGAGGCACCGACCCAGAGCGTTCCGGCGTGGTCTTCGAGCATCACGTTTGCCGTGGAGTCGGCCAAGGCCGGGATCGGGCTGAACACGCCTTCGCCTCCCAATCGGCCGACGCCGACATCGTTCGAGCCGAGCCAAAGTCCGCCGCCGCGAGCCGCGATCAAGTGATCCACGCTCTTGCCCGCGAGCACGGGAAGCTGATCAAACCATTGGGCGTTGCCTTGCGATCGTTGTCGGTAAAGCCCCCGATCCGTGCCCACCCAGAGCTGCCCACTTCGATCGCGGCAGATGGTGTGAATGGCATCGACCGGCCAACCGGAGGCGTTTTCAAGAGGACCTGCCACGGCTCCGTCAAGGGCGACCTGGAACAAGCCACGCGTGGTCTTGATCCAGAGTGCTCCGTCCGCCGGGTCCTGGAGCAAGATTTGTCCGGCCGGAGCGTTTGGGAGGGTGGCTTGTGCCTTGCCGTGGATAAAATAGTGGATGCCGTTCGTGTTGGCCAGGATCATCAGGTCGGTTGAACGGGCGTCCTCCAGAACGCTGAAAATCCCGTAACTGCCCAGGGCGGGGTCGGTGCGGCCGTCAAAGGCTTGTGCGCGCGCTCCGTCGAAACGAATCAGGCCTTCCTTGGTGCCAAGCCAGAGGTAGCCGGTGCGGTCCTGGGTGAGGCAGAGGATGTTGTCGAACGGCAGTCCGTCCTCCGAGTTCCAGTGCTTGGTCGCGTATTGTGTCAACGCTCGACCGGGGTCCAGGCCTCGTGCTTTAGGGGAAAGCAGGGTCAGTACCATCCAAAACGTGACGGCCGGGCACGCCAGGCGCCATACGGACGCGGCCGCACGCCGGAGAGGGATCGAGGTGCTCGAAGTAAACATCTGTGGGGGAAGAATGTTGGGATAGAGCATGCTTTGAGCCAAAGTACGACACACGCAACGCTTGGGTAGTGGTACAGTCTGGCAAGTTCCCAGCCCCGGCAGGGGCGTCAGAGTGCAGTCCACGGCGTGAGCCGTGGGAAAACGATCATCCGTGACCCTAGCCCCGGCAGGGGCGTAAGATAGGACGCCATCATTCCGGGACTACCCGGCCGGTCTTCTTACGCCCCCGCCGGGGCTGACCCGTTTTTTGTTCTTTTCCCACGGCTCACGCCGTGGGCTGATTTCTTGCGCCCCTGCCGGGGCTGCCAAGACATCAAACCGTACCACTACCAACGCTTGACAAAGCTTTGAGCGAAGTCGTTTGCGGCAAACCAGCTCTCGACTTAGCCCGAGGGGGTCAGGAGAACATCGGCGCGGCGTTCGTCGCGCGTACGCGGCGAAGACGGCCTGAAGACACAAAGTTTACCGCACGCTCACGCCGGGGCGTCCGACGCCCAAATCAACGGCACCTTGCAAAGCAAGCAAGGAGCCGCGTAAGAAGTAGGTTTACAAGTCATTCGGCATCAACGTGACGACGAGAGAAATCGTGTTGAAAATCGACCTTTTCGGACAGGAAAACCACGTTACCAACCAGCCCCGTCAACTTGGCTTTGAAGAAGCCAGTCACCAACCGCCCCCATGTCAGACCAGCCCACACCCTTCGTCGTCCTCGCCGAGCTTTCCGTCTCCCAGCCGCACCGCGCGGAGTTCCTCGAACTCTGCGCCTTTGACAGCCGCTCCTCGGTCCAGAACGAACCGGGTTGCCGCCAGTTCGATGTGCTGACCAGCGAGAGCACGCCCGAGTCGATCGTCTTGTACGAGGTGTACGACAGCAAGGCCGCTTTCGACGCGCACCTGGCCACGCCGCACTACGCGACGTTCGCGGAAGGGGTGGCACGTCTGGGAGTAACGAAAATCCAGGTCCGCTTTCTGGATCGGAGCTAGCAACGCTTGGCCTTGGCTGACATTCCTGCTTGCGCCGAATTTGGATCTCCCGGAAGGCTCAAAAGCCCTCTAAGGGCGGCCACGTTGATCAGGAACCGCTGGCAAGCTGGCGTCGACCAGGTGGAGGAGCACACCCTGCACGCGGTCAAAGAGGCCTGTAGGCCGCGAGAATCTCAGCTCCCTGCACCCACGAAGAGAAAAGCTCGTCGCTAGACAAACCGGGATGGGGCCGTCGTTCGCGCTCCTAGATTCGACTACCAGCCAGATCAACGGTCTTGCGGTTGCGCTCCGGTGAGCGGCGCGCTGGGCAGGTCGGCACCACCGGGATTCGTGAAAGGGTTGACCGGGGTGCCGCTGCTTTGCACGGGCTCGCTTTTGAAGCCCGCACAGGCTCCCAGCCACCCGAGGCAGGACACACCAGACAGCAGAACGAGCAAGCGGGTAGTGGGTTTCATGCGTTGCTAGAGAGTAGCATCAAACAGGGAGGTCCGCTGCCGGAACCGGACCGGCGGGCGCACACCCGAAGCCGCTTTGCTCAGAGCTTTGCCCTTGGCGCATCCTTCAGTGGCGTCGTGTAGCAAGGTGGGCGTAGTTAAACGGGCTTATTGAGCCCTCGATGATCAGGGCCAAGTGGGATGACGCTTTCTTTAAAACGGGCGTACCGCGGGCGATTCGGTGCCTTCGAGCGCCAGACACCCCCGGTGCGTGAGGTCAGGATGTGCTTCCGCGAGGCTCGTTGAACGCGGGTCACCGGTCAGTTCCGAACGCCGTGGATGTGCTCCAGGCAGGCGGCCACCGGGGTGCGCCGGGCAAACGCCGTCACGGCCGCGAAACCCCGGATGCCCGCGCGGTGCAGGTGCGGAGAGACCACGCGCTCCATCAGGGCCACGGTGGTCTCCACGTCGTTGCGTCCACGGTGGGAACGCTCCCGGTTGAGCGCGAAGTGGTTCTTGACGGTTTCCAACCGGTAGTTGGCCACCTCGCGCACGACCCGGCGTGTGAGCGTCAAGGCACAGAAGCCGCGCCGGCCGGTCACCGGCACGCCCAGGCGCGCGTACTCGGGCTCCAGCACCCGGTTCCAGTCGAAGGACAGGTTGTAGGCCACCAGCGGCAGGTCGCCCGCATAGGCATGGAATGCCCGGTGCGCCGCGTACGGACACGCGCCGTGCTGGCGCAGGTACGCGCGCGAGTAGCCGTGGACCGCCTCCGCGCCGGGGTCGATGGGCACGTCGTGGTTGAGCAGCATGCTGAAAGACTCGCCCTCGCGCCGCCAGCCACGCATGCGCTGGGCGGCGATCTCGACGGCGTGGATGGGCGTCAGCACGCCGTCGGTCTCGGTGTCCACGATGAGCCAGGGTTCGTCTTGCATGGGGGGCACGCCAGCAGAGCAGAACACGCGGCGGGTGGCCAGCCTTTTTGCCCGAGGGTCTGCTCCCTTGGCGGAACGGCCTTCCGAACGATCCTGCGGATGGGCGAGCCTGACGGTCATCGGCTACCGCCCGCAGACCAAGGGACCTGCAAACGTCGGTAGAATCCCGCGAGGGTGGGCTGCCTCGTCGCCGGCCCGCAAACGCACGCTCCATCCAGATCGCGTGCTGGATAGATCGCGCCAGTCCATGCGCCGCGCCGCAAAGTGTCCTGTCTCTTTGATTGCCGCCGCGGCCACCTTTTGTAAATCCTCGGTCTCGGTCGGCAACATCGTGGTGAAGGCGGAAAGGTTGTGCAGGTATGCACGGTCGTGTTCCGTGGGGACAAGTCCTCAAGAAACTGAGCACGTCCAATGACGTAGGCAGCGACTTCATCGAATTAGAAGACGCGACGTTCAACGGTGCCACGGAGAGCGAGAAGCGCGGCCTCCTCGCCGCAACAGACTGCCTGGCGAACTGCTAGAGGCTGTTCTGTTCACCACCACGCTTCCTCTGACGAGCGGGGAAATTGGAAGGGGGGCGTGTGTCGGGCCGTTTTTCCTTGCAGGCGGCGAAAAATGGCTCATAGTCATGCTGACTCCGGTGCTCGCAAGGAAGTTGGATGGTTTCGGCAAAGCGGGAGGCGCCCTGCAAACATCCGAGGATGAACAAGGAAGAGTGGCTGAGCTTGGTTTAAGGCACTCGACTCGAAATCGAACGTGGGGTTAAACTCACCGTGGGTTCGAATCCCACCTCTTCCGCTCCCTTAATTTTCAGCCACTTACACAAACTCCGCGCCCGACCTTACAACGTCGCTTACAACAAGTTAATACTGGTAATTCTGTCAGACGTGGTAACAAACAAGCGCGGAACCAAGTTGGCGAATTCGCCAACTTGCCTGTTCCGCGGCCAAGCGCGAGGGCCACGAGGGCGAGAGTCGGCCTGCGACTGAACTAATTTGGCGAATTTGCGTGTTGATCTTCACCGCTGATGACGATGGGAACGATGTGGTGATTGGCCCTCTCGACCGAGCAGGTCCACGCTGACCGTTTGAGATCCCGCGGTTGTGTCTTGTTGTTCAACGCCCAAAGAACCTAATTGTATTTGCTCAGTGGCGAGTGCTGCGGCGGCAGCGGACCGGTCCGAGAGGCAGTAAGCGCGTGCGTGCGCGTCGCCGGCGAGGCCCATCACCCCGGAGGTCACGCCGTGATCTAACGATCTCGCGCCTTCGATTGCGAGCGCGGATCGTTCGCGCACAGACGTAACAGTTCGACTGCCCCTCGAAGGCTGGCATGTGCGATATTTAACCCGCCGACATCATGAGCACTTTCAGTCGCAGCGGAACGCGCCGTGCGGGCGATGATTACCAAGACCTTTTTGCCGTCGAGATGCTCGTGCAATAGCTGGAGCATCCGAGCCGCTACGAGTGGATGAAGGTGGAGGCTGAGGAGGGAGGTTTTCTGGACGACGTTCTGGCCTTGCAAGCCGACGGGACACTCGACGTGCGGCAGATCAAGTTTTCCACCGACCCTGACGCCGAAGGCGACCGATTGACTTGGGAGTTTCTGCTGGCGGAAAGGGAGGGCAAAACAGTGTCCGGCCGGCCGCGGAACCTTCCTTGTCTGTTAGAAAAATGGCACCAGTCCCTCAGCGACATCGCCGCCGAGCGCACCGTGACGGCAGGCGTCTTCACCAACCGGAGACCGGCCTCCGAGATCACGGCCTGCCTCGGCGCGGACGGGTTGATCGATTTTAATCGCATCACCGACGCGGCCACGCGCGAGCGGATCGCTCGGACGCCCGGTTCGGAGAAGGCAGCGCGGCGTTTTTTTGCAGGGTTCCACTTTCACCTCGACCAGCTCGAGCCTTCTGCGATGGAGGACGGCCTGCGCAGGCGGTTCATGGCTCTCGGCGGGACGGAGGAGGGTTTTCTTTCGCTGAAGGATGCGTTGCGCTCGTGGGTGGGGAGAAAAGACCTGCCGCAGCCCGGCGGTTTGATCACGTTCCCCATCGTGCGGCGGAACGCGCGCTGGGTGCGGTTGCAGGCGATGCCGCAGGATCTCGCCGTCCCGCCGGACTACGTCCTGCCCGACACCGTCTTTCATGCAGAATTGCTCGCGATGATCCGGTCGCAGCGTCAGGGTTGCCACGTCCTGGCCGGCGGGCCGGGCATGGGGAAGAGCACGTATCTGAGTTACCTTTTCTCCGAACTGGAACGGGGCGGCATCGCGACCGTCCGGCACCATTACTTTTTGTCCGCCCAAGACCGCACGCCGGGTCGCCTCGATCCTTTCGAGATCTCCGGGTCTCTGATGAGCAATTTGCAGAGCCGCTATCCCGCGGCGATGAGCGCGCTGGACAGTCGCAACCCCGATCCACGCGACCTGGAAAAATGGCTGTCGGCCTGTGCCGATCATTTCCACGTGCAAGGCAAGGCTCTCGTGGTGATCCTCGACGGCCTGGACCACGTTTGGCGGGAACAGGCTTCGATCGATGGGCTCAACTGGCTCTTTGAACGTCTCCTGCCGGTCAAACCCGGCTTGATCGTTCTGGTCGGGACGCAGCTCATTGAGGAAGCGCACCTTCCTTTGCGATTGCTGAGGGTGGCACCGAAGCGGACGTGGCGCCTGCTGCCCTTGATCGAGTTCCCGGCTTTGGTCCAGAACGTGTGAGAGGTTCGGTTCGGTGGTAC
>CAXTOX010000151.1:2791-9313 GCA_964245885.1 uncultured Chthoniobacterales bacterium | reverse complement strand
CAAGCTCAAGTTCGGCCACCACGGCGGCAACCAGCCCGTGCAGGACGTGCGGACCGGCCGGGTGGACATCACCGCGCAAAACCATGGGTTCGCGGTGGATTCCGATTCGTTGCCGTCGGAACTGGAGGTCACGCACATCAACCTCAACGACCACACGGTCGAAGGACTACGGCACCGCTCGCTGCCGGTGTTCAGCGTGCAATACCATCCTGAGGCGGCACCGGGACCGCACGATGCGCTCCACTTTTTTCAGCAGTTCGCCCAGATGATCGACGACGCCCGTTAACCGACGGCGAGCGGTCCGCTTTTGTGGTTTACATCTGTCCAGCGCCTTCTTACTTCTAACCTTCCGCATCGCCCCCGCCTTATGCCGAAGTTGAAAATCATGATGCCCGGGTCGGGTGAAGTCACCCACGAGCTGTCGGACGAATTGATCACGCTCGGGCGTGTTTCCGACAACATCATCCAGGTCGAGGACGGCAGCGTGAGCAGCCGCCACGCCCAACTCAACCTTTCGGGCAACGGCAACTACCAACTTCAAGACCTCGGTTCGACCAACGGCACACGGGTCAACGGCGCGCCGGTCACCGATGTGGTGCTTCGCCACGGCGATCGCGTGCGCTTCGGCCAGATCGAAGCCGCCTATTATGCGGACAGCGCGCCTGCGGCAGCCGAACCGCTGCCCGCCGCGGCCGAACCCGTCGCGGAACCCGCGGCTGAGACGCACCGCCCGTCGAACTTCACCAACGCCTCGCCGTTCGAGAAGAAGAGCCGCCAGAAAGACCCGGTGGGCCTGTACATCATGCTTTTTGCGGCGGTGGCCGCGTTGGCGTTCCTCGCGGCGCTGGCGCTCATCTTCACCCTCCAGCCGCCGGTGCTGCCGCCGGCCCCGTGAGTTTGGAAACACCGCCGCTGCTGGTGTGCCGTCGCGGGGCGGCGTGGACGGATGGGGAGGTCGCCACGCTGCGGGAGAACCTCGGTGGCACCGCGCCCACCCAGGCGACGCGGGTGCGCACCTCGTGGGATGAAACGTTCTGGCGGGTGTGGTTCGAGGTCGACGCCCGCGCGCCGTGGGCCACGTTGACGCAACGCGATGCCGCGCTGTGGACGGAAGAGGTCGTCGAAGTGTTCTTCGATCCGGTGGGCGACGGGCTCAGTTATTTCGAGGTGGAGATCAATCCCCTCGGAACCGTGACCGATCTGGTTTTGCGTCGAACGTCCAGCGGTTGGCGCAAGGACTTTGCCTGGCACGTCGACGGTTTGCGCGCGCACGCCCAGCGGACCGCTACGGGGTGGGAGGTGGAACTCGCCATTCCTTTCGCGGCTCTGGGAGCGGAATCCGCCCCGCAAGCTGGTAACCGGTGGCGGGTCAATTTTCTCCGCATCGACCGGCCAGACGGTCCCGGTACCGACCGGCGCGAACTCAGCGCATGGTCGCCGACCGGGATGGCAAACTTTCATCGCTACGAGCGGTTCGGAACGGTGGAGTTCCGCTGAGGCGTGATTCATCGCGCGTTTTGCGATCCCGCCAAAGAGGTTGAACGGGATGGCAAAATGCTGTGCCCCTTTTTCTCCAAGCCGAGTCCCGGTTAACGTGTGCGGGACGATTTTTGCCGTAGGCGTCCAAACCAACGGGTAGGGACGGCTCTCCGAGCCGTCCGAAGAATCTCTGGAAAGCGCGCCGTCGGGTTGATGGTCAGCCAGACGAATTTACGGACGGCTCGGAGAGCCGTCCCTACCCGTTGGTTGACGACCGGCCGCTCCGCGTCCTGTTCAGAAATTCTTACACCCGCCGGCAGATCACCGTCGGCCATCATGAAAACCCTTTCACTTCGGCCCGCTCGGACGGATAGCCGGCGTCGGCGTGGTGATCTCGATCTGGTGTCCGGGTCCAAGTTTTTCCTGGAGCCGCTCGACGAACATGCGTTGCGCCTCGGCCGGGGTGCCGTTTTGCTGTGCCTTCAGATGAGCTTCGAGACCCAGCAGGTTCATCTCGGAATCCAGTTCCTCCTTGGAAAGATGGTTCCAGAGGCCGTTGTCCATGGTCAGCACATCGACGTGCTTCAGTTCCACGGTCAACACCCGTGGCGACGACATTTGCAGGCGAACAACCTCCGCGCTGCTGCCGAGCACGTTTACCGTGAAGTTCTTGCTCAGATCATACCCCGCCTTGACGTGGTAGAGGCCGCGGATGCGCAGCCGCCGGGTGCTGCCCACCCAGCGGCTTTCCGCCTCGCGTTCCACCGTGAGATCGCGTTCCAGCACCGCCAGTTCGAGCACCGGTCGGGCCTGCTCGAACACCACCTGTTCATTGACGGTCACGCGAGGTTGCATCCCCGTGACGGCCACGACGGCAGCGCGCACCCGGTCTCCCCAATTCGCGAAGCCTGCCACGCCGTTCTCGGCCATGCGTTCCACCCGGTAGAAGATGAACCCCGCAAGCAGCGCCAAGATCAGAACAACGAGGACCACGGCGCGCACGCAGCCAGAGGCACTACGCGGTGGGGGAAGGGAGTTCCGGGCTGTCACCGGCAGAGAGCCGGTCTCTTCAGCGGCGGGGTCCGGTCCGGGTGATTCCAACGGCGGCACGGACAGGAGGGTAACCCACCGGGCAGGCGCGGGCAATCTCTACAAAAAAGTAGCGCCCCCCGCATCCGATGGATACGAGGGGCGCCTGTTCCCCCCAGAACAATCTTCTAAAATCTGAGCAACTTATAGCCTCTGCATTTCCGGACTGCAAGAGAAATTATAAGATTTTTTAATCGTCGCCGTTTTCACGGACTTTGTTTTCGTCCCAACGCCGACACGATGCTGCGGGACTCGCCGCGATGCAAGCGCGAACGTGTCATGTCGTGTGAACTTGCCGTCACAATCACCAGCCAACAGCGTTCTATCGCTTCAAGAGGTTGATGACAGCGCGCTCCAACACGAGACGTGGCTCCAGTTGTCCCGTGACGAGTTGGACGTTGGCTTGGAGACAGCCGGCCATACCCTGTCGCAGCTCCAACAACTCGTACCGGTGCGTTTCCGGTGCCGCGAAACCGAGTCCGAAAGTGTTCACCGTCCCGTCCTTTTTGCGGGGCAGATGGGCGGTCGCCTCCTCCGGCAGCCGGGAGATCACCTTGCCGAACTCGAACGGCGATCCCGGGCGTCCCAGCCGGTGACGAGTCTGCAAATCCTTGACCAGCATCAAGTTTCTCACCGTCGGCGCGATGGCCACGAGCAACAATCCAATGGCGCTCTCGCCTTGGTAAAACAGTTGGTCGATGAGCGCCAGCGCTCCGTCGAGGTCCCGCCGCGAGATGGCGTTGCCCAGTTCGAAGATCACCCCCGCGCGCGACATGGGCACCAGCGTCCGCACGGTCTCGGTGTCCACTTGGCGGTTCGCCGCCGTACCGAGGTAAAGCTCGATCTTTTCGAGTTCATTCTCGATCTGGCGAGTGTCGCCGCCGGTCAGGAGCGTGAAGAGTTCGCTGGCCTCTCCGGTGAGGTCAAGGCCGCGGGCGCGGGCGCGTTCCTCCACCAGCACGGCGGCTTCCTCCTCCCAACCGCTGCGGCTGGAGTCCAACCGATCGAAAACCTGCGTGTCCGCCAGCTTGACGAGGCTCTTGTAAAACGTCCGCCGCTTGTCGGTCTCCGTGGCGCTCAACAGGAAGCGGATGTCCGGCGCGAGACCGGCTTTCAGGAGTTCCAGGAGTTGTTCGAGGGCTTCGAGCACGCCGTTGGACCGTCCAATGGGGCTGTCGGCGAGCACGTTCGCGTTCTTGAACCACACCAGCTTGCCGCCGAAGAACGGCAGCGTGCGCAAAGCGGCGATGGCCTCGTGCACCCGCGTGGCGCCGACGCTCGCGTTGTCGGCCGCGCCGTCGACGATTTCCACGCCAAACTCCCCCGCGTCCGGCGGCGTCAGGCGGTCGGCGAGTTCGCGCGCGGCGGCTTTCACCGCGCCTTCGTCACTGCCGACGATGGCGAAGATATTCTTGGATTTCGGCTCGCTCGCTTTGGCCATGCGTTCAGGGGAGGATCACCGGATTCCAGAAACAGATCAGAATTTATCCACAGATTACGCAGATTTCCGCAGATTAGAAGAAGGGAAGGCAATCGTTCTGATCGTCCTTCCCCTTGTTTTTAATCTGCGGAAATCTGCGTAATCTGTGGATAAATTTGTCTTTTTCAGCGAGACGGTTGCCACAGGTTTACTGCGCCAGCCGGAGGTAATCCTTGGCAAACGTGTCGTAATCCTTGTAGCGGTCACCGTAGACCTTAACCACCGCCGCAACGAACGGGTCGCCGGCGAGAATCGCGTCCACGAACTTCGGGAAACGGTCGGGCGGATTCTTCGTCATTAGAAAGCGGATCAATTTTTCGGAACTCTGGTAAAGCTGCGCCACTGCCTTGATGTCGGTGGGGTATTCGGTTGTGGTGACGACCTTGTCGAGCGGCAGCGTGGCGAACTGGAAGCGCTGGAGCAGCCGCTGGTTGTATTGGCCCATGCGCGCGCCCGTGCTCGCGCCGCTCATTTGTTCGGCGAAACCTTCGCCAAGCCACGTCGGCCAGTGCTTGTCGGGATACAGCCGTGCGACGACGGCGTGGGTCGTCTCGTGCGCCAGGGTCTGGGAATCAAATATCCCGGTGCGACCGTCGCGGATGTTGAGAAACAACTCGTCCCCGCGCGCGAAGCTCGCCGACCACGGCGGGGCGTTGGCCTGCGTCACGAACGTTTTCCAGTCGGCCTCGTCCTCGAAGATGAAGACGTGCGACTTGCGCGCGTAGCGTTCGGGTGGGGCGTTGAGGACCTTGGCGACGTAGGTGACGTGGAAGTCGATCTCCAGCGCGACGCGCCTGGCCTCGGTGATCCGGCGGTAATGGAGGATGAAGTGCGGCGTCTCCCCGTGGAGCCACGCGGCCGGGCGGATGGCGAGGGCTTTTTCACCATCCGCGCTGATCCGTTGGTCGGAAAGCTGGGCGAGGGGTTTCTCAACCAACTGAGCGTCCTGCGCGTGGCTCCGCCGGAATGGCAACGCAATCAGGAACAGCAAGGCACAACCCGCAATGATCCTCCTCGTGCTGGATGGAAAATGGCACCCGAGAGGTTTGCTGTTCACCATGAGGCAAACTTTACCCGTGGCATTTCGCAACGGCAAGACTGCAATGAGTCCCGCCGCAGGCGTCGTCAACCATGGTAGGGATGGTTCTCCGAGCCGCTCCCTCTTGTTTCTGAAAGGAACGTCAAAGGACGAGCGCAGTTTTAATCCAAGTCAACCTAGTAATACTTCGTCAAGTGTTGTAAGTACTTCAACGGCAACATTTGTTTTGCCGGTGATTTCTCACCATTTTGCCTGTTTCGCGGTGCTCTCTCCGAGGAGAAGCCGTGAAACTCTGCCATGCTCAGAGCACCTGACGAAGTATTACTAGGGAGCGGCTCGGAGAGCCATTCCTACCATGGCCGGAACGACCGGCCGCAACGGCCTGTTCTCCTTCAACCCGCCATCTGCGGGGCTTCGCCGCGGAACACATCGAGCTTGCCGCCGCCCGGCACCGTCAACTTGACCGGCTTCCCCGCCGCGGCCGATTCGTAGAGGGCCTCCATGATCCGCTGATCTTGGAGCCCCTCCTCACCCGGGGTGTAAGGCTTCCTATTTTCCAGGATGCATTCGGCCATGTGGTCCATTTCCAGCGCGAACTGGTCCTTGGGCGTGAGTGCCGGGTGTTCCTTGTGCTCGACCATGCCCTCGGCATGCGCGGCTTCTGCTTCCAACCCCTTGTACGCGAAGGCCGGGTCCATGCCGAACCAGCCGTCCTCGGCGTTGACGCGATAGCGTTGCGTGCGGTGCGTGCTGTAGCTCGTCATGGCATTGCACAACACGCCGCCGGGGAAGCGTAGTTGGAAGATCATGCTTTCCTCGACTTCCTTGAAGCGCGGGTCGCCCGGCGTGCTGTGGCTCATAGCGAAGACCTCCTCCGGTTCCCCGCCCAGCAGGAAGCGGAAAGTGTTCAGGCAGTAAAGTCCCACGTCGGGCAGCGCACCGCCGCCGGCGAGCTTCTTGTTCTGCCGCCACTGGCCCGGGTCGCCCTGGTCCTGGCCGTTTGCACCTTCGATGATTTTCACCGCGCCGTACTTCTTCTCGCGGACCCACCGTTGCATCAGCCGGTTGTACGGCTCGTACTGGATGCGGTAGGCGATCATGAGGTGGCGGTCGGCCTTGGCGCAGGCGGCGATCATCTGCTCGCATTCGGCCGCGCTGTTGGCCATCGGCTTCTCGCAGAGGATGTGTTTGCCCGCCTGCGCGCCACGCACGGTGTACTCCGCGTGCATCCCGTTGGGCAGAACGATGTAGATTGCTTGCACCTCCGGGTTGTCCAGCAATTGGTCGTAGGTCTGGTAATCGTAGACGTTCTTCTCGGGCACGCCGCGCTCGCGGGCGGTCTTGAGTGCCTTGTCGCGTTCGCCGCTGACGAGGGCGACGAGCTTCGCCTGCTTGCACTCGCCAAACGCCGGGATGATCTGGTCGAGCGCGAGGT
>CAXTOX010000151.1:0-2781 GCA_964245885.1 uncultured Chthoniobacterales bacterium | reverse complement strand
CAGGCCGACGACCGCGAACCCGACGCGCTTTTCGGGTGGCAGCGGTTCGGGCGTGGAGCCTTCCTGCTGCTCGGTACCGGCGTGGAGGGGCGGCAGCTTGAGCGGGTCGGCTTTGTCCTCGGCGCGAGCGGCGGCCGGCAGGATTTCACCGGCCAGAGCGGCGGCGGCGAGGCCGAGGAACGAACGGCGGGAGACGGTGGGGCGGTCGGGGGGCAGGGTATCGTCGGGCATGGATTGGTGGAAAGTGGGTTCCTCCTGAATCAGCTCCCGTCGGCTTCCCGGCCTTGCCAAATCACTCGCTCAGCGGCGGGACCGCTTCCCCGAGCCGGTTGATCGTCGCCGCCGCGTAGGCCGCGCCGAATCCGTTGTCGATGTTGACCACCGTCACGCCGCTGCCGCAGCTATTGAGCATCCCCAATAGCGCCGCCAATCCCCCGAAGCTCGCCCCGTAGCCGATGCTCGTCGGCACGGCGATGACCGGCACGCTCACCAACCCCGCGACCACGCTGGGCAGCGCGCCTTCCATCCCCGCGACGACCACGAGCACCTGACACGCCTCCAACCGGCCGCGCACCGCCAGGAGCCGGTGCAGCCCCGCCACGCCCACGTCGGTGATGCGCTCGACGGGATTGCCGAAGGTTTCCAGCGTCACCGCCGCTTCCTCGGCCACGGGCAGATCGGACGTGCCCGCGCAGATCACACCGACAGTGCCGGTGAGGCGTGGCAGCGGTTCGCGTTCGGCGACGATGCACCGGCCCCGCGCATGGTAAACCGCCATCGGCAAGACCGCCGCGACCGCCGCGAAGTGCTCGGGCGTCGCGCGGGTGCCGAGCACCACGGGATCGTGGGCCAGCACCGTTTGCGCAATAGAGGCGACCTCTGCCGGCGTCTTGCCTTGGCAGAAGATCACCTCCGGAAACCCGCACCGCCGCCGCCGGTCGGTGTCCACCCGCGCGAAACCGAGATCGATGAAAGCAGGGAGCCTTTCTTCGGGAGAGGCGCAGACTTCAGAGTCGGAAAAATCCATCGCGATGAAGAAGCACCGCAGCCTCTCCGCATCGAACGGCCCTGTCAACGTCCACCAATTCAAAGGCAATGGAACGAACGTGAAAAGGGCACTGGTGAGAACCAGCGCCCTTTGTAGGAAATCCTTGTTTTTGGAAACCAGCCGGGGCTTCCGCCGCCGGCGATCAGGCCTGGCGACGGCGCAGGCGGAGCGTGCCGCCCAGCAAGACCGCACCACAGAGACCCATCAACGCCAGGCTGGAAGGCTCGGGAACGGGAGCGGCAATCGTGGTGATCGAGGTATAAGCATTGCCCAAGGTAGCGGTCAATTCGTTGGATTCGAAAGTGCCGTCGCCATTGGTGTCACGGTAGACGCCGGCCGTGGTCGTGCCGACCGTCGGGGCGTTGCTGGAGTTCAGCGGAGTGAGAATGGTGGAGTAGGTCATCCCGTCTGCACTCGCGTAAGTAAAAACGATCGCAAAGCTGTTGTCCTTGAAAAGGATCGGGGTGGTCAGAGTCTGGAGACTGCTGAAACTGGATGCCCGGTACGCAATCGTGGTGCCCGTGTTGGCGGTGACATTGAGAGTGCCACCGAAGCCTCCGATGTAATCGGACACGACCGAACCGGTCGAAATGGGGGTGTACGTGTCGTAAAAATCAACGAAGACGGAGGCGGTCTGGGCCGTCGTACCCGCAGCCACTCCGTAGCCGAAGGTCATGGCGGTGAGTTCCTGGGGGCTGACCGTCGCGGCGGCGAGGTTGATGTCCTCCAACTCGGCCGGGACGGTGGCCGTGCTGGTCGCCAGGTTGGTCGTGCCGAGTTCCGAGTACGTGACCGCTCCGAAGGACATGGCCGCTCCGAAGGCCGCTGAGAGGCCACAGAGCAACGCAATTTTGATAGAACGCATATTTCCTATTTCCCTGTGTGTTTTGTTCGTTTGAGTTCGGGCTGAACAACGGACCGGCCACGACTCGCAGCGGCTTTTAACAGCAATGACAGCAGTAGCAAGGACCAAATCATTAAAATATTGCGCCGCAGAGCACTTGAGCAGAATAGTTAATGTAATATCCCAGGTTCAAGCACCGGCTATGGTGCGAACACCACTCGTCTCCAACTGGCCGCGTCGCGGCCCGCAAACCGAAGTCATTCGTTCTGTGGATCCTGAGATCAATGCTCGTCCGTCAACCATCTCATCGGCACCATCTTGCTCTCTTGGAAACCGTGCCGATGGAAAAAGTGTTTGGACATCTCGTCCGGCCGGTCGGTCAGCAGCGTGATGCGCAGGAAGTCCTTCTGCCGGGCGAACTCCTTGGCGTGTTCGACCAGTTGCGAGCCGTAGCTTTGTCCGCGGTGGTCATGGCTGATGACGAGGTCTTCCAGGATGATGACGAACCCGCCCTCCGCCGTGCTGATGGTGAAGAGCAAGTTGATCATCCCGATGATCCGCTCGTGTACACGCAGCACAAAGATGCGTCCGCGGTTGGGCTGCTCGATGATCAGTTGCAGGCCGCGGAGTTGCTTGGCGGTGTCCGGCTTAAAGTCCTCTTCCCGACTGAAGAGGTCGTGCAGGAGGTCGGCCAGTTGGGGTAGATCTTCGACGGTGGCCGGCTCGATGCAAGTTTCGCTCATTTCGTCTGCGTGTCATGTCATAAAGCCCGCCGGATGGGAAGCCTGCACGCGGAAAAGTTTTCGTCCGCCGCCCGATGCGGGTAGTGGTACAGTTTGGCAAGTTCTCAGCCCCGGCAGGGGCGTAAGGGTGCAGCCCACGGCGTGAG
>CAXTOX010000150.1:0-9471 GCA_964245885.1 uncultured Chthoniobacterales bacterium | reverse complement strand
CGGCCCCTGGAGGTCATCCACCAGCAAGGAAGCCACGGCCGTCGGGGGTGCGGGGACTTCCAACTGATCCTTGTCCGCGTTTGACACCACGGTCACGAGTTTTCCCTCTTCCGGGGCGGCCGCGACGCTGGCGACCGCCCGTTGCGCGCCGATGAGCGCGCGCGCTTCCTCCGTGACGATGCCGAGCACGCTCGAAAGATCGTGGGCGGCGTTGAGGCGCGTGGAAATGGCGGCCAGCTTCTGGAGCTGCTCGCTACGGCGCACCGCGGCTTCCTCCATGTGCTTGCGCGCGGTGATGTCGAGCACCGTGCCGACGAAGCGTTGCGGATGGCCCCCCTCGTCAAAGATCGTCCGGCCGCGGGCGGCGACCCAGCGTTCCCGGCCGGAGACCGGATGGACGGTGCGGTATTCGATGTCGTACTGACCAGTCCCGCCCGGCCGGAGCGCGTCGGCGACCGCCGCCGAAGCCCGTTCACGGTCCTCGGGATGAAGTCCCCGGGCGAAGGTGGTTTCGTAGCTCACCGGCTCGCCGGGCGCGACGCCAAAAATCTCCCGGCACCCTTCCGACCACTGGAGAACCTTCGCCCGCGGATCGTAGTCGAACGTGCCGAGGCCGGTCAGATCGGTTGCCAGGCGCAGGCGTTCGTCGGTCTCGCGCAGGGTCGCCTGTGCCTGGCGGCGTTCGGTCACGTCGATGACCACGCCGGGAAAACGCGTGGGGTTGCCCGCCTCGTCCTTTTCCGCCCAGCCGCGCGCGACCACCCAACGGAGCGTGCCGTCGCGCTGGCGGATGCGGTATTCCATGTCGAAGCGCCGCCCCTCCCGGGCAGCCTCCGCGATGCCGGCGCTCACGCGCGGCAGGTCTTCCTCGTGAATGTGACGGGTGTAATGCTCCAGCGGTCCGCCGGAGGCGTCGCCGGGATCGACGCCGAAGATGCGCGCCAGGTTGCGGTCGGCCGTCACGCGGTCCGGTCCCACCTCCCAGATCCAGGTCCCGATCTCGGCCGCGGCGAGCGTGGCTTCCAACCGCGAGCGCGTGTCGTCGACCGCCCGGTTCGAGAGCACCAGCGCCGTCATGTCCTCCGTACGAATCAGCAGGTAAGCGGGCTTTTGTTCCTCCCGGCGTCCCTGGCCCGTGAAGGCCGGCGTGACGCTCGTCCGCCAATGGCGCTCCTCGGTCCCTCCCCCCCGCGCCTCCGATCGGTGGAGGTCATACTGGTAAACCGGCAAGGTCTCCGCGCGGCCGCTCTGCCGAACCCGTGCGAGCGCGGACCGGAGCACCTGATGGCCTGCGGTCGCCGGGTTGTCCGGATCATCCGGAAACACTTTGAACACCGGACGACCCACGATGGCGGCGCGCTCGGCCATGATCGACCGCAGGTAGGCGTCGGAAGCCGCCACGATGTGGTATTCGTCGGAAGTGTCCAGGACAACCAGGAGGTCTGGAGAAGACTCGAAAAGCGCGCGGAAGTCGCCGACGGGGGGGTCAGCCGGGGGATCGGAAAGGCTCATCAGCGGAAAAGCGGCGTCGGGACAGCGCAGAAGTATCGTGTACGAACGCGCCGCAAAGGGTGCGTGGAAGGAGAAAAAATCCGGCTTTTTTCTTCCGGCCCACGATTCAAATTTTTTCTGGCTGACCAGCGGCCAATCTAACCCTCCTCATTTCTCCCATGCCCTTCATCGAAATTCCCAGCGCCGACCACCAACCACCCACGGAACTTTTCTACGAGGATTGGGGCCAGGGCGCACCGGTGGTCCTGATCCACGGCTGGCCCTTGGACCACCAGATGTGGGAACACCAGAGCGTGTACCTCGCCAGCCATGGACTGCGGGTGATCACGTACGACCGGCGCGGCTTCGGCCAGTCCTCCAAACCATGGTCGGGCTACGACTACGACACGTTCGCCGACGACCTCAAGGCGCTCCTCGACGCGCTGGAACTCCAGAACGTGACGCTCGTGGGCTTCTCCATGGGCGGCGGCGAGGTGGCCCGCTACATGAGCCGCCACGGCGGCGCGCGGGTAGGTAAAGTGGTGTTCGTCGCCGCCGTGACGCCGTATCTGCTCAAGACCGACGACAACCCGGAAGGAGTGGACGCGTCCACGTTCCAAGGGATCCTCGATGGTCTGAACAAGGATCGGGCGGACTTCCTCAACAGTTTCAGCAAGCTGTTTTACGGCTCGGGGGCGCTGGGCATAGGCGTCGCGGTGAGCGCGGCGCAGGCGCAGTGGACGTTGACCATGGCGATGCCGGCCTCACCCAAGGCGACGCTGGATTGTGTCAAAGCCTTCTCGGCGACCGATTTTCGTCGGGACCTCGCGGCGGTCCACGTCCCGGCGCTGGTGATCCACGGCGACAACGACCAGACGGTGCCGATTGCCAGCAGCGGCGAACGCACGGCGCAGGCACTTCCCCACGCCCAGTACCTAGTCTATGCAGGCGCGCCACACGGGTTGCACCTCCTCAATAAAGACCGGCTCAACGAGGATCTACTTGCCTTTGCAACCGGAACAATACCGGTCGACGCCGCGCGCGCCTAATATGGAGTGCGGCGGCACGACGCCGCTTTCTCCTCAGCGACATGTCGCCTGCTTCGGCTTTTAGCCGACTAGATTCCGATCAGCGCCGCCCGAACGTGATCGAAGGATCACGCAGCGACAATGCCACAGCCGTATCTGAACTGCTGCCGGTCTCAACGATGTCGATCTTGCCGTAGGCATAGGCCGGCGACATGGCGATGATCGATCCGTCGTAGCTGCGCACAACCAGCGGGATGTGCGAGCCGACCGCCGTTACGGAGGTGATGTAAATCGTCGAGTGACGCGGTTTCGCCGAAACCCTCGCAGGCGGGGCGACGGTGACCCTGTCTGGCGCGGCCTGGAGTGAGGAACCCCCGAATCCACACGCGATGATTCCCACGGTAGCAAGTATTTTTTTCATATTTTTCGAGGAACAAACCAAGTTTCACCAGTTTGCCCAGGAAAGGAAAGACAATTTTTGGCGGGGGTACAGTTTGATGTTTTGGCAGCCCCGGCAGGAGCGGAAGAAATTAGCCCATTGCGTAAGCCGTAGGAGAACGATCATCCGTGAGCCTAGCCCCGGCCGGGGCGGCAGAAAGGATGCCCTCGCTCCGGGACCACCCGGCCGGTCTTCTGCCGCCCCTGCCGGGGCTGACCCGTTTTTTGTTCTTTTCCCACGGCTCACGCCGTAGGCTGGTTTCTGCCGCCCCTGTCGGGGCTGAAAACTTGTCAAACTGTACCACTACCCAATTCTTCGGTGAGGACAGCCGCCGGCCTTTCACCGAAAACAAAAAGGCCGGGCTCTCGCCCGGCCTTTTCTCAACTGCTAGCTCGTTCTACGCTCCGCGACTTAGAATTTCTTCTCGATCGTGAAGTAATACAGGCGCTGGTATGGATCGTAGAGCCCCGCGTCGGTGTTCGTCGCATCCGGCGAGTCGGCGATGAAGGGCGGGCGGGCGTTGGTCACGTTGTTGATGCCGAAGCCCAGGCTGAGCCCGTCCAAAAGGTTCGGGAAGCTCGACATCTGCTTGGCGACCTGCTTGCTGACCACCTGCTTACCGCCGTCCTTGCCGTCCTTCGGAGCCGGCGCCACGGGGGCCGGTGCCGCAGGCTTGTTCAGGCCGAACGTGTACGCGAACAACAGGTTGACCGTGTAGTAGTCACGGATCTTCGGCAGGTAGCCGTCCTTGGCGGGTCCGCGGTAGGTGCTGATGTCGATGTCGTGAGCGTCACGCACCGACGGGGTGTAGTTCATCAAAGCCGCGGCCTTGAATCCGCCGTAGCGGTACTCGAAGTACGGAGCCAGCTTGTATTGCGGCACCTCGTTCGCCTGCCCGAGGTAGAAGCCCACGGTGTCGTAGGCCGGGTCACCCGGCAGGTTCTCGTTCTTATCCTGAAGGTAATACACGCCGTTGATGCCGAACGTGACCGCGCCGTACTTGCCGAAGTCATGGTCGTAGTTGAGGTTGAAATCCACGCCGCCGATACGGACACGACCGATGTTCGTGAGGTTGTCGACCACGTAGTACAGCGGCAGGTTGCCAGCCAACTGACCGGGCTGCGTGACCTGCGGTCCTGTGAAGCTGCCGAAGTGAACAAAGCTCGCAAACGGCGAACTCGGCCCGAGGTCGTTCACGCTGTTGAGGATTGTCACGTCGGGAATCACCCCCACGATGTTCTTCTGCTCGACGTGGAAGAAATCACCGCTGATCGTCAGACCAGGAACCTGGTGAGGCGAGATCACAACGCCGATCGAATAGGTATCCGCCGTCGACGGTGACAACGTAGGGTTGGAGCCACCGGTTTCCTGCGCCTGCTCAGGACCGGTCTCATCACTCAGAGTAATCGAGTTAGAGAACCCGCTGCTCGCGGGCCCAGAGGTTTCCAACAGCGTCGGGGCGATGAACGACTTCGAGAACGAGCCGCGAACAGCGACGTCCTCGATCGGCCGATACACGAAGCTGGCCTTCGGCACGAAGCTGCTGTTGATGCCTTCGTACTTCTCCATCCGCACCGCGCCGTCGAGATCGAGCGAGTAAACACCCGGGATCTTCATGGTCGGCGAGATGATCGGGATCGACGTTTCCGCGTACGCAGCGTGGATGTCGCGGCCCGTGTTGATGCCGGGCACCGGCACACTTCCGAGGAAGATTTCCGGGCTGTCGTCATAACGGAACTTCTCGAAGCGGTACTCGTAACCCGCGGCGAAGCCGAGCGGACCGGCCGGCAGCTTGACCGGGAAGAAGGTCACCCCCGCGTCGAACACGTTCAACGCCGACTTGAGATCGCGGAAGTTCGTTCCGAACACCCCGGCGGCCGTGAGAGCCGCGTCTTGGTTCCCCGTCGAGAAGAAGTCGACCGTTCCAGCCGCGATCGCCGCGTTCAGATTGGCAACGATGGGCAGGTTGGAATTCCGATAGTTGATCTCGTTCTGACTCGTGTTGAAGTTGATGTCATAATTCAGATCGATGCTCTTGAGGATGTTTCCCTTCAATCCGGCGACGACCCGATAGAAGTCGGTGTCCTGGCGGTAGATACGCGGAAAATCCACGAACCGCTGGTTGATCTGGACACGTCCTACCTGCGTCGTCGGATCGGTGGGGAGGGGTGCCGAGGTGAGACCGATCGTGACGTCAAATCCGAACGGGTTGGTCGGCGAGCCGGCAGGGATGACGACCGCGTTGCCGGCCGCATCCGTGCTGTTGCCGGCGACCGGCTGGGCGTTCAGGTAGCTCTGCGAGTAGTTGCGGGAGTACAGGAACTCGCCGTAGATCGTGATGTGATCCGTCCAGACCTCGCGTGCGAACTCGGCGAAGAGACTCGTGCGGCTCTGGTCGAGGGTGATACCCGTCTTGCCCGACAGGTCGAATCCGTTCGTGATCTGTCCCGGGGTCTGCGGGATGTATGCTCCCGACGTCGCCAAATCGTTGGCCGTCGCCAGGCTGCCCGGCGCAACCACCTGGTTGGGCGAGGTCAGGGTGGGGTCCAGACGGTAATACTGACCATTCAGGCGGACAACGCCCGGGTAGGTCGAGGTGCCGAAGGAAGGCCCCGCCCATTCGCGCTGGCGATTGAAGATCGGATCCTGCTCGGTGTACTGACCGCCGATGACGATGCTCGTCTTGTCATCGCCGAGGCCGACGATGGCGCTGACGCGCTTGTCCTTGATGTCTGATTTCTCGGTGAAGCCGTAGCGGCCATCGATTTCGAGGCCGCGGAACTCCTGGTTGAGGATGACGTTGACGACGCCGCCGATGGCCTCCGAGCCGTAGATGGCCGAGGCGCCGTCCTTCAGCACTTCGATGCGCTTGATGAGCGCCGTCGGGAAGAGGTTCACGTCCACGAAGGCCGCGCCACCGGCCGCCTGGGCCGCGGAGTCCGCGACGCGCCGTCCGTTGAGGAGCACCAGAGTCGGCAGACCGTGGATAGAGACCGCCGAACCGCCGTAGGTCGCTCCGGAATTGATGCTGGCATTGGACTGACCGAGGTTGCCGCCGCCGCTGAAGGAGGGATCAGCCTGCGTCAATACAGAGAGCACGTCCTGCTGGCCCGTACGGTCGCGGGCTGCCTCGTCAACGGTGTCGACACGCGCGGTGCCGGCTTCCGCCGCCGTGGGAATGTTGGAACCGGTGATGATCACGCGATCTTCAGGGCCGGCCGCGCCCTGAGCGGCGTCCGCCGTGACCGCGTTCGGCTGGGAAGGCGCTTGCGCGAATGTTGCGTTCGCCGCGAGTAGGGACCCACCGAGGCCGACGGTCAATGCCAGTCGGGCGGCGGGAAATTTCTTTTTGATCAAAGATCGAATCATTTAGGTATCTTGGTCTGTGTTGGTTAAGGCGGATCGGAAAACCTTACCACACCCTCCGCCGGACGGCGTCGAAGCGGGCTTTGCTGCCTTTCCGATCCTGCCGCACCCTCGCTGGCCGAGTGCGACGTTGCCGTGTTTAGTCGAAATCCTAGTGCGGTGTCAAAAATATTTTGCGAAAATCTTTGAACGATTATTTCAGCGAAGTGTCTTCGTCGCTTTTCCGGGAGGTTGTCCGAGCCGCAAAAGTGGCGAATGCACACGCCTTCCGCATGGCAGCAGCCGCTTTGCCCTCGGTTCACCTCACGCAGGAGTCTTGTCTGAAGTAGCACACTCCTTCCTGGTCTGACCGCGTAACGCTGGCTCAGCGCACCACGACCTGCTTGACGTAGAACCAGTGGATTGCACCGGTCACGTACATCTTGTAGCCGAAAATCGTGCGGACCAGGACCACATCCGGGCTGTCGAGGTTGGCCGGAAATTTCTGCGCGGTGTCGATCTGCTGCCAGATCGAACCGTTGTCCAGCACGACGCGCGTGCGGCCGGTCAGGCCGGTGAACGGTCCCTGGATTTTCGCTTCGATGACGTTCTGCGCCGTGGAGCGGTCACGGCGCGGGGCCGGGTTGACGCGTTCTTCGGTCGCCTTGGCCACCTGTTGCACCGCCTGTTCGCGGTAGCCTTGGAGGAAACGGTTCAAACGCGCCAACTCCTCGGGCGAGAGCTTTTTCAAGCCGGCTGCCTTGAACTCCTCGGGCGTCATCAGGTCCTTGAGCGACACGTTCTCCGCCAGGGGTTTCGGCGCGGTCGGGTCCGGGGCCTGTGCGCGGGCGACCCGCAGCCAACCCAGCCCGCCGACGGCAGCGAGGGCTGCCTTCACGGTGAACGACCGACGGGAGAGGACCAGGGAGGACGGCGTGGAAGAAGGACGCATAAGTTCCCCGTTGCTAGCTTGAATGCCCCTCCCCCTTCAAGGCAAAACGAAGGCGGAAGGCGGAAAGCGGAAGGATTGAAAGCGTTATCTGTGGGCGCGTACTTTCTTGATGCAGGTGATGATAATTGCCAGCAGTTCGTTCGCCTCTCGGATGAGATCCTCAAGAAGATGGGCTTTCACGCAATCGGCATCGGCAAGCAGCTCAAGCCAGTAGATTGACTCATCGGCTTCCTCTTCCACAATGCCGAGCTTGGCGGCGCACTCGGCACTGGAGCGCGCACGCCGGGCCGCACGGTAATTAGCGCCGACCGAGGTGCCAGAGCGTAGAAGTTGCCGGCTGAGAACCCGCGTCACTTCGTCCTTGGGCAGGGATTGGACGAGCCGGACCACACGAAGCGCAAACGCCCGCGTGCGCGCGTTCAGTGGTGCGTATTGCCCGCCCTCTTCCTCAACGATAAAACTCGAATTCTCCACTTCCGCCTTCCGCCTTCCGCCTTCCGCCTTTCCTCACTTCTTCTCCAGCGCCGCCTGCGCCGCCGCCAACCGCGCGATGGGCACGCGGAACGGGCTGCACGACACGTAGGCCAGCCCGAGGCGGTGGCAGAACTTCACGCTCTCCGGCTCGCCGCCGTGCTCGCCGCAGATGCCCAGCTTGATGTCGGGACGGGTCTTGCGGCCTAGTTCGGTCGCCATTTCCATGAGCTTGCCGACGCCCGTCTGGTCGATGGACGCGAACGGGTTCACCGGCAGGATTTCCAGTTCCGCGTAGTGCGGCAGGAAGCTGCCCGAATCGTCGCGGCTCATGCCGAGCGTCGTCTGGGTCAAGTCGTTGGTGCCGAACGAGAAGAACTGCGCGCTCTCGGCGATCTTGTCCGCCGTCACGCAGGCACGGGGGATTTCGATCATCGTGCCGACCAGGTAGTCGAGCTTCTTGCCCTTCTTTTCCTTGGCCACTTGCGCGGCCACCTTGTTGACCACGTCGATCTGGAGCTGGAGTTCACGCGGAAAACCGACCAGCGGGATCATGACTTCGGGCTTCACCTTGATGCCCTCGGCCTGCACCTCGGCGGCGGCCTCGAACACCGCGCGCGCCTGCATTTCGCTGATCTCGGGATAGCTCAGGCCCAGCCGGCAGCCACGGTGGCCCAGCATCGGGTTGAACTCGTGGAGTTCGTTCACCCGCTGCGCGATCTTCTCCGCGTCCACGCCCAGCTTCTTGGCGAGGTCGGCCTGCGCCGCCTTGTCGTGCGGCAGGAACTCGTGCAACGGCGGGTCGAGGAAACGGATCGTCGCCGGGAACCCCTTCAACTCGCGGAAAATCCCCGCGAAGTCCGCTTTTTGGAACGGCAGCAGCTTGGCCAGCGCGGCCCGGCGGCTTTCCTCGTCGTCGGCGAGGATCATCTCGCGCATCGCGTCGATGCGGTCGCCCTCGAAGAACATGTGTTCCGTGCGCGTCAGGCCCACGCCCCGCGCGCCGAACGCCACGGCGTTGGCCACCTGGTCGGGCGTGTCGGCGTTCGTGCGGATGTCAAGCGTGCGGAATTGATCCGCCATCTTCATCAGCGCGTCGAACTGCTGGAAGGCGAGGCTGTCCTTGCCGTCCAAGGTCTTGGAAACGAGCACCTGCACGACCTCCGAAGGCGCGGTTTTCACCTCACCCGCGAACACCTCGCCGCTCGTGCCGTCGATGGAGATGAAATCCCCCTTCTTGAGCACCGTGTCGCCCGCCGTGACGGTCTTCTTGCCGTAGTCGATCACGAGGTTCGACGCGCCGCACACGCACACCTTGCCCATTTGCCGGGCCACCAGCGCCGCGTGCGAACTCACCCCGCCGCGCGCGGTCAGGATGCCTTCCGCCGCGATCATGCCGCGCAAATCTTCGGGCGAGGTTTCCACACGCACCAGCACGACCTTCTCGCCGCGGTGCGCCATCTCGACGGCCTCTTCGGCGTTGAAAACGACCTTGCCGCTCGCGGCACCCGGACCGGCGGGCAGGCCCTTGCCGATGACCTTCGCGCCCTTCGCGGATGCGCGGTCAAAGATCGGGGCCAGGAGCTGGCTCAGGCTGTCAGCGGGGATGCGCTTGACGGCTTCTTCCTTGGTGATGGCCTTTTCCTTGACCATCTCGACGGCGATGCGCACGGCGGCCATGCCGGTGCGTTTGCCGTTGCGGGTCTGGAGGATGTAGAGGCGGCCGTCCTCGATGGTGAACTCCA
>CAXTOX010000149.1:0-9601 GCA_964245885.1 uncultured Chthoniobacterales bacterium | reverse complement strand
AGGCAGATTCTTGTGCCCGGTTACCAAACGGAACCACTCTCTTTTCTCTTTTATGCCCGACGACGAACTACGATCCCGTGTCCTGCTGGCTGCCGCGCGCAACGCCCGCGCCGACGATCCGGAGAAATGCGCCGTGCGCGACGTGCTGGATCATCTTGCAGGCAAATGGAGCACGCTGGTGCTACTCTACTTGGACGACGGACCGCGCCGCTTCGGCGCGCTGCTGCGCGGCGTGCCGCAGATCTCCAAACGGATGCTCACACAAACATTGCGCGACCTGGAGCGCGACGGTTTTATCACGCGCCACGTGTTCCCGACCAAACTGCCGAGCGTGGAATACCGGCTCTCTCCTCTGGGAGAATCCTTCCTCGTGCCGTTGCGCGCTCTCTTGGTCTGGGTGGAGAAGCAGCACGGACAGATCCGGCGCGCAAGGACCCGCTATGACGCTCGCGGAGAATAACGTGGCACCGCCGCCCGCCAGGGTCTCATCAGATGGAACCGCCGCTTTGCCATCCGTCAATGCCCCGGACATCCCGTCTGGCAATGGACCCGGCCTATGATATCTCAGCGTCCTGACAAAGTGCCTGAAGCTTCTGAAAGATCAGATCGTCCGATGCCCGACCCGATGGCAAAGCCGCTCGGCTACCTCCTCAAGCGTGCGCAGCACGCCCTGCGAACTCGTCTGGACGAAGCGCTGCACCCGCTCGCGCTGACCACGCCGCAGTATACCGTGCTATCAGCCGTCGAGTTGCAGCCGGGAATTTCCAGCGCGGCTCTCGCCCGCGCAGCTTTTGTGACCGCACAGACCATGCAAGGCATCGTCGTCAACCTGGAACGCGCCGCAGTTCTCGCCCGACGGACGCACGATCTACTTCCAGAGCATGGCCTGGGTGACTTCCGGAGCTATCCACGCTTATAACCTGGCGACGCGGAAGGAACAATTTGTGTGCGCGGGCAACGAACTCGAAGTGGTCCAAAGCGGCGAGTTTGCGGGCTGTCTGTTGGCCACCCAGCACCGCTATTTCCTGGGCGGCGGCAGCTACGATTGGTACTACCTGCTGCGACCTAACGGCAAGGAGGTCGGCGTGGTCGGCGAAGACACGGAAGTATTCCACGCCACCTACGTCAAGCCGCTGGTCGGCGCACCCCCGCCAGAAAAGCCGCCCACATCTCCTCCCTCTACGCCCTGAGCACCTACGTGTGAATTTTACCCGTCGGCGTAATCGTAGCACCAGCGATGCGCACGGGCCGCCCGGACCAGGTCGCCCAACGTGACGGGCAGCGGCCGCCGACGCCACCAGGAGGGCAGCAGAAGGCACAGAGGATTGAAAGAAGCCTCCGGGCCGAAATGCTGATCCCAGCGGATCGCGCCAAGGTCCACGCGGAACTCGCGGGCGTACGCTTCGAAGAGGTCTTCGGCGTCACCGCCGTCCACGCCCAGGTCGTAGAGCAGGGAGGATTGAAGCGACAACTTCACCGGTTTCACACCAATTTTATGTGCCACAAAGGCGAGCACTTGCGCGGCGAGAGGATCGGGTGCCTCCATCTTCATCTGCCAGCATACCACCGGCAAACCCGCTTCTCGCTTGAGTGCATTTCTTGTCTTTCACCCTCTTGGCCGACCGGGCTTGCACATGGTAGGTAGAGTACGGCTTGCCGGATCGTGCACCCCATCCGTCCGGGAACCGGCGCACCTCGGTACGCACCACCCTGCCCACCACACGGTACGTGGAGCCCTCTACGAGATGTTGGCGCTGCACAAACCCCCGTTCGTTTGCCCACTCGACATAGAAGCCGGCGAGGTGAGGCGGCACCGCCAGCCCGCTGGTCTCGATGATCTGCAGTCTCTGGTTCTGCCACCGGGCCAAGACCGTGACTTGTTCGGTGAGGGTATCTGCCATGACGGATGAGCCGAGAACCATGATGGCAGCAAAGCATAACCAAGAAGGGCGCATGAGATGCACAAAAGTTTGTCTAGGAAGCTGGCGGACGGAAGCTCAGCGTCGGTGAGAGTGAAAGCAAGTTCACTGATCAGACGAAGTCCGTTGAACCGGTGCCGGGGCCGAGTCCGGAGCGGGTGTGGATCCAGCCATGTCTCACCAGCGAAAACTCGTCGTCCCACTCGGTGTTCACGACGGCACCCCAGTAGTGCAGGGTGAGCATGGAGTTTGGTAAACCAACTTGGCGGACGCGCGGCAAATAGGTGGGGTCGCCGGGTCAACATTCCTGAGCGGGGCGGCTTAGCGATCCGGGGGGCGCACCGCCCAGCCGAAGGGACGCTTCTGCTCCGCCTCCTGCTCTGCCAGTTCGCCCGGCGACTTCACTTCCCAGGTGAGTACACGCTCTCTGGCGTCGTACCACACGCGCAGCCGGTCGCGCTGCCGGGCAAGTTGCGTCCACTCGCCCACGGTGCGTGGCAAGGTGGTCAGCTCTTTGGTGCCCATGCTGGCGGCGCACTCCAGCGGGTACCAGTTCCATAGGCTCTCGCTGCCGACCGAGCGCGTGCGCAGGCCGCTAACCTCGTACTCGTCGCGGCCAGTGGCTTTGCCTGCCGGGGGGAACATGACGGCTGGTGCCTCCACCGGCGGAGAGAAGGTGACGCTTGCCTGCGGCACGCCGAGTTCGGCCACCACATCCGCGCGGTGGCGGCGGGTGTTCAGGGAATGGATGGGCCGGGTGCCGTGCTTGGCCACCAAGAGTGAGCAGCCGCCGCAAACGAACAAGGGAACCAAGGCCAGAGCCAGCCAGAGGAAGGTGCGCAGCATTCCAGTAGTGTCGTCGCAGACCCGAGCGGACGTGAAATCGTTAAAGCGGCGTGGAACATCGACCGGATTGATGCCTACGCCGGAAGGGTGTTTGCCGGAGCACCAAGGCAAGCGGGTGAGTGTCATCGTCTGCCGACGACACGCAGTTCCTGCGCCTGCTCGTAAACCGCCCCCGAAGCAGCGGAGAAATCCTCGGTGCCTGGAACGAGCGTGCACCGCCCGGTGGCCGGGTCGTAGTAACCGGGAAAGTAGTCGCTGAAGCTATCCATGCCGCCGTGGACATGACAGACCGAACTGGAAAGGGCGTGGAGTTGCTCGGGCTCGAAGCCGTCGGCGAGTAGATGTTCAGCTTGAGCAAGCTGGGCTTCAAAGTGAGTGCGCCAGCGGCAAGCAGAATCTAAACGGAGGATGGCAACAAGACGGCGCAAAGACTCGACCAGAAGGGCGAGTTGCTGGCGGCGGCGATGGGCAGCGATCATGGAGAACCCACCAGGGTTTTTAGAAGGGCAGGTTTTGCTTGCCAGATTGACTCTACCTGCGGTCAGGTTGACCGCCTTTCATCACCATGCAAGACCAACTGCAACGGATTGCCAACAAGCTGCGCGCTCGTCAAGTGACGCTCCGTCCAGCTCTCTCGGAAGAGGAGGTGGACGCCTTTGAAGCACGGCACGGCGTCGTGCTGCCGGCGGACTACCGCGCCTTCCTCATTACTTTGGGCAACGGTGGCGTGGGGCCGCCGCACTACGGCCTGGTGCCGCTGGGTGCTGGCCCGAGCGACGGTCCTCCAGACGAACGCGCCTTCTGGCGCGCCTTGCCGCAGGTGCGCGAGCCTTTTCCTTTCACGCAGCCCTGGGTGTGGGAGGCTGACGAGGTCTCCAACGAGGGCACGTGGGAGGACGTGCGCCGAGGCAGTCTGTACCTGGGCACCGAAGGCTGCGGGATGAACTGGCACTTAGTCCTCACCGGCCCGGAGCGCGGCGTGCCCTGGCAACTCACCGGCGAAGGAATCGCGCCGGTCATGCCGCGGCGCAGCTTCTTGCAGTGGTACGAGGACTGGCTCGACGGCCGCGACTCGTTCTACGGCTGCCAAGGGAACACGGCCTGAACCCAGTTCCATCCGCCGCCACGCGAGCGTCCTTCCTTCCATGCAGCTACCGTCATTCTTCTCCCTTTCTTAAAATCTCCTCATGTTCACCCGTCTGCTTTGCTTTTGCTCTTTGCTGCTGCTGACCTCGCTGCCTGCCCAGGCGAAATTGATTCCATACTACCGCATGGACTCTCTCGCCTTCCTCTCGGACGCGGTCGTGCTTTGCGAGGAGCAGAGCCTTGCTACCCGGTCGATCCAGCACGAAGGCTGGCAGGAGACGGTCGCCCACGTGCGCTGCCGCGTGACGCAGACGTTCAAGGGCGATCTGGCAGCGGGAGCGGAGTTCGAAATCGAATACGGGTCTCTTTACAGCCGCGTGCTTCCCGGCGACGAGGGCGGCACTTACCTAGACAGGAAAGGCAGGGTTGAGCGTGTGGTCGAGCCGAAGACCCTGCAACCAAGCCGTGCGCTGCTCTTCCTGCGGCGGGCGGCAGCGGGACCGCTCCTTTGGGAGGTGGTCAGCGCCAAGCTCATCCAGGGTGAGCAGGTCTACCAGTTCGGGCAATTCCGCAGCAATCCCGGCGGCTTGGTACTGGCCCCGCAAAAATCGGAAAATATCCACCTGGCCGCGGCCGATAAGTACGGGCCTACCCAGCTCATCGAAGATCTGCGGGCAGCGTTCCAACAAGCCGCGACGCTCAAAGCGGCGGTGTCCATGAACGCCTTTGATGCCGTGAAGTAAGTCCTGCCTTTTCCCCTTCCCTGCCGTGAACGACGCCACCCGCTACATCCTGGACGCCATCCAAAGCCACGTCTGGTCCGGCTTTGACTCCCCGGGGGACGTGGACCAACTAATCGATGACCTGCTGGAAGGCGACGCCGACGAGACGTTTTTGCGCGCGGCGGTCGGCCCGGAGTTGTCCGCAAGCGGGCGGCGGAAGCCACTTGGCCGCTGACCACAGACTGCGACCGATTGGACGCCGCGTTCGAGACGCTTGACGCCCACGGCATCATCGCTCTGCAAAACACGGGCTACGAGATGTCCGATGGTCTCACCGAAGTGGCCGAAGCTTTGCATGCACGTGGGAGACGGGAAGGTGTGCAGGGCTACTGCTTCTACCATGGGCAGGACTTGGAGCGCGCGGTGAAAGGCGAAGGGCTCAAGCTCGCCTTCGGTAGCTTGGACGACGACAAAGCTCACAAACTCGAAGTGGGGCAACGGGTCCGGGAGATCCTGGAAGGCGGCGGCTTCACCGTGCAATGGAATGGCGATGCCGAAACCCGGCTCAACCTGCCGGGTCTGGACTGGAAGCGGCGGGGGCCTCTTGCCTGAGCCGTGCCACATTCTCGCGCCATTCCCTCCACTCTTCGGGCAAACGTACGGGCACGCTCCAGCCGAGCATGAGGTATCGTTGCAATCGCCGCCACCAACGCCGGGGCGCCGGGCCACCGCGGAGGATGCGCTGCTCCAGCCAGTCGGCGTCGAAGCCCGCCCACTCGCCCGCCACCAGCGAGAGGTTGGCGGAACAGGCGGGGTAAACCTCCTCGCGCAGAATCGCGTCGAGTTCGTCGAGCGAGTAGGGCGAGTCGGCCAGCAGTCGGGCGTTGCTCTCGCGGAAGAGGTTCACGTCCGTGTCCAGGAACAGGTCCGAGAGCGCCAGCCACACCGGGCGGCGGGAGTCCAGGTCCGAACGCGTCGGGGGCAGCGTGGGGAGACGCTCGAATCGAAAGTCGATGGTGGAGTCGGTGACGACGACAGTGGCCAGCCTCATGTCGGCGGCCAGCAGATACTCGATGGCCAGCGACCCCCAGCGGCTTTTGATCCTGAGCAGCGGCCTCTGCCCCGACCTACCAACGAGCGTGTGGCAGGTCGAGGAGAAGTGCAGGAAGCCGCTCTTTGCCAGCTTGCCCGCGAAATCTTCCAGCGTCGCGTCCTCGTGTAACTCCAGGGCGAGTTCCAGCGGCTCAAGCTGATCGTCCGCCAGGCAGACCGCCTCCCGTGTCACTGCAATCTTCATTGAGGTTCCGAATGGACAATTTACCTGACCTTGCAAACCGTTTTAGCGTCTGCCTTCGTGGTCCAACTCGACGCGCACCTGTTGCAAACTACCTGGGCCGTCGCCGTTCCGGTCGAGGTATCCCGGGCCATCGTCACTGCCGAAGAACTCGCTGCGGTCGTACGCCCGGTAACCGTCCGCCTCAATGTGCAGGTGGCCGGTCGGTGCCCGGTACATGCCATAGAGCAGCGGCACCAGTTCCAAGTGCCGGAAGCCTGCAAAGTGAAAGCGGCCATCTTGGCCGGTTTGTGTGCGCGCCTCGCGGTCCGGGGAAAGAACGCTCAAGGCCACCTGCGCGCCGACGACGGGCCGGCGGGTGGCGCGGTCCACCACCTGGCCCGCCACCGGCGAGGCGTCCAGGTGCTCGACCGGCACGCAGTCACCCAGCGAAGCGGCGACGGTCAACGTGGTCAGTACAATGGGCAGCAGATGGAGGGAAGGCATCGTCCGCAAAATAGCAGGATTGGTGCGGGTTAAAGTCTTCAACCCGCATGGCTCTCGAAGTAGTCTACCTTCCACTCCCCACCGCCTGCGCGCGCTTCGCGCACGGTGAAAGGCACCCCATCGACCGAGAACTCCAGCCAGAGTTGCGGCGGGTCCGCTTCCCGCCCGTGGAGCCAGCGGCGCAGACGGTTGCCATAAGACTGGAAGGGACGCGCCTCCTTGAACCGGACGGAGGCCGGGGCAGTGGCTGGCCATTGTTGGCGGACGACCGCCTGGAACTCTGCCAGGCTGCCGCCCACCTCGTCGCGCCGGGTCGTCAGTTGGTAGGCCTGCTGAAGTTTGCCGTCGCGCAAACCGTCCACGAAGCTCTGCGCCGTTTTGATGGCCGACCTTGGCTGCGCGGAGATCATCCGGAGCAGAAGGCCCGCGCCAAGGACAACCGCCGCCAGGAGCCCGGACACCGTCAGAATCCTTTTTGCCTGGATCGACATACACAGCACGAGCAACCGGCCAACGAGAGCAGGAACCAAGCGGCGGCCATGATCAACCGAGGCGGAGCAGCCACAGATTGCCCAGCCCCGCCGCCAGGGCGAGCACCAGCACGACCCACCACCGGGGCGTGAGCAGTTGGGTTCCGGACAGTTGGGAAACGTCCTCCCCGCGCGCGATGCGCTCTTCCTTGTACCCGGGAATGATTATCATCGCCAGTCCGAGGACCAGAAACGCCGGGAACAGCATGCTGGCCTTGAGATAAACGTACCCCTCGGATCTTGCGACGTGCCAGATCCACCACGTCCCGCCGCCACCGACGGCGGCGATGAGCGCGCCGCCGAGTCGCTGTTTCCAGCGTGGTACCGGCTCGTAGTTCATCTTAAACCCTCCCTCCCGGCACTCGACTTGGTGCCCGTCATATCTTCTAGCATCTAACCCACGATAGATTGGTCTCTGCGTGGGCGCACGCCCATTTGGGAGCGAGCACCGTCCAGCAACACGCGCCTGCTTCGTGGTGACGCGACCTTCCCTACGTTTTTGTTCAATCTTCGTCCTGGAACCAGAGGCAGAAGCAGGTGCCATCCTGCCCGGCGATGATCACGCCCGCATCAAAGGTCGAAGGCGTCAGTGGGTTCCAAGCCTGGTGTCTGGCCTGGTTGCCGTTGGAGTAGAACCGGCTTCCGGCCGTGGCGTGCCCGTCGATAATTTGTTCCGCCCAGGCTTCGGCCCGCGCTCTGGGCATGCATTCGCAACCGTAGGCCATGTCCTTCCAGAGCAATTCGACCAGGATCGCCAAAGCGGCGTCGCGGTCGTGCTCGACGAGCGCGGAGGCGTCTGGCGACAGACCGCATCGGCCGAGCATCTGCGACAGGTCGCCGGAGGCACCGGAGAGCACCGCGTAGCGAACTTCGCCACACTGGCGGTCGGCGATGAGGGCACGAGGATCAATCATCGGTTTTGGTTCTTAGCGAATGATGCCCAAGCAAAGACACGTCAGCAACGAGGGATGCCGTTGGGTGGTTGGATGGATGTCGGTAGCGACGCAAGATCGACTTCCGGGACGAGCGCCGGACTGTCTTTGGTTTCATAGTCCATGAAGCGCAGTCGCCGCACCGACCAGCTTACGCCGTCGAAGCGCGCTTCCCACAAGGACTCTCCACCCGGTTCGAAGGGTACCCATTCGTCGCGGTGCGTAATGAAGAGCCCATCGTCCGTCCGGCGCATGCCGAGGACAAACTCCGGCGGCCAATTAGGGAAGCCGGGGTGGCGTAAGCGTGAGAAAAACGTTCGCCGCCAAGGCAACGCGCGCCAGTGCAGACCGCCGTCAACCGTGTGCAGCACCCGCGCTAGGTACCACTCGCCGTCGAGGCCTCTGGGCTTTCGCTCGGTGGAATCGGCCACGTAGGCTTCGCAGGTGGAGAGGACGAGCAGCGCGGTGTAGCGCACCAAAATGAATGGCAACGGCTGATCCATGGTTCGAGCGTCTTCACCGAGCAGAGTCAATGCGGGGAGGATCGTCCACGTGCCAGCATGACGACGAACCATGATCCTAAACTCATGCCGGGAGGTCGAACCACTCTTCGAGCGTCCGTACGGATGCCGCGCGGGTGGCGCACAGGATGAGGGAGGTTCTTCCGTTCCCCACCCGCAGTTCCTGGTGGCCGAGACCGTGCCTTTCTCCGTCTTGAAGATCATCTCTGCGGCGCTGTAGTTTTTCCAATCCGCTGGATGTGCGATCACATGAAGCTCTAAATCCTGTTCGATGGCTTGGATTTGAGCATGATTGGTCGTGCAGACGATCAATAGCGTGCGCATGCCTCCATCCGAGTTCATCGCTCTGAAGGCGAGGCCGTCGGCGGCGTGTAGAGATTCCTGCCGCAAGGCCTCCAGAAACGTGTCGCCCCACTTGGCCCAGATAATCGGCGCGATGGCCGCGAGCTTCGTCATGTCCAAAAGTAGCAGGTCAGCTTGCGTGTAGCCGGTTTTTCGTGGCCGGCCTGAAACCCGAGTCACAGCCAAATTGTTCATCGCTGTGATGACCTATAACGCCAACGTATGATCGACGGGTTAACCCAAAAGACAGCCGAGGTCGGCCGAAACAAAATATTTACAATAATCACGCAAGTATCTGTGTTGGTCGGTCTATTACTTACGATAATGATTATTATTGTAAATTCTGATTCCCAGAGGTAAAGACACTCTGAAAACGAGCTTTTCGATGGAAAACCCCTCCCCCACCCTCCCGGAGCCGCCGGTCGTCGCCGATTTCGACGCCCTGACGCGTGCCGCTCGCCAGGAACGCTGCCTGAGCGAGAACACCCTCCTGGCGTACCAGCGGGCGTGGCGGCGGCTTCTGGCGTGGTCCGGGGCGTCGAAACTCGACCCGGTGGCGCTCACTCAGGAACAGGCCGCCCGGTTTTACCGCGAGATGGTGGCCACCACCGGTCGCACGGCCGCGAGCAGTCAGGTGCAGGCCCGCGCGGCGATGGCGTTCGCCTACGAACAGTGGGATCGGCCGAATCCTTTCGCCAAGATCAAGCCGCCCAAGAGCGGTAATCCCCCACCCGTCGGCTATTTGCAGGCGCACGACCTTGCCCGGCTGCTCGACTTCCTCAACCAGCAGCAGGCGACCTACGGCGAGAGCCTGACGTATCACCTGGCTGCGGCGCTCTTCTATACCTGCTCGCGGTACTCGGAGATCGCGCACCTGCGCTGGAACGATTGCCTGCTCGATGGCAATGGCCGCATCGTAGCAC
>CAXTOX010000148.1:8027-9628 GCA_964245885.1 uncultured Chthoniobacterales bacterium | reverse complement strand
GCAGGGTGGGAAACGATCAATGAAACGGAGCCGGAGCCATGGTCAAATAATTTCCGCGCCTCCCATCGGCTCGCTTCTTCGCGCCGCCAAGTAAGACAACCTGAATGAGCGCGCGATTCAATTGAATCGTTCGGCGATTGACCCGGATCGTTAAACGATCAATGTGAATCGTCTTACGATTCAATTGAATCGTCGATCAATTCATATGAATCGCTGAACGATTCATGCCAATCGTTTAGTGATTCATGTCAATCGTCGGACGATTCATATGAATAGATTGACGATTCATATCAATCGTCGCGCGATTCATATCAATCGTTGAATGATTCAATTGAATCGTCGGATGATTCAATTGAATCGTAAAACAATCCATGTCGATCGTCTGCCAAATTAAAAGGTCCGCAAAACGACTTGACCTGATGGAAAAACATCTGGTTCAAATAAACACATGCCTAAACTCAACACCGGATTTTCCAGACTCAACGACGATGATTTTTGCCATCTCGGCACCGCGGTCGTCACGGACGTGGGCGCGAACCCAAAGTTTGCGGGTCTGAGCGCACAGTTGCCGCCGATCACGACGGCGGTAGGAACATTGGAAGCCGCGTTGACATTGCCCGCTGGCCCGGTGCGTGAAGCGACGGTGGCGTCGGCGCGGGCGACGTTGACGGCGCTGTTGCAAACGCTGGCGGGAGCATTGCAACTCGTACCAGGCGTGACGGACGCAGACCTGGCAGGATCGGGTTTCGAGATGCGGGCAACGCCGACGCGGACGAGTCAACCGCCCGACCAACCGCAAAACGTGCGGGTGAAGGTGACGGGGATGAGCGGGCAATTGCAACTGTTGTTCGGAGCAGTGGACCGGGCGGTGTTTTACGAGGTGCAATACACGCTGGACCCGAACAGCGGTCCCTGGACGCTGGCCCCGGCTTTCAACAGCACGCGCGGGGTGGTGTTGGAAGGTCTGACGCGCGGGAAAGATTATTACGTGCAAGTCCGGGCCGTGGCCGCCGGTCAGAATTATAGTCCCTGGAGCGACCTCGCCAGCGCGATGGCGATGTAAACGATTCGAAGTAGAACGATGAATCATCCGATTTACCGCATCACCTCCGTCGAGTGCATCCAACCATATCCGCGGCGTTTGCTCTTCAACGATGGCTTGAGCCGCACCATCGATTTCAATGGGATTCTGGAAGGCGAGCTTTATGG
The DNA here is from genome assembly GCA_964245885.1 of uncultured Chthoniobacterales bacterium. Lineage (GTDB taxonomy): Bacteria > Verrucomicrobiota > Verrucomicrobiia > Chthoniobacterales > SZAS-18 > CAHJWO01. The sequence goes on along the minus strand of CAXTOX010000148.1, from coordinate 8,419 downwards.
CCCTCTTCGCGACCCGGCGGTTTTCACTGAGGTTACTCTCGACCCGGAAGTTCATACGGTCGTCTGGCCGTGCGGAGCAAACTTCGACCCTGCTACGCTCCACGATTGGCCCGAGCACGAGGCGGCTTTCCGGGCGGCGGCAGAGCGTTGGAGCGACTCCAATGCAAACGCCTGACCATGCGTTCCAGCGAACAGAAGTTGGCGGTGGCGTCTTTTTTGTATTCCACGTTTTGCCTCGCCAACTTCTGTCGCTGAGCATAGGTCCGTCAGGCCGAGAGGATCAAACGCTCGTGCCCGGTTTGGGGAAAGTCACGCGCTCGTAGATTTCGGCCAGCGGGAATTCTACTTCGAGGCTGGCCAGCTTCAGAACGTCCGCGGCTTCATGGTACTCC
>CAXTOX010000148.1:6924-8017 GCA_964245885.1 uncultured Chthoniobacterales bacterium | reverse complement strand
GTCTTGCCGGACGTAGTGTTCGACCCGCATCGAGGTCGTCTTCGGCCAGACGCAGAAAGACGATCCGGCGTTTCACGGCTGCTGGCGGCGGGCCTCCGCGCGCCGCAGGAGATTCGCTTTCGCTTCCTCCCAGGGGATGAAGTCCGTTTCCCCGGCTTCGAGCTGCCTGAGCGTCTCGCGCAAGACCTCGCCGTGCCAGTCGGGGGAGGGAATGTCGTCGGGGTTCCGCGAAAGATTTTCCCAGATGGCCTCCATCAAGCGGAGCTTTTCATCCAAGGTCATTTCATCCAGCGGCAAGATGATTGTCGGCATCCGGGCGAGCATACCCGTGAATCTCCGGCAAGAACACCAAAAAAGCCCGGCGCGGCCGGTGGTGCCTCAAAGCCCTCCTGGTCAAGTCGCCCGCACCGTCGTCACGTCCGCGTCCCAACCGCCGCCGCCCGGGGTTTCGAGGCGCAGCACATCGCCGGGCCCGACACGCCAGCGTCCGGCAGGAGGCAGGTCGGTGAACGCCGTTTCCCCCGCGCGGCGCAAGCGGTTGCGGCCGGGTTCGCCGGGTTGACCGCCGTGCGCGCCGTAGGGAGCGCGCGCGCGGCGGTTGGTCAGCAACGACACGTCGAGCGCGGCGAGAAATTCGATCTCGCGCACCATCCCGTCGCCGCCACGTTGCGCACCCGCGCCGCCGGAACCGCGCCGGACCGACCATTCGCGCAAATGCACGGGATAGCGGATTTCGAGGACTTCGGGGTCCGTGAGACGGGTATTGGTCATGTGCGTGTGGACCGCGCTCGCCCCGTCGAAACCCGGCCCCGCGCCCGCCCCGCCGCCAATCGTCTCGTAGTAACCGAACGCCTCCGCTCCGCCGCGCCCGAACAGGAAATTGTTCATCGTCCCCTGGCTGGCTGCGACGACGCCGAGCGCGCCGAAGATCACGTCCACGAGGCGCTGGCTGGTTTCGACATTGCCGCCGCCGACCGCCGGGCAGCGGGCGGGATCGGGGTGGCCGGGGGTGTGCTCGCCGGCGGGGCCGGCCTGATGCTCCTCACGGTGGTGCCGGCCGGGCAGCTCACCGTCACCGTGGCCGGTTCGGGTT
>CAXTOX010000148.1:5470-6914 GCA_964245885.1 uncultured Chthoniobacterales bacterium | reverse complement strand
TCGCCCGATGGCGCGGCGGAGATCGCGCGCCGGGTCGGGATCGGACGGCGGGTCGAGGATCGTGCCGGGCGGGATGCGGAGTTCCACCGGGGCGAGGAGGCCGGCGTTGAGCGGGACGGGTTCGCCCAAGAGGCAGCGCAGACAGTAGATCACCGCGCTGGCGACGATGGCGCGGTTGGCGTTGAGGTTACCGGGATGCACGGGGCCGCTGCCGGTGAAATCGAAAACGGCGCTGCCGTCCGCGCGCGTCGTGACGGCCACGCGGATCGGCGTGCCGTCGTCCATGGCGTCTTGGAAACGGCGCGTTCCGGCGGGCAGGCGGGCGAGCGCGGCGCGCATCTTTTGTTCGGAAGCGCGGTGCAAGTGCCCGGCGTAGGCTTCGACGGCGGCGAGGCCGTGGCGGGTGATGAGTTCGGTGAGGAGGCCCGCACCGGATTGGTTGGCGGCGATCTGCGCGTGGAGGTCGGCGAGGTTTTCGTCCACGGAACGCGTGGGGTGGGGGCCGTCGAGTAATAACGCGCGCAAGGCGGCGTCGCTGGCGGCGGAATCGTCGTTGCGGTAGCGGAAGGCGCGGATGAGAACGCCTTCCTCGGCCAGCGTGCGTGCGTCCGGCGGCAGCGAACCGGGCGCGATGCCGCCGATCTCCGCGTGGTGCGCGCGGCTGGCGGTGAAGAAACGCGGGCGCGCGGTGTCGCCGTCCGTGAAGACAGGGGTGACGACCGTCACGTCCGGCAAGTGGCTCCCGCCGCGAAACGGGTCGTTCGTGATGTAAACCTCGCCGATTCGCATGTCGGGCATGTCGGTCAGCAGGCAACGCACGCATTCCTGCATCGCGCCGAGATGGACCGGGATGTGCGCCGCGTTGGCCACGAGCGAACCGGCGGCATCGAACAACGCGCACGAGAAATCCAGCCGTTCCTTGACGTTGGTGGAAAGGGCGGTGCGCTGGAGCGTCGCGCCCATCTGTTCGGCGATGGAGGCGAAACGGTGGTGGAAGAGTTCGAGTTCGACGGGGTCGGCGCGCAGATGGATGGCGGCGTCGGCGGGGTTCACCGCGGGTCGTTCCGAGGAGACCAGTCGCAGGTCGTTGAACCGGGTGACGTGCGCCGACCAACCAGGCTCGACGACGACGGTGGCGATGGACTCGACGATGATGCACGGACCGTCGATCCGCATGCCGGGGAAGAGGTAAACCGCTGTTCGCTGCTGCCCGGAATCGCCGTGCCACGCGAGGACATTATCAACCGGGACGGCCTCGCCGCCGCGTTCGGAAAACTCTTCGCCCGGAGTCGAGTCGGGCAGGGTGGCGAGTTCGACGCGGGCCGCGTAGCGTTCGACCGCGCGGCCTGGAAAAGTGAAGTTGAAAACGCGCTGGTGTTCGCGGGCAAAAGCCGCGTCGAAGTCACCGTCGACCACGTCGACGACAACGTGCTGCTGGTGATCC
>CAXTOX010000148.1:0-5460 GCA_964245885.1 uncultured Chthoniobacterales bacterium | reverse complement strand
CGGGCGGTCCCGAGATCGGTAGGCGCGTTTCCTGGCTGCGGTAGCGCATTTCAAGCGTGCGCCGGGGCGGCGCGAGACGGTCGGTGGAAATCCCCTCGGCCGCGAAACGGGCGCGAAGCTCGTCTTCGAGTTCCGCGAACACCGCTGCGGGACGGTCGGAGGGGGCAAGAAACCGCTCGGCGAAATGCGCCGTCGTGGCGAGACCGATCCCCAACGCGCTCAAAACACCAGCGTGCGGGCTGCACAGGATCGTCTTCATGCCGAGTTCGTGGGCGATGGCGCAGGCGTGCTGCCCGCCCGCGCCGCCGAAGGCAAACAGCGTGTGCCCGCGCACGTCGTCGCCGCGCGAGGCGGCGAGTTTTTTGATGGGGGCGACCATCGCGGCGTTGGCGATGCGCAGGAACCCGGCGGCGAGTTCGTCGCGGCGGTAGGTCCGGCCGGTCGCGGCGGTGATGGTGGCGATGAGTTCGTCCAAGCGCGCGGCCACCGGTTCATCGTAGAGTCGGAACGGGAAGAAGAGCACCCGCTTGAGGTAGACGTTCACATCCGTCACCGTCAGCGGCCCGCCGCGTCCGTAACACGCCGGCCCGGGGTGCGCTCCGGCCGAGCGCGGGCCGACGGCGGTTTTCTCTCCGTCGAACCAACAGACGCTCCCTCCGCCTGCCGCGACCGTCTCGATTTCGAGCATGCTCGATTGCAGCCGCATCCGGCGCACGCCGCCCACGCCGCCGGCGTCGGTTTCAAAACGGCGGGTGAACGCCGCGCCGTCCCAACGGCTGACATCCGTGCTCGTCCCACCCATGTCGAAGGCGAAGGCAGGGGCCATCCCGGCGCGGTCGGTGATGCGCGCGGTTCCCACGACGCCGCCGGCCGGGCCGCTGAGGATCGCGTCCTTGCCGCTGAATTCCTCCAGCCGCGAGAGGCTGCCCGCGCTGGTCATGAACCGCAGATCCGCGTCGGGAAGCTGCGCGGCGAGGCGGCGGCAGTAATCGCGCAGCACCGGCGTCAGGTAGGCGTCGAGCACCGTGGTGTCGCCCCGGTAGATCAGCTTGGGCAACGGGCTGACGCGGTGGGAGAGCGAGACGTGCGGGAAGCCGAGTTTGGCCGCGATCTCGCCGAGGCGCTGCTCGTGGACGGGATGGCGGTAGGCGTGGAGCAGGCAGACCGCGAGAGACTCGATGCCCCCTGCGCGCAGGCCGGCAAGGGTGGCGCGGGCGGCGGGTTCGTCGAGTGGCAGGAGGACCGAGCCGTCCGCGCGCAGGCGTTCGGCTACTTCGACGGCGGTTTCGTAGAGTTCGGGCGGCTGGTCGATGCGCAGGTCGAACAGCGACGGGCGATCCTGGTAGCCGATCCGCAAGGCGTCGGCGAACCCGGCCGTGGCGACGAGCGCCGTGCGTGCGCCGCGCCGTTCCAGCAGGGCGTTGGTGGCGCGGGTGGTGCCGAGACGCACCCGCACCGGGCCGATGGGTTGTTCCAGGCGCAAGCCGAGCAGCCAGCGGATACCAGCCACCGGGGCTTCTTCGTGGGAACATAGTTCGCCCCGGACGGACCACCTTCCATCCTCGGGAAACGGCGGATCGAAGGTCAGAAGTTCCCGGGCGGGATCGAACCCCATCACCACCCGGTCGATGGCCCCTTGTTCGGAGGAGCAGCAGCGTAGTCGATACCCGACGAAATACCCGGCCGGAGCCCGGGTCACGAAGGAGTTCGACGGGTGAAACGTGCCCACCGGTCCGTGCGAGATCGTGACCGGGTAACTTCCAGTGCTCGGCAGCTTGTGTGTGCGCAACGTGCCGTCCGGCCGTCGCCAGAGGCAGTCGGTGAACGTCCCGCCGACATCGATCCAAAAGTCTCCCGCGTCGTCGGGCATTAATTCGATTGTGACGCCCCTTCCAGAGAATTTATGATTGCCTCGGAGAGGCAACCGGACCTTGGACGGTTCAGCGCAAAAACGCCTCGTGCAGTCCGCCGTCCACCGCGATGATCTGCCCGGTGGTCTTACCGAGCCTGTCGCTCAAAAGAAGGTACATCGCCTCGGCTTGGTCGGCGGGCGTGATGGGCGTCTTGGTCAGCGTGCGGTCGGCGTAGAACTGCGCCAGCTTGTTGCGCAAACCGTCGTCGTCCTCGTCCTCGGAGTAGGCGATGGCATACTTCGCCAACGAGGCGACCACCCGGTCACGCGGGAACATGCTGCTGCCCTGCACGACCGTCGCGGGTGCGACGCCGTTGACGCGCACCATCGGCGCGAGTTCGACGGCCAGTTCGCGCACGAGATGGTTCGCCGCCGCCTTGCTCGTGTCGTAGGCCACGCTGCCTTTTTTGGATACCACCCCGTTGGCGCTGGTCGTCAGCACGAGCGCGGCGGGAATGCCCTGGTCCCGCCAAGTCTTGCCCGCCTCGTCGCTGACGATGTACGAGCCGGTGACGTTGACGGAAAATGTCAGCGCCCATTTGTCGTCGGGGATGCGCCCAGTGGTGTCGGGCGCGTAGAAAATCCCGGCCGTCACCGCGAGGGCGTCGATGCCGCCGTAGCAGAGCGCCACGTAGTCGAGCATCTCGCGCACCGCCGTCCGGCTGGTGATGCTCGCGCCGTAGCCCACCGCATACCCGCAGCCGGACACGCCGCTGCCCGCCACGCCGATGCCGGGGCCGACGCGCCGGCCGAGTTCGGAGGCAGTGGCGTCGGCGGATTTCTGGTCGAGATCGACGCAGACGACGTGCGCGCCTTCCCTGAGCACGCGCCCGGCGAGTTCGCGGCCGATGCCTGAACCCGCGCCGACGACCACCACGACCTTGCGCGCCAGTTCCTTTTCCGGCGGCATCCGCTGGAGCTTGGCTTCTTCTAGCAGCCAGTACTCGATGTCGAACGCCTCCTGCGTCGGCAGGGCAGTGTATTTATCCACGGCTTCCGCCCCGCGCATGACCTCCACCGCGCACTTGTAAAACTCCGCTGTCACACGCGACTCCGACTTGTCCTTGCCCCAGGCGATCATCCCGAGGCCGGGCAGGAGGATCACGGTCGGATTCGGGTCGCGTAACGCGGGGGAGTCGGCGTGCTTGTGCTCGTCGTAATAGGCGGCGTAGTCGGTGCGGTAACGCTCCAGCGCCACCCCCAGCCGGGCGCGCAAACTCTCGTCGTTGCCCGTGTGCGGGTCCCACTCGACGTAGAGCGGCTTGATCTTGGTGCGCAGGAAATGGTCCGGGCAGCTCGTGCCGAGTTCGGCCAGCCGCGGCGCGTCGTGGCTGTTGACGAAGCGCAGGACCGTCTCGTCGAAGTCGAGCGTGGCGATCTGGCGTTTGCCGGTGGCACGCGAGTTGTCCACGCAGCCACGGCAGCAGGCGGGACAAGGTTCCCTCCCGCGCCGTCGCGTCAAAACGCCGGTGGCTCTCGCCGCCGAACGTCGCCTTGCCCTGGTCGCGTTGCTCGATGAACTCCGCCGCGCGCTCGATCAGGCGCAGGCTCAGTTCGTAGCATTCCTTGTCGTCGTCGGCCCAGTTGATGAGGCCGTGCTGTCCGAGGATGACACCCTTGGCCTGCGGGTGCTGGCGGCACACGTCGCGCAGCTTAAGCCCCAGGTCGAAGCCCGGCCGCTGCCACGGCGTGTAGATCACCTCGTCGCCGTAGATTTCCTGCGTGAGCCGCTCGGCGTTTTCCGACGCGGCGATGGCGATGACGGCGTTCGGGTGGGTGTGGTCCACGTGCCGCACGGGCACGAACGCGTGCAGCGGCGTGTCGATGGAACTGGCGCGCGGGTTCAGGTTGAAGGTGCAGTGCGGGTACATCGCCACCATGTGGTCCTCGACCGGCGTTTTCGGGCCGCGTTCGCCCTCGGGAGTTTCGAGGTAGAGAGCCTCCAGGCTGAGCACGGTGTCGAGGTAGAGCGACGCGAAGTTCTCCTTCTTCGACGTACGCAGGTCCCCGCCGGAACCTTTTACCCACAAGACCTCGGCTGGCTGGCGCGTGAAAGGGTCTTGCTCCTCGATCTTGGAAGAGGTGTTGCCTCCGCCGGTGTTGGTGATGCGGCCGTCGGAGCCGAGCAGGTTGGAGCGGTAGATCAGGCGGCCGACGGGATCGAGGGCACCGGCGGCGGCATCATCCCAGAGATAGTTGACGTGGCGGAAGTCGGAGGAATTGGGCATGGCGGTTTTCCGGGTTCGGACAAGGTGTCGAACCAAAAATTGCAAGGCGGGGGAAAAAGGACAAGCATTCGTTTTTCCAAGCGCGCCGGCCGGCACCCCGACTGGAAACGAAAACGCCTGCGGCCGGTCGACGGTCGCAGGCGCAAGCGAGAGTCTGTCGCTGGAAGCGAGGGACTACGGAGCCCGGCGACCGGTGAGCAGTTGGAAAACGAGGATGACCAAGGCGACCACCAGGATGATGTGCACCAGTCCTCCGATGGAATAAACGGCGATGCCCGGCAGACCGAGCACCCAGGCGATGAGCAGGATGACGACGAGTGTATACAGCATAAGGGTAGGATTCTGGGTTGTTTGCTAAGAGGTGCGGCGGTGGCCGCCAATCGAGTTCAAACTCTTATCGTCGCAAATTTGCGAGCCGCGTGTGGATTTACGCAAAGAAAGGAGTTTCTTTTGAGAGGCGGGTTTTCTACGCCGCCAGCTCCGGGACAACGGCTGGCGCGCGCCGCCTCCGCCACAGGAACCAGACCCCGAGGCCCGCGCCGAAGGCGAGGTATTCGATCAGCGAGGCCAGGGATTTCGTCCGTTGTTCGGACATCGAAAACAGGTCCAAGAACGGCACATCGCGGCCGAACGGCGTGAACAGCGGCCAGACGTGCGGGGCGTCGGTTGGATAATCCGGGATCGGCCAGAACACCGCGCGGCTGGCGACCAGTTGCGCGCCGACGAGCACCGCCAGCAGCCAGGCTGGCAGCCGTGCGCCGGCGAGCGCACGGCCGATGAGCACGTAGACGACCGGCATCGTCCAGAACAGGAGCCGCTCGGTGTCCGTGCCGCCAATGTCACCGAGTAGAGCGAACGCCGCCAGGTAGACGGCGAGGTGCTGGTGACGGACGAGGAACGCCGCGGTGCGGCGTTCGAGGAGGATCGCCAGCCAGAGCATCGGGCCGAACGCCAGGAACCAGCTTTGCAGATACGTCGGCCAGGGTTTTTCGTAAAGCCAGTGAGCGGCCGTCCAGCCGAAGGTGAAGTCGCCGGTGTTGTGTGCCACCAGCCGGAGCGCCGCCATGGTCAGCAGGCCGGCCGGCAGCGCGACCAACCGCGGCAGGACTTCCCGCCCGCGCTCCCGCAGGCTGCCCGCGCGCACCGGGTTGCCGGTAAAAGGAAGAGCGACGGCCACCACCAGCACAATCTCGCGAAAGCAGACCCCGACGACCGTCAGCGCCGTCACCAGCGCGAGCCGGCCGGGGGTGGGTTGGTCCCGGCAGCCGTCGGCGGCAATGGTTCCGGCCAGTAGGAACACCCACATCCACGGGTCGGTGT
>CAXTOX010000147.1:0-9631 GCA_964245885.1 uncultured Chthoniobacterales bacterium | reverse complement strand
GAGATCACCGCCGCCCAGCGCGCCCGCCGCGACGGCCACCGCGGCGCGGTCGTCTGGCTGACCGGCCTGAGCGGCGCGGGCAAATCGACCCTCGCGCGGCTGCTGGAACAGGAGTTGTTCGCCCGGCGGGTCCACGTCTACGTACTTGATGGCGACAACGTCCGCTACGGCCTCAACGCCAACCTCGGTTTTTCCCCCGGGGACCGGCTCGAAAACATCCGCCGCGTCAGCGAGGTGGCCCGGTTGATGGCGGACGCCGGCATCGTCACCGTCTCGGCCTTCATCTCGCCGTACCGCGCGGACCGCCGTCGGGCGCGGGAAATCGCGCGGGAAGGCGGGTGCGAGTTCGTGGAGGTCTACGTCAACGCCCCGCTGGAAGTTTGCGAGCGCCGCGATCCCAAGAGCCTGTACAAGAAGGCGCGGGCGGGAGAGATCGAGCAATTCACCGGCATCGACGCTCCCTACGAGGCTCCCGAGGCGGCGGAAGTGGTCGTTTACACCGAAGCGCAGTCAGAAGCCGAATCGCTGAAGGCCATCCTGGATCACCTTCTGCCCCGCTTGGCGACCGGGCAGAAAGTTGATTCTCCGGCGGAGGCATGATTTCGTTTAACTGTTGAAGCGGGAAGAATTTGTGGAAGCTTGTGAAATTTTTCACAAATAGAACTTGCCAGCGGTGGCATCCAGATATTTCCTTCTGGGCGATTCCCCTCGCTGCTTCCCCCGTGCGTGCCGTTTAGAAATAGGGACCCCTGGCCGCCGGTCATGACGTTGGCAAGGGATCCCCGTCGCTGCCGTTCGACCGCCCCCAAATCCTCGTTGTCATGCTTCATTTCCTGGCTCAAATCCCTCTGAACGCCGAGCGCATCAACGCGCCGGAATCGACGAGCTGGATTGGTCACGTTTTCACCAACTCGCTCATCGTCGCGGGGCTCGTGGCGATCATCGTGCTGGTGTTCGCACGGCGCGCGACCGCGAAAATGGAACTGGTGCCCACACGCGGCAGCCAGAACCTCTTTGAAGCGGTGATCGAGGCTCTCTACGACATGCTCGAAGGCATCGTCGGCCCGCACATGGTGGCGCGGGCGTTCCCGCTCCTGGCGACGCTGTTCCTGTTCATTCTCGCTTCCAACTGGTTCGGCCTGCTGCCCGGCGTCGGAACGGTGGGCTTCGGCACGGACCGGGGACCTTTGCTCTCGCTCGGGGAGTTGAAAGAACCTTTGCTGCGTCCAGCCAACGCCGACCTCAACCTCACGCTCGGCATGGCGCTGGTGTTCATGATTTTCTGGGCGCTCTGGAGCTACCAGGAACTCGGCGTCGGTGGGTTCCTCAGCCACACGTTCGGTCCCAAGGGCGACATGAAGGGCTTCATGAAGTATGCGCTGATCCCCATTTTCGCGTTCGTCGGCGTGATCGAGATTATTTCCATCGTTTTCCGCCCGGTGTCGCTGTCGCTGCGGTTGTTCGGCAACATCTACGCGGGCGAAAACCTCATGCACACGATGTCCGACCTCGGCGAGACGATGGGTTTTCCCACCGCGCTGTCGTTCCTGATGAAGGTGATCGTGCCGATCCCGTTCTACTTTTTGGAATTGCTCGTCGGCGTCGTGCAGGCGCTCGTGTTCACCCTGCTGTGCGCGGTTTACATCAAGCTGACGACCTCCCACGACGAAGCGCACGACAAGGCCCATGACGACGCGCCCGCTGCCCACGGCGCGATCCCTGTCGCGCGCCCCGCTCATTGATTCGCCCGGACGAACCCTTTTCCTGCCGGGACCATCCGAAGCGAGTGGACGGCGGGAGGAAAACACAACCAACGCCAGAAAGATCGTAATTCTATGATGATTGACATGATGAACCTGCTCGCGCAGGCCGCCCCGACCGCGACCACCGCCGCTCCCGTGGTCGAGAAGTTCGTCGGACCCACGTTCGCCCTCGGTGTCGCCGGTCTCGGCAGCGCCATCGGCGTCGGCATGGTCGGCGCGAAGGCTGCCGAAGCGGTCGGCCGCAATCCCGGCGCGTTCGGCAACATCCTGACCATCTCTATCATCGGGATGGCGCTCGCTGAGGCCATCGCCATTTACGCGCTGATCGCGTTCTTCCTCTACAAGTAAGACGCGTTCCCGCGCGCTCGTCTCCGGCCGGCACTTTTTCCGGCGGCCGGAGACGATGCCCGGCGCGGATTGTCCAATTTTCGTAACCGGAATACTCCCAACTCCGCCATGACCTTTTCCCTGCTTGCCGACGAGAGCATCCCGCAAATTTTCGGCCTGAACTGGCCCGCCTTCATCGCGCAGGTGCTGGCGTTCAGCATCGTGCTCTACGTGCTGAAGACGTACGCCTTCGGCCCCATCGTCAACGTCCTGGAAGAACGCCGCCGCCGCATCGCCGAGGGGCAGGCGAACGCCGACAAGATCAAGCAGCAGCTCGCCGAATCCGAGGTCCGCTACCGCGAGATGCTCGACAAGGCCAACGCCCAGGCGCAAAAACTCATCGAAGAGGCGCGCTCCTCCAGCGACTCTCTCGCCGCGCGCCGCGCGCAGGACGCCACCACCGAGGCCGAGCGCATCATCGCCCGTGCCCGCGAGGCGACCACCTTAGAGCATGACCGCGTGCTCAGCGAGGTGAAGCGCGAACTCGGCCGCCTCGTGATCGAAACCACCGCCAAGGTCACCGGCAAAGTCCTCACCAGCGAGGACCAGCAACGTCTTGGCGACGAAACCGTCCGCCAGCTTGGCTGAACCCGTTCTCCGTCGTTTGTTTACACATTCTCCATTGCCCAATGCCCGTTTCTAAACGATAAAGCCGGCCCTCGCCCGTCGCGGGGACTGATCCGTATCTTTCCATCCCCGCCGCTGTATCCCGTCTATCCCGTCCGTTTAACCACCCACCGTCATGAAAATCACCAAGGAAGCCCGCAACCTCTCCCGTCAACTCTTTCGCCTGAGCTTGACCGATGACCGCATCGACCGGGCCAAGGTCAGTTCCCTGGTGCAGTCGATGATCACGGAGAAGCCGCGCCACTACCAGGGCGCGTTGGAGGCTTACCAGCGGCTCCTGCGGTTGGAGATGGAGAAGCGCCACGCGGTGATCGAGAGCGCGGCACCTTTGAACGACGGCACGGCGAACGCCATCGTCAGCAGCCTCAAGCAGAAGTACGGCGAAGACCTGACCACCGAGTTCTCCGTGAACCCCGAGCTGATCGGCGGCATGCGCATCAAGATCGGCAGCGACGTGTGGGACGGCAGCGTGCGCCAGCGCCTTTCCAAGCTTCAAAACCAGCTATAATTTTCTCCTCTCCCAAAGACCCCTTTACCGCCCATGAGCACGATTCTCCAAGACATCGAGACGCAGATCGCCAGCCTCAAGACGACCACGACCAAGAGTAACGTCGGCGTCGTGCGTGAGGTCGGTGACGGCGTGGCCCGCATCGAAGGCTTGAGCGACGTGATGCTCAACGAGGCTATCGAGTTTCCCGATGGTGTCATCGGCATCGCGCTCAACCTCGAAGAAACCGAGGTCGGCGCGATCCTGCTCGGCGACTACCAGGGCATCGTCGAAGGCTCCGAGGTCAAAACGACGGGCAAGCTGCTGTCCGTGCCGGTTGGCAAGGGATTGCTCGGACGCGTGGTAAACGCCATCGGCCAGCCCATCGACGGCAAGGGACCGGTCAAGAGCGACACGACGTACCCGGTCGAGAACATCGCCCCGGGCGTCATCAAGCGCAAAGCCGTCAGCCAGCCCGTGCAAACGGGCATCATGGCGGTCGACGCGATGATCCCCATCGGGCGCGGCCAGCGCGAACTCATCATCGGCGACCGCGCCACGGGCAAGACGGCCGTCGCGCTCGACACCATCATCTCGCAGGCCAAGATCAACATGGCGGCCGAGAAGGCGGGCACGAAGGATTTCCGCCCGATGTACTCGATCTACGTGGCCATCGGCCAGAAGAACGCGAACGTCGCCCGGGCTGTCGCCATCCTGGAGCAGGCCGGTGCGCTCCAGTATACCACGGTCGTTTCCGCGCCTGCCTCTGAGACGGCGGCCAACCAGTACCTTGCCCCCTTCGCCGGTGCCGCGATGGGTGAGTGGTACATGAACAACGACATGGACGCGCTCATCGTCTATGACGATCTTTCCAAGCACGCCGTCGCCTACCGGCAGGTGTCGCTGGTGCTCAAGCGCCCGTCGGGCCGTGAGGCGTACCCGGGCGACGTGTTCTACCTCCACTCCCGCTTGCTGGAACGTTCCGCCCGCGTGGAAAAGGAGTTCGGCGGCGGTTCGCTGACGGCGCTGCCGATCATCGAGACGCAGGCCGGCGACGTGTCGGCGTACATCCCGACGAACGTGATCTCCATCACCGACGGACAGATCTACCTGGAAACGGACCTTTTCTACCAGGGCGTGCGCCCGGCGATTTCGGTCGGTCTGTCGGTCAGCCGCGTGGGTTCGGCGGCGCAGATCAAAGCGATCAAGCAGGTGGCCGGTTCCATCAAACTCGACTTGGCGCAGTACCGCGAGTTGGCGGCGTTTGCCCAGTTCGGCAGCGACCTGGATGCTGGCACGAAGGCCCGTCTGGACCGCGGCCAACGCGTGGTCGAACTTTTCAAACAGGGGCAATATTCCCCGATGGCCGTGGAGGAGCAGGTCGCGGTGCTCTGGTCGATGAAGAACGGCTATCTGGACGACGTGCCGGTGGACCGTGTGAAGGAGTTCCAGAACAAGCTTCAGGAGTACCTGACCAACCGTAAGGCGGACGTGCTCCAAACCCTGCGCGACAAGAAAGCGGTCGACAAGGACACCGAGCCGATGCTCAAGAGCGCGGTCGAGGAGTTCAAGCAGACCTTCCGTTAACACCGGCGTTTCCTTTTCCCCGTGCCCAACACCCGCGACATCCGCCGACGCATCAAGTCGGTTAAAAATACCCAGCAGATCACCCGCGCGCTGCAAACCGTGTCGGCCTCCAAAATGGGCAAGGCGCAGGCGGCGGCACGGGCCGGGCGTGAGTATTCGTCGCTGCTCACACGCGTGCTGGTTTCCTTGCGCGAGCGTGTGAACGACGAGGATCACCCGTTGTTGGAAGAACGTCTGCTCAAGACCGAACTGATCATCCTCATCAGCACGGACAAGGGTTTGTGTGGCGCGTTGAATACCAACCTGTTCCGCGAGGCGAGCAGCCACGATAAGGAACGCTCCGCTGGTTACGTTGCCAGCGGACGCAAAGGCGTGCAGTTCCTCGCGCGCACGAAGCGCAACCTCCTGGCCGACTTCGCCGCGAAGGATCGGCCGACGTTGGCCGAGACGCGGCAGATTTCCAAGTTCGCGCTGGATCGCTTTTTGTCCGGCGAGGTGCAGAAGGTGAGCGTGGCCTACACGAAGTTCGTCAATACGCTCAGTCAGAAGCCGACCATCCAGACTCTGCTGCCCATCAGTCCGGCGGATCTGCCCAAAGTGGATGATGACAAAGTTGCCCGGGCCGCCAACGTGCCGAAGGGCGACGCCGCTGACCCGGAAAATGGGTTCGGCTACATCTTTGCGCCGAGCACGCAGGAAGTGTTAGACACGGTGCTGCCCGAATACGTCCACTTCCAAGTGTACCAGATGACCCTTGATTCCCGGGCGAGTGAGCACAGTGCTCGGATGGTGGCGATGAAGAGCGCCACCGACAACGCCAAGTCGCTGATCAAAGACCTGACTCTCGAATACAACAAGGTCCGCCAGGCCGGTATCACGACCGAACTTTTGGAAATCACGACCGCTCAAATGGCGATGGGTTAAACCCGCCGCCTGCATCCCCTCATTTTATGGATACTGCCACCGCACATCATACCGGCACCATCGTTCAGATCATTGGTCCCGTCCTCGACGTGGACTTTTCCGAAGGCGGCGACCTGCCGAAAATCTACGACGCGCTCACCATCGAGTTCGACGTGGCCGGAGTGCCCACGAAGCTGACCCTCGAAGTGCAGCAGCACCTCGGCGGCGGCTTGGTGCGCGCCATCGCGATGAGTTCCACCGAAGGGCTCAAGCGCGGGATGACCGTCAACAATACCGGCGAGCCGATTTCCGTTCCGGTGGGCGAGTGCGTCCTCGGACGCGTGTTCAACGTCACCGGCGACCCCGTGGATAACCGTGGCCCGGTCAACGCGACCAAGCGTTACTCGATCCATCGCAAGGCCCCGGCGCTCATCGACCAGGATACCAAGGCGACCGTGCTGGAGACCGGCATCAAGGTTATTGACCTCATCTGCCCGTTTACCAAGGGCGGCAAGGTGGGTGCGTTCGGTGGCGCGGGCGTCGGCAAGACGGTCGTCATCATGGAGTTGATCAACAACATCGCCAAGGGTCACGGCGGATACTCCGTGTTCGCCGGGGTGGGTGAGCGGACCCGCGAGGGCAACGATCTCTACCACGAAATGAGCGAATCCAAGGTGATCAACCAGGAGAACCTCAGCGAGTCCAAGGTGGCGCTCGTGTACGGCCAGATGAACGAACCCCCCGGCGCGCGTCTGCGCGTGGCGCTGTCGGCGCTCTCGATGGCGGAATACTTCCGTGACGAGAAGAACCAAGACGTGCTCCTGTTCATCGACAACATTTTCCGCTTCAGCCAGGCGGGCGCGGAGGTCAGCGCACTGCTGGGCCGCACTCCCTCGGCGGTCGGTTACCAGCCGACGCTTTCAGCCGAGATGGGCGATTTGCAGGAGCGCATTACCTCGACGACCAAGGGTTCGGTGACGAGCTTCCAGGCGGTGTACGTCCCGGCGGACGACTTGACCGACCCGGCGCCGGCGAACACGTTCGCGCATTTGGACTCCACCATCGTGTTGGAGCGTTCCATCGCGGAGTTGGGCATTTACCCGGCGGTTGACCCGTTGGCGAGCACGTCCAAGGCGCTTTCGCCTGACGTGGTCGGCGAGGAGCACTACGCGGTCGCACGCGGGGTGCAAAAGACGCTCCAGCGGTACAAGGATTTGCAGGACATCATCGCCATTCTTGGTTTGGACGAACTCAGTCCCGAGGACAAGCGGGTGGTGGCGCGAGCGCGCAAAATCCAGCGTTTCCTCAGCCAGCCGTTCTTCGTGGGAACGATCTTCACCGGCATCGAAGGAGTTTACGTTTCGTTGAAGGATACCATCCGTGGCTTCAAGGAAATTCTTGACGGCAAGCACGACGACCGCAACGAAAACGACTTTTACATGAAGGGCGGCATCGAGTCCATTGGCAGCAAGTAAACGGCGTAAGCTGCACGCACTTATGGCCACCTTACGTTTGGAAATCGTTACCCCGGAAGCGAAGATTTACTCCGAGGATGTGGATGGAGTGACGATCCCCGGAGCCGACGGCGAGTACGGTATTTTGCCGATGCACATCCCGTTGATCACCGCGCTTAAACCCGGTGCGCTCAAAGTGCAGAAGGGTGGGCAGGAAGTTTTCATCGCGACCGGTGGTGGGTTCGCGGAAGTGATGCCCGACCACGTGTCGGTTCTTACCGACATGGCCTTGCGCGACACGGACGTGGACGAGTCGGCCGCGCAGACTGCCGTGGACCGCGCCAAGGCGGCGCTGGCCGACAAGTCGCTGAGTTCCGAGGCGCAGGCGGAAGCCGAGGCGGCGCTGACACGCTCGCTGGTGCAGTTGCAGATCAAGCGCAATCGCCATGCGTCGAATAATCCGGGTGTGCGGTAGAGTTCTCGCCGCGCCAGTGGTGTGGGAACCAAGTCAGGCTACCCTCATGCTGGCTGGCTTGCCATGGTTCATGCGAGCAGCTTGGCGGAAGCTGAGGCCCTCTACCGCAGCGACCTCGGGCTGCCGGACGGCAACGGGTTAGACTTGATCAAGCGTCTCCAGACGATCCACCCGTCGCCGAGCATCGTGTTGAGCGGCTACGATGAAGCGGAAGCCCGGGCCAGCAGCTTGGGCGCCGGGAGTGCTGGAGCATCTCACGAAGCTGGTGAAGTGGACCCGGCTGGAAGCCGTGCTCGGGCGGGCGACGCGATGAGTTGGAGCGGCGCAGCCGCCACCTTGTAGGACAGATAGGATCCCATTTCTCCTCTAAGAAGCCTGCCAGCGCACGCATCGCTCGCTAGACGCCCGGACCAACCGCGCCCACATTGCGGGCGACCGTCCATCCCCGTCCCCTCCGTTCGTTGAACACCCTCAGCATCCTCGCCGTCTGGCTGTTGCTCTGCACGATCTGGAGTTCCACCTGGATTTTCATTAAACTCGGGTTGAACGACCTGCCGCCGATGCTCTTCGCGGGTATCCGCTTTGTGATCGCCTCTGCGGTGCTGCTGGGGGTGAACCTCGTACGTCGTGCGCCCTGGCCTCGCTCGGCGCGGGAATGGGGATTCATCGCCGTGACGGGATGGCTGACTTTCTCGGTGAACTACGGGCTCCTTTTCTGGGGGGAGAAGCAGATCAGCTCCGGGCTGGCGGCGGTGCTCCAGGCGACGATCCCGGCGTTCGGGCTAGTGTACGCGCACTTCTATCTCCCGACGGAACAGCTCACGCTGCCAAAGGTGGCCGGGGTGGGACTCGGACTCGTGGGGATCGGCGTGATCTTCGCCGATCAACTCCACCTCTCCGGCACCGTGGCGCTCTGGGGTAGCCTCGCCATCGTCGTGGGCGCGGCCAGCGCGGCGTACGCGAGCGTGCTGGTCAAGGCGTACGCGCGTGGTCTCGACCCGGCCGTGCTGGCGGGTTCGCAGATGTTCTTTGGCTGGCTGCCGCTCGTGGCGCTCGGCTGGACGCTGGAGGGCAGCCCGTGGCGGCTGCACTGGACGCAGCAGGCGGTTTTTGCGCTGGTCTATCTCGCCGTGGTGGGATCGGCGGCGGCCTTTTGCCTGTACTACTGGCTGGTCCGGCGGGTGGATGTTACCCGGACGATGCTCATTTCGCTCGTGACGCCCGTGGCGGCGATCTTCATTGGTCGGATCGTGCTGGACGAACACCTTCCCAGCCGCACCTTGGCCGGTGGCCTGTGCGTGCTGGCGGGATTGGGGCTGGTGATCTACCGGCGAGGACTCCACGTCGTCGCCGCGCCGTCGGCGGAGGCCCTTGAAAGCGCGGAAGGCTGAAAGGATGCTGCCAACGATGGATCTCACCGCGGTTCGCCAGCAATTCGAGAATAACTTTCGTGCGCGCGGGGAACTCGGCGCGGCGGTGTCCGTCTGGCACGAGGGCAGGGAAGTCCTCTCGCTGGCGAGCGGTTGGCGCGACCGGCAGCAAACGGAGCCGTGGGACGCCGACACCCTCGTGCTATCCTGGTCAGTGACGAAGGCGCTCGCCTCCGCGTGCCTCCTGCACGTCCTCGACGCTGACGGCGTCGAACTCTCTACCCCTGTCGCCGCGCTGTGGCCGGAGTTCGCCGCCCGCGGCAAGGAAGCGGCCACGCTCGCTCAGTTGCTCTCCCACCAGGCGGGACTCGCCGCGATGGACGCTCCGCGGACAAGCGTGCTCGACCACCGTGCCGTCGCCGACGCGCTGGCTGCCCAGACACCCAACTGGTCGCCCGGCACTGCGCACGGCTACCATCCGCGCACGTACGGGTTCCTCGTGGACGAACTCCTGCGCCGTCGTCGTCCCGCGCACACTGTGGCCACTTACTGGCGGGAAACCTTCGCCGAACCCCTCG
>CAXTOX010000146.1:0-9748 GCA_964245885.1 uncultured Chthoniobacterales bacterium | reverse complement strand
GGCGGTGCGCCGCCTGCTCGCCGCACCCGCGCGCGCCGCTCGGCCAGCCGGTGCAGCGCGGTGCGCGCGAGGACCTTAACCGCGGCTCGGGCCTTTCGATCGGGCTCGGCGGCGGGTCGTTCAGCGGCGGCCGGCATGGCGGCGTGATCGCCGGGGCGGGGGACGACTGCGCGGTCGTGCGGCCTGCCGGAGCGAAACGCTGGGAATTGCTGAAGACGGATTGCGTGATCGAAGGCGCACACTTCAACCCGGATACCCCGCCGGAAGCAGTGGGTTGGAAGGCGCTCTGCCGCCCGTTGAGCGACATCGCCGCCATGGGTGGCAAGCCTCGGCACGCACTCGTGACCCTCGCGCTGCCGGGCAGTGCGGCGGTGGCGTACGCGACGGGGATCTATGCGGGCATCGGGCGGGCGGCGCGGGAGTTCGGGGTGACGGTCGTCGGCGGCGAGACGGCGCGCACGCCGGGACCCTGTTTTTTGTCGGTGGTCGTCACGGGTAGTGTTCACCGCGAACGGGCTGTGACCCGGGCAGGCGGACGGCCGGGCGACCGGCTTTTTGTGACGGGTCGGCTCGGTGGTTCGCTGCCGAGTGGCCGGCATCTGTGTTTCCGGCCGCGCTTGGCGGAAGCCCGCTGGTTGGTGGCGCGTTTTCCCATCCGCGCGATGATGGATCTCAGCGACGGCGTGGCCGCGGACCTCCCGCGCATGGCGGCGGCGAGTGGAACGGGGTTCGCGGTGACTCCTGAGTCGCTGCCGCGCCACGAAGGATGCACGGTGGCACAGGCATCAGGAGACGGGGAAGACTACGAACTGCTTTTTGCCGTCGGTCCCAAGCAAGCGGCCAAGCTCGAACAGGCGTGGAAAGAACGATGGCCGGACGTTCCACTGACCGCCATTGGAGAATTGACGGAGCCGGGGACGCGGGTGGGGGTAGAGATGGTGCATGGATATGACCATTTTGGGCGGTGAGACGATTTTCCGAACAGGCCGCTTGCGGCCGGTCCCTACCTGTCGGTTTGAACGCCTGCAGCGACGATCCTACTCGCCGGCTCCTACTGGAACTGCGCCAACTGATCCTGCGCCTTTTGCACGAGGTCAGGCTCCAACTTCAGGTCGATGATCTTCTGGTAATCGGCTTTCGCCTTGGTGAGATCTTCCTTCTCGATGTAGATGTTCGCCCGGTTGATGTAGGCATAGCCGTCGTTTGGATTGAGCTGGATCGCCTTTTCGTAGTCGGCCAAAGCCTCGTCGGGCTTCTTGAGGTTTTTGTAGGCCGCGCCGCGCTGCTTGTAGGCGGCCGCGTCGTCGGGCTTCATCTTGAGCAGCGTGTCACAGTCCATCAGCGCCTTGTCATATTGCTCCTTTGCGATGTAAGCGGCCGCTCGCTGCCGGTAGCCCCGCGCCTCTTGCGGCTTCAACTCGACGGCTTTGCTAAAATCCGTGATTGCCGCGTCCGTGTTGCCCTTCGTGACATAGGCGGAACCACGCAGCACGTACAACGACGCGTCGGCCGGCTTGTCCTTGATGGAGTCCGAGTATTGCGTGATGAGCTTGTCGATGTTGCCGGTTTTCGTGTAGGCGTGCGCACGCTGCTGGAGCGCGAATTCATTGTCCGGGTCCTTCTCCAGCGAAGCGTCGAAATCCGGGATCGCCTTGGAGTAATCATCCTTCGCGGCGTACAGGAACCCACGCCGGTTGTGCGCGACGACGTTGTCCGGCACGCGCTTGATCACCTCGCCCCAATCGGCAATGGCCTCATCGTTTTTCTTCGTGGCCTCGTACGCGATGGCGCGGTCGCGGTAGTTGCCCATGTCGTCGGGCTTGGCGGCGGTATAATCGGCGATGGCTGGGTCGTACTGCTTGAGCAGCAGGTGCAGGTCCGCACGCTGGTTGAGCGCGGCCGAGTCACCGGCTTTGCCTCCCAGCACGTCGTTGAGGTCATCGACGGCCTTGTCGTACTGCTTGAGCCGCAGGTAGGCGTAGGCCCGCTGGCGGTGCCCGTCCACGTCTTGGGGCTTGGCTTCGAGGAAAACGCCGAGGTCCGCAACCGCTCCCTTGAAATCGCCGGTTTCCACGCGCGCGTTGCCGCGTCCCTGGTGACTGGGAACATCCTTCGGGTTGAGCTTGAGTGCTTCGGTGTAGCTCTCGATGGCCTTGGAAAAATCCTTCTTTTTGCCGTAGACGATGCCGCGGTTGCGGAAGTTGCCGGGGTCCTTGGGATCGAGCTTGATCGCGTCGTCGAAGTCCTTGATGGCATCGTCCAGCTTGCCCGCCTTGTAGTCGGCGATCCCCTTCTTGGTCAGGCTAGCAGCGTCCTGCGCCTGCCCGGCCGGAACGAAGTACGCGGTGCAAAGGCTGGCGGCGGCGATGGGTAAAAAAATTCTTTTCATGCGGTCAGCTTGGAATGAGATGCCCTGGGTCCCCAGTCGGTCTGGACGGCGGACGCGACGCTATCGAATCGAACTCTTACCGGGACTTGGCCGGACGCGAAACCTGAAAATCTTGGTGCTTCCGTTCGTGACGCTTCCTCGCCCGTTTGCTAGAATGCGCGGCGTTTGACCAACCTCTTCGCCACGGTGAGGAACCGTACGGAGAAAAACAATATGGGTTGTGTGAAACGAGCTTCGGTGTCTATATATAGTACCGCCATGCAAGTTTTGACTCTCAAAGAATTGAAGTCGCTCGTCGGGGACGGCGAGGCCAAGGAAGTGGTCGCGCACGTACAGGTCGACGTGGTGACCACCAAAACCACCAAGGACGGCAAGCCTTATTACGAGGTCAAGTTCGTCGACTCCGCTGACCATGTGCTGCTGCGTGCGTGGAGCGACACGCCGATCCACACTCAGTGCGCTTCTCTGGAGAAAGGGCATTGCGTGGAACTGAGCGGAGAGTTTGCGCATCATGCGACGTTCGGACTGGAGGCGCGCCGTTGGGCGGTGCGTCCGCTGTCGGCAGTGGAAAAAACCGAGTTCATGGCCGGGCCGCGCGAGAAGCGTCAGCAGCAGGAGACGGACTTCCAGTTCATCGTGGATACCGTGCAAAGCCTCAACGACCCGCGGCTGCGGATTCTCTGCGAGATGTTCCTTGTGGAAAACGGGGAGCGTTTCCGGCGCACGGCGGCGGCGCGGACCTTTCACCACGCGCGCCGGGGTGGCTTGGTCGAACACACTTCGCAGATGATGCGTTCGGCGTGCGCGATTGCGGAGGTTTATCCGAAGCTCAATCGCGACCTGCTCGTCGCGGGCGTGTTGTTCCACGACTCGGGCAAACTGTGGGAAAACCACGTCTCCGAGGACGCGTTCGGCATCGAACACTGCGAGCGCGGCGAACTGCTCGGGCACATCAACATGGGCATCGAGATCGTCAACAGCCTGTGGCGTCAGTTGAAAGCCAACGATGCGTTCGCGGCGTGGAAGAAGATCGAGCCGACTTCCGAGTGCGTGCGGCTGCATCTGCTGCACCTCATCGCCAGCCACCACGGCGAGCTGGCCTTCGGCTCGCCCGTGGTGCCGAAGACGCCGGAGGCCTGCGCGCTGCACTACATCGACAATCTGGACGCCAAGATGGAGATGGTGTTCAGCGCCTACGGCAGCGCGCCGCAGGTCGCGCCGAACATCTACGACCGCACCCGCCCGCTGCCGGGGTATTTGATCGAGCCGCTGAAAGCGTTCCCGGTAGACGGCGACACCGCCGGCGGCTGGATGGCCCCGGAGCCGGCCGAGTAGGAGAAGGCGCACGCGGCGGCAAGGCGGGGGACGATTCCGCTCCTGCCATGCCCGAAGACAAAACCCCCGCCGCCGAGTTCATCGAAGATTCCGTCAACCATCCCGAGTGGTTGAAAACCATCGAGGCTGGTCAATCCGATGTGGTCGTGAAGCTCGCCGCCGACAACGGCTACGCCTGTTCGCTCGATGACCTGAAGACGGCCGCCAAGGCCCTCATCGGCACGGAAGCCGACCAGGGCGAACCCAGCGGGAAGGAAGTGGACGAGGCCGCGTCCGGGATGAGCGACTTCCAGAACGACACCGGCTACGGCGACGACACCGGCTACGCCGCGCTGTTCGGCGTGGCGGGAATGATCCTGAAGATGTGACGACCGCTTCGTGGCATCCTCTTACTCCTTCGCCGTCTTCGCCGCGTTGGCGATCTCGGCGAAATCTCGCGGGTCGAGGCTTGCGCCGCCCACCAGCGCGCCGTCGATATCCGGCTGCGACAGCAACTCGGCGGCATTCGCCGGCTTGACGCTGCCGCCGTACTGAATCCGCACCCGCTCGGCCACGCTCGCGTCAGCGATCTGCGCCAGTTCCGCACGGATCAGGACGTGTGCCTCCTGCGCCTGTTGCGGTGTCGCGTTGCGGCCGGTGCCGATGGCCCACACAGGCTCGTACGCGATGACCGTTTCTTGAATGTGCTTGTAATCCAGACCGGCCAAGCCGTCGCGTAGCTGACGCCTCAGCACGGCTTCCACCTGGTCGCCGTCGCGTTCCGCCAAGGTCTCGCCGATGCAAAAAATGGGCTTCAACGTCGCCTCGTGCACCGTGTGGAGCTTGGCGTTGATCGTCTGGTCCGTTTCACCGAAAAGCTGCCGGCGCTCGCTGTGGCCGATCACGACGAAGCGGACGAAGAGTTCCCGCAGCATCGCCGCGCTGATCTCGCCGGTGAACGCTCCCGACTTCTGGGCGCTCATGTTCTGCGCGCCGAGCTTGAGCGAGTAAACCTCGCCGATCAACTCCGACGCCTTCGCGAGCGAGGTGAACGGCGGGATGAGGACCACGTCCACTTCGGTGTCGTCGCCGGTTTCGGCCAGAAAGGTCGGGATGTAACTGGCCGTCTCGGTGACGGTCATGTTCATTTTCCAATTGGCGGCAACGATGGCTTTGCGCATGACGGGAGTCAGTTGGAACGAACGTCGGAACGCGCCGGATGCGCGCGAGGCCGATCTTCCTGTTCGGCCAGTGCGGCGACGCCGGGCAGCATCTTGCCTTCAAGCAGTTCGAGCGATGCGCCGCCGCCGGTGGAGATGAACGTCATCGCGTCGCCGAGGCCCGCTTGCTTGACGGCCGTCACGCTGTCGCCGCCGCCGATGATGGTCGTGGCATTCGACTTCGCGAGCGCCTTGGCCAAGCTGAACGTGCCGTTGGCAAAATCCGGGATCTCGAAGATGCCCACTGGGCCGTTCCAGAGCACGGTCTTGGCCGTGGCGATTTCCTTTTTGTAAAGCTCGACGGTCTCCTTGCCGATGTCCACAGCCTCGTAACCGTCGGTGATGCCGTGGCCCGGGGACAAGCGCCCGGTGTTGCGCGCGGTCGTCGTGCCAGCTTTGATCTCCCGAGTCTCGATGTTATCCACCGGCAGCAGGAACTTGACGCCCTTCTGCTTGGCAAGGTCGAGGAGTTCCAACGCCAGACCGGTTTTGTCGGTCTCGACGCGGCTGTTGCCGGTGGCGATGCCCTGCGCCTTGTAGAAAGTGTACGCCATCGCTCCGCCGATGAGGAAGGTGTTCGCCTTTTCCATCAGGGCTTTGATGACGCCGATCTTGTCGGAAACTTTGGAACCTCCGAGGATCACCACGAACGGGCGCGCCGGTTCGGCGAGTTCCCCTTGGAGGTACTTCAGCTCCTTCTCCATCAGCAGCCCGGTGGCGGTCTCGGATAGGTAGCCGGCGACACCCGCCGTCGAAGCGTGCGCGCGGTGGGCCGCGCCGAAAGCATCGTTGACGTACACATCTCCCAGCCGGGCAAGCGCTTGTGAAAACGTGGGATCGTTGCCCTCTTCCTCGGCGTGAAAACGCATGTTTTCGAGTAGAAGCACGTCGCCCGGCTCCAATGCCTCCACGCGCCGTTCGACACCCCCGCCGACGCACTCGGGGCTGAACTGCACCGGGATTTCCAGTAACTCCGCGAGCCGCTCGGCGACGGGTTCGAGCGAATACTTGGGCACCGGCTGGCCCTTCGGACGGCCGAAATGGGCCATGAGCACGACCTTGGCCCGGCGGCCGACGAGGTACTGGATGGTGGGCAGCGTCTCGCGGATGCGGGTGTCGTCGGTGATGCGCACGCGGCCGTCCTTTTCCTCGGTCGGTACGTTGAAGTCCACGCGCAGGAGCACGCGGCGGTTGCTCACATCGAGATCACGGATGGATAGCTTGGGCATAAAAATCGAAGGCAGTAATCAACACGGAAACTCTGGAGCGCCAAAGACGCGGCCTCATACCAGTTCAGGGCAACGCCCCAGGTGGCACGCGCACAAGGCACGAGCCTTGAAGGGGCGATTCATTGGAGGTGTAGCGGTCCGTCAAACTCGGCGGCGATGAGTTGCGCCTTCAGTGCTGCGAGTGGCCGGCACATCACCCAGAGCGTTGCCTTTAAGCTCTCATGAAGCCGCGCCTTTGGCGCTCCGGAAAGTGCCCGCCACACCTTTGGCTCGGAAAAAGGCGTTTTATTTGGCAAGCAGTTCGAGGAGCGCCACGCAGCGGTTGCTGTAGCCCCACTCGTTGTCGTACCAACCGACGACCTTCACGAACCGGTCGCCGAGGGTCAGCGTCAACGCGCTGTCGAAGATGCAAGAGTGCGGGTTGCCCACGATGTCTTGGAGCACGAGCGGCTCGTCACTGTATTCCAAAATTCCCTGGAAATGCGACGCGGCGGCAGCCTCCTTGAAGGCGGCGTTGATGCTCTCAACCGTTGCGCTCTTTTTGAGCGTCGCGGTAAAATCCGTCACCGAGCCGTCGGGCGTCGGCACGCGGAACGAGCCGCCGTTGAGCTTGCCCTTGAGGTCGGGGATCACCTCGCCGATGGCCTTGGCCGCACCGGTGGAACTGGGCACGATGTTGATGGCTGCCGCCCGCGCGCGGCGCAGGTCCTCATGCGGGAGATCGAGGATGCGCTGGTCGTTCGTGTACGAATGAATCGTGCTCATGAACCCGGCCTCGATGCCAAACGCATCGTGGAGCACCTTGGCCATCGGCGCGAGGCAGTTGGTGGTGCAACTCGCGTTGGAAACGATGGTGTGCTTGGCCGGGTCGTAGACGTTGTCGTTGACGCCGAGCACGATGGTGGCGTCCGGTCCCTTCGCGGGGGCCGAGATGAGGACCTTCTTCGCGCCGCCCTTGACGATGTGGAGTTCGGCCTTGGCGCGGTCGGTGAAGAAGCCGGTGGATTCGAGCACCACGTCCACGCCGAGGCTGCCCCACGGGAGCGCGGCCGGGTCGCGTTCCTTGAGGATCTTGATGGGATGGCCGCGCACGATGATGTTCTGTTCGTCGTGGCCAACCTCGCCGTTGAAGCGGCCATGCACGCTGTCCCACTTGAGCAGGTGGGCGAGGGTTTTGGTGTCGGTCAGGTCGTTGATGGCGGCGAGGTTTTCGACCTGCGACTGGCTCATGGCGCGCAGGACGTTGCGCCCGATGCGGCCGAAGCCGTTGATTCCGAATTTAGGCATGACTTGGCTTGGATGGGTAAGGTGAAACAAACGGACGGCGGGGGATAGGGAGCCTATGGAAGACGCGGGGGGAGTCAATGGTTTTTGGTGGGGTGTGCCACCATCGGCGCGTGCGGCTTCCAAATGCCGAACGCGCTTACGTCGACATCCACAAGCTCACCGACTATTGCCTCGATCCGACCCATCCCATCGGACGCCACAAGGCCGGCGTGTTTCGGAGCGCACTGGGATTTACCGCCACCGATGCTACAGCATCCTCCGCGGCTTGTTGCTTGCCCGCCTGACCTGCGTTGGAACAAACAAAAAAGGCAGCCTGGCGGCTTGATGTTGCGCGGCTAGTTACGCCCCGGCCGGCACTTCCGTCAAGCCAGATGGATAATCCGGCGCGATGACCACGCCAGCTTCCGGCTCTTTAGTCGGCGTCTTCGGCGGCGGCGGCATCGGGGTCGCCACCGTCAGGCCGGGCTTGGGTGGGTTGCGCATGTAGCCAAGTTCGATCAGGTCCCTGACCTGTTCACCGGTGAGCGTTTCGTATTCCAGCAGCGCCTTGGCGATAGCGTCGAGATTTTGGCGCTTGGACCTAATGATCTCACGCGCTTTGTCATACGCTTTGTCACAAAGCTGTTTGACCTCCTTGTCGATTTCCTGTGCGGTCGCCTCACTGTAATCTCGGGAACGGCCTGCGCCCATGAAGGTCTGCTCTTCGTTTTCGCCGTAATGCACCATGCCCAAGGTGTCGCTCATCCCATAATGGCAGATCATTGAGCGTGTCAGAGTGGTGGCTTGCTTGATGTCGCCGTAGGCACCGTTGGTCACGTCGCCGAATACCAGTTCCTCCGCCACCCGACCGCCCATGATGACGACTAGGAGGTCGAGCAGTTCGAGCTTGCGGTGGCTGATCTTGTCCTGCTCCGGCAGGTACATCGCCATGCCCAACGCCGGGCCGCGCGGGATGATCGTCACTTTATGCAGTGGATCGGTGTGCGGCAGTACGACGTTGAGGAGCGCATGCCCGGCCTCGTGGTAGGCGGTGTTCTCCTTTTCCTTCATGCTGAGCGCCATCGAGCGGCGTTCGCGTCCCCAACGCACCTTGTCGCGCGCTTCTTCGAGTTCGGAGAGGGTGATCGCCCGCAGACCGCGCCGGGCGGCGAGCAGGGCGGCCTCGTTGATGACGTTGGCTAATTCCGCGCCGGAATACCCGGGCGTCCCGCGCGCCACGGTGTCCATTTCGACACCCTCGGCGATCTTCACGCGCTTGGCGTGGACCTTCAGGATTTGCTCACGGCCCTTCACGTCGGGCAAGGCGACGTTCACCTGCCGGTCGAAACGGCCGGGGCGCAGCAACGCCGGGTCGAGCACATCGGGCCGGTTGGTCGCGGCGATGATGATAATGCCTTCCTGCGCGTCGAAACCATCCATCTCGACGAGGAGCGCGTTCAGCGTCTGCTCGCGTTCGTCGTGACCGCCGCCGACGCCGTGTCCGCGGTGGCGGCCCACCGCGTCGATTTCGTCGATGAAAATCAGGCACGGCGCGCTCTTGCGGCCCTGCTCGAACATGTCGCGCACACGGCTGGCACCAACGCCGACGAACATTTCCACGAAATCCGAACCGCTGATCGAGAAAAACGGCACGTCGGCCTCGCCGGCGATGGCGCGGGCCAGGAGTGTCTTGCCCGTGCCCGGGGAACCGATCATCAACACGCCCTTCGGGATACGGCCGCCGAGCTTCTGGAACTTCTTCGGGTCCTTAAGGAATTCGACGAGTTCCTGCACCTCATCCTTGGCCTCGTCCACGCCGGCCACGTCCTTGAAGGTGATCTTGTTTTTGTCGCGCGCCATCATACGCGCCTTGCTCTTGCCGAAGTTCATCGCGCCCTTGCCCGCCATGCGGATCTGCTGGCGGAACAGCCAGTACAGAATCAGCAGGAACAGCAAGATCGGCGCAAAGCTCAGCAGCGTGGTCATCAGCACGTTGGAGCGGTTGCGGATCTTCGTGAGCGACAGCTTGGCGTCGTCGAGGCGCTTTTCGAGGTCCTTGTTGAAGTCGAGCAAGACCGTCGTGTGGAACTGCTCGGCGGTCTCGGCACGGGCCGGCAGCAGCTTGGAAGTGAAACCGCTGAGGGTCTGGGTCATGTTCCCATCCTCGATCAGGAGTTCGAGCGGGTGCTTCTCATCCTTGTAGATGTGCCCCTCGTTGAGATCGGCGATGAACTGGTCGTAGTCGAGTTCCTTCGAGTTGGCGTTGGGACCGTTGCGAACGATCCAGTACGCGGCGACGAGGCCGAAGAAGATCGCGATGATGATGAGCG
>CAXTOX010000145.1:0-9789 GCA_964245885.1 uncultured Chthoniobacterales bacterium | reverse complement strand
CGGCGGCTCGGCGCACACGAACATCGCCATCGAATACGGCCTGCGCGGCGTGGGCACGACGAACTCGAACTCCTGCGCGAGCGGCACGGTGGCAGTCGGCGAGGCGCTCCGTTACATCCGCGACGGCTGGGCCGACGTGATCGTGGCCGGCGGCGCGGAAGCCCCGCTCAGCCCGCTCACCTTCAGCGCATTCGCCATCATCAAGACGATGAGCCAGTGGGAAGGCGAACCCGCCGCGCGGGCCTGCCGGCCGTTCGACCGCACGCGCGATGGTTTTGTCATGGGCGAG
Organism: uncultured Chthoniobacterales bacterium; assembly: GCA_964245885.1. Lineage (GTDB taxonomy): Bacteria > Verrucomicrobiota > Verrucomicrobiia > Chthoniobacterales > SZAS-18 > CAHJWO01. The sequence goes on along the minus strand of CAXTOX010000145.1, from coordinate 9,500 downwards.
GGCGCGGCGGCGCTGATCATCGAGGAGTACGAACACGCCAAGGCCCGTGGCGCGCACCTCTACGCGGAGGTGCTCGGCTACAGCCTCAACAATGATGCCTACCACATGACCAGCCCGCTGCCCGACGGCGCGGGAGCCATCGCGGCGATGCGCGATGCGTTGGCCGACGCGCGGCTGCGGCCCGAGGAGATCGACGCCGTCAACGCCCACGCGAGCAGTACGCAGGTCAACGATTCCACGGAGACCATGTGCATCAAGACGGTTTTCGGCGAACACGCCTACAAGATCCCGGTCAGCGGCACGAAAGCGTACCACGCCCACCCGCTCGGTGCGACCGGGGCCATCGAAACCGCGGTGGCGGCCCTGACGCTCGACCGGGGCTGGATGCCGCCGACCTTGCACCGCGACGAAGCCGACCCGACGTGCGACCTCGACGTGGTGCCCAACGAAGGCCGCGAGGTCGGCGTAAGGAAGATCTTGAGCAATTCGTTCGGCTTCGGCGGGATCAATTCCTGCTTGGTCCTGGGCAAGGTGTAGTTGCGGGCGGAGGGTTGCGGGTGGATGCTCCCGGCAGATGAAACCCCTGCGTCCTTCCTGGAAGATGCCCGTGGCCTGCGGCGTCGCCATCGTGGCTGTCCTGCGCTTCGGCGCGCCGACGATCATCCCCGCCGCGCCTTCACCGGCCCCGGCGGCCACCGTTGCCGATGCCCCGGCCGCGCCGACGCCGGATTACCTCGCCGCCGTCGCCGACCTCAAGACGGCCGGTGCCTTGTTCGACTACATCAACAAGCACGCCACGGTGGACGACATCGAACCCGACGAGAAGCTGTCCCGCGAGGAACAGGTCAAGCAGGTGCGCAAGCTGGTGGACGACAAAATCGCCAGGCTGCATCCCGCGATCGACGCCTTCCTCAAGCAGTACCCCACCGACCCGCGCCGCTACGACGTGCAGCTCCAGCGCATCTTTTTCCTCAAGGACGCCGAGCACATCCCCGACGACGAGGCCAACGAGACCCTCAAAACGGTCGCCGCCGCACCGGACGCCACGGCCAATGCCCGCCACCGCGCCCGCGCCGTCCTGCTCCAGAACCAACTGGAGGAGGTCGACCCGAACGCCGGGTTGACCCCCACGCTCGAAAAGACGATGGCCGACTACGAGCAGGATTTCCCCGACGATGATTCGGGCAAAGACTTGGTGGAACTGCGCCTACGCCTGCTGCGGGCCAGCGCGCCGGACAAGGTCAACGGCACGTTGGAAGCCCTTTCCAAAAGCCCGAACAGGTCCACCGCCGACGCAGCCCGCACCCAACTGGCGATGGCCACGCAGCCGCTGGATTTGAAGTTCGACAGCGCGACCGACGGCAAGGCGGTCGATTTTTCCAAGCTGCGCGGCAAGGTCGTGCTGCTGGATTTCTGGGCGACGTGGTGCGGTCCCTGCATGGCCAAGCTACCGGAAATTCTCGAGATCAACGACAAGTACAAGGACAAGGACTTCCAGTTGGTCGGGGTCTCGCTGGACCAGGACAAGGCGGCGCTGCTCAAGACCGTCAAAACGAAGGGGATGGATTGGCCCGAATATTTCGACGGCAAGGGCTGGGAAAGCGAGGTCGGCACGCGCTTCGGCGTACAGTCCATTCCAGCCGCTTGGCTGGTGGATAAGAAGGGACTCGTACATGCCGTCGATCAGGACGCCGATCTGGACGCGGAGATTGCCAGGCTGGTTGCGGACAAGCCCTGAAGAAGGGCGAGACCGGATCGCGGCAGCCAGAAGTGGCGGGAACCGCGTTTCTATCAGGCACCCCTTTCTCTCTATGACTCCTGAAGAACGCAACCTCATCACCGGACTGTTCGACCGTCTGCGCAGTGCCGAAGCCAGCGCCCCGGCCAGAGACCGCGAAGCGGAGGACCTTATCCGCCAATTGACGGCCCAGTCCTCCGGCGCGCCCTACCTGCTCACCCAGACGCTGCTCGTCCAGGAACACGCGCTCGCCAACGCGCAGGCGCGCATCCAGACGCTCGAACGACAGGCGGCGCTGGCCCAGCCGGCGCAGACATCGGGCGGAGGTGGGTTCCTCTCCGGGCTGTTTGGGCATCAATCGTCACCGGCCCCGGCCGCGCCGTCGCAGCAGGTACCGCCCATGCCGGTCCAACCGCAGGCAATGCCCTATCCCACGACAATGAGCATGGCTCCTTCCGCCGGAGGTAGCTTTTTGCGCAACGCCCTTACCACCGCCGCCGGCGTGGCCGGTGGCGCGGCGCTCTTCCAGGGCATTGAAAGCCTGCTCGGGCACAACTCCGGGCCGTTCGGCGGCGGACTCGGCGGCGGTGGATTCATGAACACCGGCGGTCCGAGCGAGGTCGTAAACAACTACTACAACGAGTCCCCCACCGGCGGACACGAGCACAGCGGGGGTGAGGCGGGCGGTGGCGGTGATAGCATCCCCGCCGGTGCGGCTGACCAACCGGCTCATCCCGGCTACGAGGACGCGCGGTTCGATGACAGCAACTTCGACAAGGGCAACCCTTTCGACCAACCGGCGAACGACAATAGTTTTCTCAACGCCGGGCAGGACAATAGTTCGCTCGACAACAATTACGACGCCGACAACACGGATTCCGGCAGCAGTGATCTCGGTGGTGGCGACTTCGTCGGCAACGACAACTCCGGCAACAACGATAGCAAGACGGTGTAGGGTGCTTCCCATCCAAATTACAGCCGTTTTCAGAATGGCTGAGCACCTGCCGTGTAGGGTACACTGCTAATCGGTCCCATGGATCTTATAGGATCGATGAGATCTAAAGCGTTTTCGGTTGCCCGTAGAGTTTTCAGTCCCGGCAGGGGCTGGGAGAACTCCACATGCAAACGAAGAGCACCGTAGAGGTCCCATCAATGGCAGGCGATGCTCAACCATTCAGAAAATGGCTGTAGATTAGAAAGCGGGTCAGGCTTGTCGAGCCTGCCCACTTTTTACTGAGAACAGCCGTGAACGTCCGCCGCCTCAGTTTTTTAACGAGGCCATGTCGATGACGAAGCGGTACTTCACGTCGGCTTTGACCACCCGTTCGTAGGCCTCGTTGACGTAATCCATCTTGATCATCTCCACGTCGGAGACGATCCCGTGCTCGCCGCAGAAGTCGAGCATCTCCTGCGTCTCGGGGATGCCGCCGATGCAACTGCCCGCAAAGTTGCGGCGCGGCAGGATGAGGCTGAACACCGCCACGGGCAACGGCTTCTCCGGTGCGCCGACCTGGCAGAGCGTCCCATCGAGTTTGAGCAGGGCAAGGTACGCGTTGATGTCGTGCTCGGCGGATACGCAGTCCAGGATGAAGTCAAAACTGGATACGTGCTTTTTCATCTCGTCCGCATTCTTGGAGATGACCACCTCGTCCGCACCGAGTTTCTTGCCGTCTTCCACCTTGCCGGGAGAAGTCGTGAACAGAACGGTGTGCGCACCGAGGGCATGGGCGAATTTCACTCCCATGTGCCCGAGGCCGCCCAGGCCGACGATGCCGACCTTCGAGCCTTTGCCCACCTTCCAGTGGCGCATCGGCGAATAGGTTGTGATGCCCGCGCAGAGCAGCGGCGCCACGGCTTTGAGGTCGAGGCTCTCCGGCACGCGCAGCACGAAGGCTTCCTCCACGGTGACGTTCGTGGAGTAGCCGCCGAAGGTGTGGCCGCCGAGCTTTTTGTCCGCGCCGTTGTAGGTGCCGGCGAAGCCCTTGAGGCAGTATTGTTCCAGGCCCTGCTGGCAGGTCTCGCAGGTGCGGCAGGAGTCCACCATGCAGCCCACGGCCGCGAGGTCGCCGACCTTGAACCGGGTGACCTCGTCGCCCACGGTCGTCACGCGGCCGACGATCTCGTGGCCGGGCACGCACGGGTACATGGTGCCGGCCCATTCGCCACGCGCGGTGTGGATGTCGGAGTGGCACACCCCGCAGTAGAGGATCTCGATGGCTACGTCGCTGGCACCAGCGTCGCGCCGAGGAATGGTGAAAGGAGCCAGCCGCGAGGTCGCGTCTTGGGCTGCGTAGGACTTGGTTGGAGTTGTATTCATTTCGGATGGTGAAGTTATTTCCTAATTCGCATTCTACTTCCCGGTTGGCCGGGCAGATGACCACCCGCCGCCGATGGACCGCACGAGCGAGATCGTCGCCGCGAACCGCGCGTTGAGCGTCTGCACGCGGTTGAGTTCCGCGCCGAGGAGCGAGCGTTGCGCGTCCACCACGTCGAAATAGTTCGTGGCCCCTTCAATGTAACGCTTCTGCGACAGCCCTAGCACCTGCCCGGCATCGTCGGCCGCGTGCTGGCGCGCCTCGGCCTGCGCGGCGCGCCGGCGCAGGTCGGAGAGCGAGGTTTCCACTTCCTTGTAGGCGGTGATCGCGGTCGCGCGGTAAGCCGCGAGCGCGCCCTCGCGCCGGGCCTTGGCGGCGCGCAGGTCGGCCACGTTGCGCCCGCCCTCGAAGATTGGAATGTGGATGCGTCCCAGCACGGACAACGCCCGGCTCTGCGCATCGAAGAGCTGGTCGTCGTTCGCGCTCTCGAACCCGGCGTTGCCCTCGATGTTGAACGTCGGCAAAAACTGCGCCCGCGCCACGTCGATGTTCTCGTCGGCGGCGACGAGTTGACGCTCGGCTTGCACCAGGTCGGGGCGGCGGGAGAGCAGTTGCATCGGCACGCCGGGCGGCACCGCCGGGGGCGGATTGTCCTCCAGCGGACGCACGGCCACGCGGAACGTGCTGGCCGGCTGGCCGCAAAGGGCGGCGAGGTTGTTCTCCATCTCGGCCCGCTGACGCGCGACCTCTTCGGCGTCGGCCTGGGTGTTGTCGAGTTCCACCCGGGCGCGGGCGAGGTCCGAAGGGCCGGCGACCCCGGCGCTGAGTCGTTCCTGGCTCAGGCGCACGGCGTCGCGGCGCAGGGCGAGGCTGCGCCGCAGCACGCCGGCCTCCGAGTCCAGCGCGCGCAGGGCAAAATATCCCGTGGCCACGTCCGCGCTCAGGCTCAGGGCCACCGCGTGCCGGTCCGCCTCGGCGGCCTGGGCGCTGGCCTTGGCGCTGGCGTAGGCGTGCCGGATGCGGCCGAACACGTCCAGTTCGTAGGAGACGGTCAGCGGCGCCTGGAAGTCGTTGTACGTTGCGGAAAGCCCGCGGCTGGCGAACGCCGGGACCTTCCCGGTTCCGTCGCCCAGCACCGCGCCGAACGCCCCCGCGTTGCCGACGAGTTGCGCGCGCAGGATCGGCCCGGTGTTGGTCGTGCGCTGGCGGGCGGCGAGGAGATTGGATTCTACCGTCGGCAAAAACCCAGCCGCCTGGGTGCGCGTATTCTGCCGGGCCTCGTCGATGCGCGCCACGGTGCGGGCGAGGTCCTGGTTCGACGCGGTGGCCTGGCGTTCGAGATCGTCGAGCGTCGCGTCGTGGAAGAGGAGCCACCACGGCGCGGTGGACAAGGCATCGCCCGGCGCGGAAGGGTCCGTCGGGATCGGCCGCGCGGCCGGCGCATTCTTGAAGCGGGCGGGCGCTTCGAACGGCGGCGGCGTGGGCTTGGGCGCGGCGACAAGCGGCAGGGCAAAACCAACGAAGGCCAGCACCCAGCCTGTGGTCACGGCGCTGTGTCGCCGTGCTCTACGCCGATCGCACGACTCCGGCAGACACGGCGACACAGCGCCGTGACCACAGGCTGAAAAGTTCCCTCGAGTATTCATCGCACCCGCACGTTAACCACCGACGACAATCCCGGCCGGACGCGGCTCTCGTAGCCCCGCACACCCTCGCGGTCAAACACGACCTTCACCGGCACGCGCTGCACGACCTTGGTGAAGTTGCCCGTGGCATTATCCGGCGGCAGCAGGGCGAACTGCGCTCCCGTCGCGGGTGAAATGCTGTCGATCCGGCCCGGGAACGTATGACCCGGAATCGCGTCGAGCGTGATCTCGACCGGCTGCCCGTCGTGCATTTTCGCGAGCTGCGTTTCCTTGAAATTGGCGACTACCCACAGGTCCGGTTCGACCAGGGCGAAGAGCGCTTGCCCGGCCTGCACGCGGTTGCCGTTCTCAATGTTCTTGTTGCCGATGCGCCCGTCGCAGGGCGCGGCCAGCGTCGTATAGGAAAGCTCGCGTTCGGCGTCCTTCACGGCGGCCTCGCTCGCGCCGACGTTCGCCTGCGCGGCGGCCAGGGACGCCTGTGCGCTTTCCACCTGGGCCTTGTTGGCCACGACGTTCGACTGCGCGCCGACGAGGTTGGCCTTCGCGGCCGAGAGCGCGGCCTGCGCGGCGTCCTGCGCGCCTTTGTCGGTGTCCACCTGCGATTTGGCGATGGCCTGTTTGTCGTTGTTGTAAAGGCGGCTGCTGCGGTTGAAATCCACGCCGGCGGTCTCGGACTGGACCTGGGCGCGTTCCACCTGCGCCTGGGCCTGCTGAACCTGCGCGTCCATCTGCGTGACCTGCGCTTGCGACTGCGCGACGGTTGCGCGCGCCTTGGCCTCCTCCGCCCGGGCTTGCGCGAACATGGCTTGCGCGCGGTGGAGCGCGATCTCGTACTCCAGCGGATCAACCCGCGCGAGGGTCTGCCCGACTTTCACGCTCTGGTTGTCATCCACGCGCACGTCCGTGACGGCCCCCGACACGCGGAAACTGACCTGGTGAACGTGGCCGTTGACGTAGGCGTCGTCCGTCTCCTCGTAGTTGAACGCGTGCCAGACGAACCGCGCCGTCCACAGCAGCGCGCCCGCGCCGAGCACGAGCACGCCGAGCCAGAACAAGGGGCCGCGGCGTTTCTTGGCGGGCGGCTGCAACGCGGCGGGCAGCGCGGGCGGCGGCGGCGCAGTGTCGGGCAGCGGCCGGTCGATGCGGGGCGCGGGCGACGGGGCGTCGGCGACGGTGGTACTGGATGGTTGGGTGGCCATAGGATAAGAGTTCAGTGGGCGGAAGCGGCGGCTTCCTGGGCGGCTTTGTTCGGGCGTCCGCCGAGCAGAAAGAGCAGCGGCAAGGACATCACGAACGCCACCACGACGTAGGAAAAGATGTCCGAGTACGCGATGAGCGCGGCGTTGCCGTCGACGATGCGGTCGATCATGCCCAACGCGCGGTGTTGCGCCGCGGCGAGGTCCCCGTTGCCGGCGGCGAAACCAGCGGTCATCGCGTTCAACCGGTCGAGCACCGGCTGGTGGTAGAGCGTGACGTGGCTGACAAGCACGGCGCGGTGCGCGGCCATGCGGCGGGTAACCATCGTCGTGATCAGCGCGATGCCGATGGAACTGCCCATCTGCCGGCTGAGGCTGTAGATGCCCGACCCGGCGGCAACCTCACTTCTGGGTAATGGCCCGAGCGCGGCCAAGCTCAGCGGCATGAACATCATCACCGACCCGACCGCGCGCAGGATCAGCGGCCAGAAGATCGTCTGCACGCCCGTGTCCGGGTTAAGCCCCATCAGCAGGACGCCGGTGCCGGCGGTCATCAGCGCGCCGATGGCGATCATCAGGCGCGGCTCGTACTTCGAGAGCAGGCGGCCGTAGAGGATCATCGTGACCATCGACGCCAGCGCGCCGGGCACCTGGAGCACCCCGCTCTGGGTCGGCGTGTAGTGCAGATATTCCTGCACGAACACCGGGATGGCGAACATGATCCCGTAAATACCCCCGCCCAGGATGGCCGAGTACAGGCTGCCGCCGATCATCGAACGATGGCGCAGGACGCGCAGGTCCACCGCCGGTTTGTCCACCCGCAGTTCCCACCAGATGAACAGGCCGATCCCAAAAAAAGCCAGGGCGGCCATCAGCCGGATGAAGTCCGAGCCGAACCAATCGTCCTGCTGGCCTTCCTCCAGAAACGTCTGGAAGGACGCCAACCCGACGGCGAGCAGACCGATACCGGTCCAATCCACGGTGCCGGTGCGGTCGAGTTTTTCGGGTTCGTCGGCGGGGAAGAACGTCGTGCACGCCAGCACCGCGAGGATGCCGAACGGGACGTTGATAAAGAAAATCCAGCGCCAGCCCATCTGGTCGGTCAACCAGCCGCCGAGCACCGGCCCGAGCGCCGGGCCGGCGATGACGCCCAACCCAAAGATGGCCTGCGCGGGGCCGCGTTCGGCGGGCGCGAAGGACTCGAAGACGACCGACTGCGCCTTGGCCAGAAGCCCGCCGCCCGCCAGGCCCTGCAACACGCGCGCGGCGATGAGAAACCCGAGATTGGGTGCCAGTCCGCAGAGCACGCTGGAAACGGTGAAGCCGACCAGCGAGAACACGAAGTAGTTTTTGCGCCCGAAGCGGTCGCCCAGCCACGCGGAAAGCGGGATGATGACGACGTTGGCGCACGCGTAGGCGGTGGACACCCAGCCCGCCTCCGAGAGCGTCGCGCCGAGATTGCCGCGGATGTCCGGCAGGGCGACGTTGGTGATGCTGGTGTCGATGACCTCCAGGATCGCGCCGAGCGACGCGGAGAGCGTGATGATCCACCGGAGCACGCCGCGCTGGAGCAGGCGCGCCGCGACCGGGCTGAGCAGCCGGGCGTCGGACCCGTAGAGCGGATGGGCGGCGGCGGCCATGTTAGTTTTCGATGCCGCGCGCAAACATGTCCACGCACGCTTCCAGGTAGCTGGCGGCAGGATAATCCGGGCAGGATGGCGAAGCGCGCCGGAAGACCTCGGTGAAGATCATGCTGCCGAACACGTCGGCGGCGACGCGTGGCTCGACGGCGGGCCGAACCGTGCCCTGAACCTGCGCGGCCTGGAGCGCGGCGAGCAGCTCAGCTTTCAGCGGGGCGAAGACCCCCTTGAACACGCGGAGTTCGTGTTCCTGGTGGCGGTGGATTTCCCCGATGAGCGTGCGCAGGAGAGGCAGGTTGCACTGGAGCAGTTCGTGGTAGCGTTGCGCGTAGCGGCGCAAAATGGCGCGAAGGTCGACGGCTTCCCCCGCCGGAGGTTGGGCCGCCAGGGTTTCTTCCTGTCGATCAAAGGTGCGCCGCACCACCTCGGCCAAGAGCTTTTCCTTCGTCTGGAAATGTCGGAAGAGGGTGACTTCATTGACCCCCGCTTCCCGGGCAATCTCGCGGGTGGTCGCCCCCTCCAGGCCGTTGCGCGCGAACACGCACTCGGCACCGTCAAGCAGACGCTGACGAGTTCCACCCGCGCCGGAAACCTTGGTCACAGCCGTATTCATGCAAGTGCTTGCTTGCATAAGCGATCGCGACGGCATCCGCAAGTGAAAATGTCCGTGGACGCGATCGGGTCTCGGATGGGTCTGAAGTTCGTCCGGGCGCGGATCGGAGAGGAGTGTTAAAAATGCAGGGGACCTGCTCACTTGTCATTCCCCAAATTGCCGTCAACGCCACACGCGAGCGGTGTCACGAACTCAACTCACCACCACGAAATGGCACGTTGATTTGTGAGACGAGTTTTTGGCAAACTTCTGCACGAGCGTGGTCTTCTCCACCTCGACGTCCAGACGCGATCCAGCCTAGAGCGTAGCTCATTTGCGTAAGCTGCCCTTCGGAGGCAGGCTCGCAGATGCC
>CAXTOX010000144.1:0-9789 GCA_964245885.1 uncultured Chthoniobacterales bacterium | reverse complement strand
CACGGCGTGAGCCGTGGGAAAACGATGCTTCGTGAGCCTAGCCCCGGCAGGGGCGGCAGAAAGGACGCCCTCGCTCCGGGACCACCCGGCCGGTTTTCTGCCGCCCCTGCCGGGGCTGACGCTTTTTTGTTCTTTTCCCACGGCTCACGCCGTGGGCTGATTTCTTGCGCCCCTGCCGGGGCTGCCAAAACATCAAACTGTACCACCAGCGCAAGACGCGCCGTATTGCCGCTTTGCGTTCGCCGCCCGGCTGGTCCAAGCTGTCCGCCCCGTCGCCGTCCGATGAAGACCGTCCTCGAAGTTCTCGAATCCACCGCGAAGTATTTCGCGGACAAGGGCGTCGAGAGTCCGCGGCTCAACATCGACCTGCTCCTCGCCCACGTCCTGGGCATCAAGCGGCGGATGGACCTGTACATGGTGTTCGACCGGCCGTTGAGCGAGCCCGAACTCGACACCCTGCGCGACTTCGTCAAACGCCGTTCGCAGGGCGAGCCGCTCCAGCACCTGCTCGGCACGGTCGAGTTCCACGGGCGGGAGTTTCTCTGCGACCGCCGCGCGTTGGTGCCACGGCCCGAGACCGAGCAGTTGGTCGAACGCATCCTCAAGCTGCCCCTGCCCGACGACGCCCGTTGCGTCGACGTGGGCACCGGCTCGGGGGTCATCGCGCTGACCCTCGCCGCCGAGCGGCCCAACGCCCGCGTGCAGGCCGTGGACCGTTCGGGCAACGCCCTGCGCCTCGCCCGCGACAACGCCACGCGCCTCGGGCTGACGGAGCGCGTGGAACTCCTCCAGGGCGACCTCCTGGCCGCGTGCCCCGGGCCGTACGATCTCGTCGCCGCCAACCTGCCCTACGTCCCCGCCGCGGACATCGCCAGGCTCTCGCGCGAGGTCCAGCACGACCCGATGATCGCGCTCGACGGCGGGGCGGACGGGCTGGCGCTCGTCGCCCGGTGCGTCACGGAGGCGCACGTACGCCTCGCCCCCGGCGGCCGGATCGCCCTGGAAATCGGCCACGACCAAGTCGCCCGCGTGCGCGAACTGCTCGCCGCCGCCGGGTTTTCCGCCGTGGAGAGCGTCCGGGACTACCAGGAGGTCGAACGCTTCGCCTTCGCCGTCAAAGCATAGGGGAAACCGCCACGCAATTTTCCTGCTCGCATTGCGGTGCGGACCCTGCTTTAATGCCCGGCCCCGAGCGTTCGGGTTACCGAGACACGATTATGGCGATGGATAAGATTCTTGTGCATGGCGGCGCGACCCTCCAGGGCAGCGTGCGCATCAGCGGCTCGAAAAACTCGGCCTTGCCCATCCTGGCCGCCACGCTGCTGACCCGGGAACAGTGCATCGTCCATCACGTTCCCGACCTGAGCGACATCAACTACATGCTCCAGATCCTCTCCATGCTCGGGGCGGAGGTCGAGCGCGCCAGCGGGACGGTCACGGTCAAGGCCGAGCACATCAAGACCCACGCGCCCTACGAGATCGTGCGCAAGATGCGCGCTTCGGTCTGCGTGCTCGGGCCGCTGCTGGGCCGCGAAAAGGAGGCGACCTGCGCGCTGCCGGGCGGCTGCGTCATCGGCGACCGGCCCATCGACCTGCACCTGCGCGGGTTCGAGGCGCTCGGGGCCAAGGTGCGGATGGTCGGCGGCGACGTGCGTCTGTTCGCTTCCGAATTGAACGGGGCCAGCATGTCGCTGCGAGGAAAATTCGGCTCGACCGTCTTGGGCACCGATAATGTCATGATGGCGGCCGTGCTCGCCGAGGGCACCACCGTCATCGAGGCGGCGGCGGCCGAACCCGAAGTCGTGGACCTCGCCAACTTCCTCAACGCCATGGGTGCGAAGATTGAAGGCGCGGGCACGCGGCGCATCATCATCGAGGGCGTCAAGGAACTCCACGGCGCGGAACACGAGGTGATCCCGGACCGCATCGAGGCGGGCACGTTCCTGGTGGCCGGGGCGATCTGCGGGGCCGGCGTGACGCTCAAGAACGTCCTCCCCGACCACCTGGAATCCACCTCCGAACGGCTGCGCGCGGCGGGGTTCCACGTGGACACGACGCCCCAGACCGTGACCGTGCGGCCCAACGGCGGCGCGCGGTCGCTCGAACTCACGACCGAGCCGTATCCGGGTTTCCCCACGGACATGCAGGCGCAGATGTGCGCGCTCCTGGCGACGACGAGCGGCATCAGCACGGTGACGGAGAACATCTTCCCGCAACGCTTCATGCACCTTTCCGAGATGAAGCGCATGGGGGCTGACATCCGCATTGAGGGTTCGACGGCGATCATCCAGGGGGTCGAAAGACTCAGCGCGGCCCCCGTGATGGCCAGCGATCTGCGGGCCTCGGCCGCGCTGGTGCTGGCGGGGTTGAAGGCGGAGGGCGTGACGGAGATCAACCGCGTCTACCACATCGACCGCGGCTACGAGCACCTCGACCACAAGCTCGCCGAACTCGGCGCGAAGATCGAGCGGGTGAAGACGTAGGACCGCGCCACGTCCGCCGGCGTTCGTTCAGTGCCGGCCATCCTGCGAAAGGTTGAAAAAGGGCAGGGAAAAATTCACCCGTGCACCCTTCCGACCAACTTTTTCGCTACAGCGATCCGCTCTACGGCGCGGCCGAACGCTTCTGGAAAAGTCCCGACACCCAGCGCCGCGTCGGCACCGTGCTCGTCTGGGCCTTCATCGGCGCGCTGCTCCTGATCGAGGCCAACCGCCGCGGCTGGCTGCCGGGCCTTCTCGCCGCGCGGGTGCCCACCAACCATTTCCACGCCATCAGTTCCGTGTTCTCGGTCCTGCTCGGCTTCGAGATTTTGGGGTTGGTCTTCGTGCTGCCCGAGTCGATCAGCAATTCCCTGGGCAAGCAGTTCGAGATCCTGTCCATCATCCTGCTGCGCGAATCGTTCCAGGAACTCGTGCATTTTGACGAGCCGATGCACTGGGAAACCGCCGCCAATTGGCTCCTGCCCATCCTGGCCAACGCCTCCGGCGGCCTGTTGACGTTTGTTGCCATCAGCCTGTTCTACCGTTTCCAGCGGCACCGTCCGATCACCGACACCCCGGCCGCGCGGGATCGGTTTCGTTCCACCAAACGCCTGGTCGCGCTCGCGCTGCTGACGAGCTTTGTGGTCATCGGCGCGCAGGATGCCTGGGCGTACGCGAGCGGAAGCCGGCCGGAGAGTTTCTTCAACACGTTCTTCACGATCCTCGTGTTCAGCGACATCCTCTTGATTTTTCTGTCGCTGCGTTACAGTTCGACCTACCAGATCGTCTTTCGTAATTCTGGCTTCGCGCTGGCGACGGTCATCATCCGCCTGGCGGCGGCCGCGCCGGTTTATTACAACGCGGCGCTCGCGCTCGGCACGGCGTTGTTCGCGGTGTGTCTGACGCTGGCCTACAACGCTTTCACCCCGCCGTTGAAGACCCGCCAAGAAGACGTGCCGGCAGGAGCGTGAACGGGGAAGGCCGAATGCGTTTGCCTGCGCGGCACACGCAAGGTAAACTCACTCCCGAGGCGGTCTTATGACTGAGCGCGAAATTTACGACGGAGTGATTGTGAGCGGCACGACAGATTTCATCTTTGTGGCGGAGACACTGCGCCGTCATGGTGCGGGCTGGTGCGTCATCGGCGGCTTGGCGGTGAACAGCTACGCCACGCCTGTTTACACGGCCGACCTCGATTTGGTTGTCATCTCTACTGACTTGGAACCGGTGCTGGCAGACTTGCGAGCAGCCGATTTCCGCGTGAAGGAGTTTCCTTTCTCCACGAACGCCCAACGACAGGCGGGACGAACCGAGACCTCCGCCAACATGTTAATGGTGCAGTTTACGAAGCCTGATCGCTACCAATCGTTTGTGGAACGTGCTGTTCTGCGCCCGGTTTTTGGCATCGACGTGCCTGTAGCCAGCTTGCCGGATGTAGTGCAGGGAAAGTTGTGGGCGTGGGGAGATCCTTCGCGTCGTCCAACAAAGCAACTCAAGGATCGACTCGATTTGATGCGGCTGGCCGAGGAACATTTTGACGAAGTCGTCCCGCTGCTGCCGGAGGAGCTGCGCGTTGCGGCGACAGCAGACCGGGTACGCCGTTTGGAAACCGGCGATAACGGTTGGGGCGACGATGATCGGGGCGAGGATTGATCGTCACGATGCGTCGGCGCGCACCGCCTCTAATTCTTCCCAGCGCGCGTAGAGCCGTGCGACTTCCTTTTTGGCGGCGTCCAACTCGGCTTGCAATGACTTCCAGCGGTCGCCGTGCTTTTGGTAGAAATCGGGCGCGGCGAACTCGGTTTCCATTCGCGCGACTTTTTCTTCGCCGGTCAGGATGGTGGCCTCGATGGTTTCCAGTTCCTTCGTTTCCTTGAAGCTGAGTTTGCGTCCGACAACAGCGGGCTTGGCGGGGGAGGGGGCGGACGGCTTGCGGCTGGCGGCGGCTTCCCAGCGCGCAGCCTCGGCGGCGTGGGCGGCGCGTTTGGCCGTGTAATCGTCGTAGTTGCCCACGTCGTAGTACAGGTGTCCGTTGCCCTCGAAGGCGAGGATCGACGTGCAGACGCGGTTCAGGAAATACCGGTCGTGGCTGACGGCCACCACCACGCCGCCGAAACCCAGCAGGGCCTCCTCCAACACGCGCAGCGTCGCCAGGTCGAGGTCGTTGGTCGGTTCGTCGAGCACGATGACGTTGCCGCCGCGCTTGAGGATTTTCGCCAAAATGACCCGGCTGCGTTCGCCGCCCGAGAGCAGGCCGATCTTCGAGTTCACCTGGTCGCCCGTGAACAGAAACCGGCTCAGGTAGCCCCGGATGCTGACCTGCTCCTCGCCGAGCTTGACCCACTCGCTGCCCTCGCCGACTTCGTCCCAGACGGTCTTGTCGTCGTTGAGCAGGATGCGGCCCTGGTCGACGTAGTTGACCTGCGTGCGCGTGCCCAGCATCGCCTCGCCGCTGGTGGGCGGCTGCATACCGAGCATGACCCGGAGCAGCGTCGTCTTGCCCATGCCGTTGCGCCCGACGATGCCGAGGCGCTGGCCGGGTTCGAGGTTGAGGTCGAGGCCGGCGAAAAGCGTACGGCCGTCGGGTAACGTCATGCCGACCTTCTTCAGTTCGATGACGCGGTTGGCCAGCTTGGGCGCGGGCGGGATGATGAGGTCCACGTCGAGTTCCTGCTCGGGGCCGGCCTGGTTGGCCAGCGAGTGGTAACGGTCGATGCGGTCGCGCGACTTCGTGGTGCGCGCGGGCGGGCCGCGGCGGACCCATTCGAGTTCGCGTTTGAGGAATTTCTGCCGGGCGGCCTCGGCGGACTCGGCGTTGGCCAGCCGGGCGGTCTTGTGTTCAAGGAACGCGGTGTAGTTGCCCTGGTGCGAGAGGAACGTGCCGCCGGCCAGTTCCACGATGCGGTTGGCCACGCGGTCGAGAAAATACCGGTCGTGCGTCACGAACAGGCACGTGCCCGGGTAGTTCTTCAGAAAACCCTCCAGCCACTCGATGGAAAACGTGTCGAGATGGTTGGTCGGCTCGTCGAGGATGAGCAGGTCGGGCCGGGCCAGGAGCGCGCGGGCGAGCGCGACGCGGCGTTTCTCCCCGCCGGAAAGCTGTCCCGCGAGACGGTCGGCGGCGGGGCAGTCGAGGTGGTCGATGAGCGCGCGGACGCGGTGTTCCACGTCCCAGCCGTCGAGGTGGTTGATGTGGTCGAGGAGTTCGCCGGAACGGTTGGAATCCGAAGGCTCGTTTTCGTAGGCGTCGATCAGGTCGAGCACGGCACGCGCGCCGTCGAGGATGTTGCTCTCCACGGTGCGGGCGTCGTCGAGTTGGAAATCCTGCGGCAAATAGCCGGTGACGAGTTCGCGGCGGCGGACGGTCCGGCCGGCGTCGGGTTCGGCGACCCCGGCGGCGATGCGCAGAAACGTGCTCTTGCCCGTGCCGTTGCGCCCGACGAGGCCGATGCGGTCGCCTTCGTTGACAGCCAGGGTGGCGCGGTCGAGCACCGTATGGACGCCGTAGCGGACTTCGAGTTCGTTGACGCTGAGGACGGCGGTGGAGTTGGACGAGGAAGGGCTGGCCATAAGATGGATGGGGAATGTGCCCGCAAACCGCGCGGCTTGCCGGAGATTATTTTTTCGGGTTCCTGAGCGTGGCAAAAATCGCGTAGCCTGCGGGACTTTCCCCCGGGTTATCACGTCAAACTGACCACGACCGGCGCGGGCAGACCCGGCCAGAACCGCCGGTAGGAACGTTCCCTGCTAAAACACCTTTCCATGGCGACAAAAATTCAAGGCATCGAGGGGCTGACCCCGGGCGAGTTGCAGCAACAGATCGACCTCGGCGGACGGTTCGTGTTTTACAAGTACACGATCTCGGCCCTCGTGATCACGTTCCGGCGCAGTTCGGACATCTACCTCGTGCGCCCGGGCGAGAGCCGGGTGGTCAAGGGGTTGAGATGGACGGCGTTGACGCTGCTGCTCGGCTGGTGGGGCATCCCGTGGGGGCCGGTCTGGAGCATCAGCAGCCTGTGGGCAAACCTGCGCGGTGGCGTGGATGTGACTCTCCAGGCCATGAACTCGCTCGGCCTCAACCAGAGCGCGGTGGCCGCGAACCCTCCGCCCTTGCCGGGGTCGTACTGATCAGAGCCGGAGTTTATCCACAGATTACGCAAATTTCCGCAGATTGAAGAGACGGGAAGGATGGAGAAAACCTTTTCTTCCCCTCCTTCTGCTAATCTGCGGAAATCTGCGTAATCTGTGGATAAATTCTGGTCTGCTTGGTCAACCCCGCACGCTCGCGGCCGGGATCTGCCTGATCGTGCTCAGCACCTCCGCCGGGGTTTTCATCCCGAGCGTGAAACAATCCACGCGCTCCTGCGCCAACTGCCACTGGAAGCACTCGTCGGCCTTGCTGACCAATTCTCCGGCCCCAAGTACCTTCATGCCGATGATGCCCTTGCTTTTGGCCTTCATCTGACGCAGCACGTCGGTCACGGCTTTCGGGTTGTCATCCATGTAGGATGTTACGGTGTGCCTGCGGCACGTTGCGGTTTGCCTTGCGGGCACGTGGCGAGATTTTTTCCCGGCTCGCGCGAAAGGCAGCGGCGATTCAATCCCGGAACCATCCTTTACCCGGCCCTGACCATGACCTCTTTTCTCCGTTCTGCTGCCTTCTGCCTTTTGCCTTTTGCCTTCTGTCTTTCCGCCTCCGCTCAGGTGGACCGTATCGTCGGCCAGCCCTTCGCCACGCGCTCGGCCGTGCTCGGGCGGCACGGGATGGTTTGCACCAGCGTGCCGGCAGCCAGCCAGGTCGGGCTGGACGTGCTCAAGCGCGGCGGCAACGCCGTGGACGCCGCCATCGCGGCCAATGCCACCCTCGGGTTAATGGAACCCATTTCCAACGGCGTCGGCGGCGACCTGTTCGCCATCGTCTACGTCGCCAGGGAAAACAAGCTCTACGGCCTCAACGCCTCGGGCCGTTCGCCCGCGGGGCTTTCCTACGAACAGGCCCGCGAGGCGGTCGCCAAACTCAACCGCAACTTCCTGCCGCCGGTCGGCATGCTGCCCATCAACGTTCCCGGCGCGGTGGATGGCTGGGCGTCGCTGCACGACAAATTCGGCAAGCTCACCCTCGCTGACGACCTCTCGGGCGCGGTCCGGTACGCGGAGGAAGGCTTTCCCGTCACGGAGACCATCGCCTACTATTGGGGTCGCAACCTCCTGGCCTTCAAGGACCTGCCGGGCGCGTGGAAGGAAACCTACACTCTGCCCGCCACCGGCAAAGCGCCCGCCGAGGGCGACGTGTTCAAGAACCCCGCGCTCGCGCACACTCTGCGCCTGATCGGCGAACAGGGCCGCGACGTGTTCTACAAGGGCGAGATCGCCGACCGGATCGACGCCTTCATGCAGGCCAACGGCGGCTACCTGCGCAAGGCCGACTTCGAGGCGCACCACTCCGAGTGGGTCGAGCCCGTGTCCACCAACTACCGCGGCTACGACGTGTACGAACTGCCCGGCAACGCGCAGGGCATCGTCGCGCTGCAAATCCTGAACCTCCTCGAAGGCTTCGATCTCAAGTCGATGGGCTTCGGAACGGTGCCGACCTTCCACACTGCCATCGAAGCCAAGAAGATCGCCTGGGCGGACCGCGCGAAGTATTACGCCGACGCGGACTTCTTCAAGCAACCCGTCAAGGGGCTGATCTCCAAGGAGTACGCCGCCGAACGCCGCAAGCTCATCAACCCGGACCGCGCGCTGCCGTCGGTGGAGGCGGGGAACCCCAACGTGAACCAGGGCGACACGATCTACATGTGCACGGCCGACGACGAGGGCAACATGGTCTCGCTCATCCAGAGCAACTACCGCGGGATGGGCAGCGGCATCAGCGTGCCGGGGTTGGGTTTCATGTTTCAGGATCGCGGGCAGCTTTTCACGCTCCAGCCGGACCAGGCCAACACGTACCAGCCGGGCAAGCGGCCGTTCCACACGCTCATTCCCGGCTTCGCGATGCACGACGGCAAGCCGTGGCTGGCTTTCGGCGTGATGGGCGGCGGCATGCAGCCGCAGGGGCACGTCCAGATCCTCACGAACATGATCGACTTCGGCCTCGGCGTGCAGGAAGCCGGCGACGCCGCGCGCTGGCAGCACGAGGGCAACAACGACCCCACTGGTTCCACGCTGACCGAGGGCGGTGCGGCGGCCAACCCGAACACGACGGGGTTCGTCGACCTGGAGAGCGGGATTCCGTACGAGGTGGCGCGGGGATTGCGGCTGAAGGGACACGACATCCGCTTCGACCTCGGCGGCTACGGCGGTTACCAGGCTATCCAGGTGCAAACGCATGACGGCCAGCGCGTTTACGCCGGGGCCACCGAGAGCCGTAAGGACGGGCAGGCGGCGGGCTATTGAGTGGCCACGTGGGGCAAAACGGCTTGATGCCAGCGGCCGTTTCCGGCAAGCTGCCCATCGTGACGCTTCTTTGCCGCGCACGCCGGATGCTCGCTGTAACCGCCGTCGTCGGTTCGCTGGCGGGATGGTTCGCGCCTTCCGCCTGCGGCTTGACGCCGCCGTTGTTGGCGCTCGCCTACAACGTGGGAGCAACCCCGACGCCGACGCCGACGCCGACGCCAACGCCGACTCCTACACCGACGCCCACGCCCACGCCCACCCCGACGCCCACGCCCACCCCGACGCCCACGCCTGAACCAGCCGGTCCCAAGACGTACAACTATCCCGCAGACGGCTCTTTCGTGAGCATCGTGCTGCCGATCGGCTGGACCGCAGCCGACCGCGGCGGGAAACTTCTCTGCACCCCTGACAACCCGGCGACGGGCTACTCGGCCGACCTCGCCGTGGCGGGCAGTTTCTCCGGGCCAGAACAGGCCAAGTCGTACCTGAGCGCGACCGTCAAAGAAATGATCTCCGGCGCGAAAGTCAGCGGGGCCAAGATCCATCCGTTGCAAGCGGGCAAGCTCGGCTCCGGGGTCGAGTGCCTGATCGAAGTCGTGGACGGCAAGCTGGGACCGGTGCCGACGAGCTACGTGTTCATGTGCTTCGCGCCCGTCCCGGGCCGGTACGTGATGTTCATCGCCCGCGGCCGTTCCGACAAACTGAGTGCCTCGGGCTTCGACGTGGTCGGCGCGATGGCGGATTCGGTCCGGGGGTTGTGAGGTCAACGAGGTGATGGCGCTTTCCGAGCGGCATTGGCTTTCCTCACCCCGCAGGCGTCCAGAGCATAGGTCCTATCGGTCGCATGGGTCCTATAAGACTCATACAGCGTTTTTCGTTTGCGTGTGGAGTCCTCCCAGCCCCGGCAGGGGCG
>CAXTOX010000143.1:0-9924 GCA_964245885.1 uncultured Chthoniobacterales bacterium | reverse complement strand
AAACTCTTGCGCCCCTGCCGGGGCTGAAAACTCTACGAGCAACCGGAAAACGCTTCAGGCGCGGCCCCGATCAGGACCGCGAATCAGCCCACCGTCATGCCCTAAGCGTGCGCGGCTCCAAAATGCCCACGGTAGCCATTAACCGAGAAAAATATCGGCGGTCGGCGTGAGGTTCGCGCCGACCGCCTTTTTTGTTTGCGGTGAGACAACCCTCGCTACTTCGAGATGATCTGGTTCGTGGCGAAGTCGTAGAAATACCGCACGCCGTCCGTGTTGTAGCGGCCCACATTGTTTGGATCGGGGAAGTAGTAGAGCACCGTGTTCAACGTGAAGTCGTACAGGTACGGGAACGAGAAGCTCGGGCTTGTGTAGAAGAACGTGCTGCTCTTGAAATCGTAGAGGTACACGCCGTTGTAAGCGTTCTTGGCGTCAAAGACATACTCGAAGCCGAGGTCTTGATGGTAGATGTAGTTCGGGTCGGACAGGAAGCCGTAGTAGCCGAAATACTGGCCGCTGCCGGGGAAGTCGAGGTAGTAGGTGTCGTTGCCGACGTACTGCTCGCCGTCGAAGAAGGCCGGGTGACCCGTAGGAGGAGTGGTCGAGGGGGTCACCTGGAGAGTGATTCCGTCCGTGCTCACCGGCCCCTTGGTCGTCACCCACAGGCGTTGGCCCGCCGTGTCCAGCGTCGTGTAGGAATCCACCGTGCCCCCACCGGCGGCTTGGACCGACACCGTCGGCAGAGTGCCGGCCGTGTACCCATCCACGATGAACACGGCCTGCGCAAGCCCGTGGGCCGGCGGGGTCAGCGTGGCGCTGACGGTGTTCCCCGCCGCCGTCACCTCCCACGCGGCGAACGTGGGATTGTAACCGGCCGGCGTGTAGGTGATCGTGGTGGCCGCTGCGTTCCCGATGCCCGCCGGTCCGCTGGTGGCCACCGTCCCCGTCGCGGCGACGAAGTTCGTGCCCTCCGTGGACTGCATGTCGACCACCTCGCTGCTCACCGCGCCGTTCGCGTAGGAGCCGTTGTGCGGGCCGAAGACGATGAAGGTCGAATAGGCCAGGAGGCTGCCGTCCGCGCGCGTGCCGGCCAGCGGCTGGTTGAGGGGGTCGTCCGAATGACGGGAATACTGTTTCGGGTTCACCGAGGTGTCGCCGTAGTTGTCGAAGCCGCCGATCCGCCCGAAGTTGCTGCCCCAGGCGAGGCGCTTGCTGTCGGTGGGCGTGCCGTTGGTGTCCAGGCTGTAGTTGATGATCTGGTACGCGTAGGTGTTGTACGCCGGCAGCGGCCCGCCGAGCATCTGTTGGGTGCGCGGGTCGAACAGGTCGGGCGGATCGTTGTAGACGCTCGTCTGCGTGTCCTGCCCCTGGTCGACCAAGCTGACGGGCATGGTGGCCACGTGGCCCATCTCCGCGTCGGCCGTCGCCGGGTTGGCCCACTGCATCGCGTAGGGGATCGAATTGGGCTGGGTGTCATCCCAACCGGAGTTCGAGGTCACCGCTTCCGGGTTGCTGGCGAGCGTGACGAATTGGTACGTGTCGCCGTAGGAAAACCCGCCCACCAGCGCGTCGACGCCGTCGCCGTCGTAGGCCATGTCGCCGTAGGGAGTGCGGGTGTCCGCGCCGAGGTTGCCGGTCGTGTCCCGGGCGTCCTGGCTGACGGCAGAGAGGGGATGGTCGCGGCCGTCGGCGAAGAACCACTGCACGGTCGTCGGCACGGTCTGGCCGCTGATCGTGTAGCTCGGCAGGTCGAAGGTGACGATCGCGTGGCTGCTGCCTTGAAGGGTGAGGGTCGTCGTGCCGGGCACGCCCGCGCCATTGCCGCTGGAGAAGTCGCCGCCGTCGGCGGTATGGTTTTGCACGAAGCCGTCGCCGGAGAACTCCAGGTTGCCGCCGGCGGCGGGGTTATCCGTGCCGGTGCAAACGCGCGTCTGGCCGTTGACCACGTAGGTGTAGCGCCGCAGGTAGCCGGCGTAGGGACCCGCGCCGGTGGAGTTCTGGTCCACGAGGGTCGCTGTGCGCGGCTGGCCGGCGGAGTCGGTCCATTGCACGAGGTGCACGGGGTAGCCGTTGTCGGAGGTGGTGGCCTTGACGGTCCGCGCGCGGGCGTGGTCGCCGGCCAGCAGCACCGGGAGCAGGAGCAGGCAGCCGAGCCGGGAAGGAAGGTGGTTGGAGATCATGGAGAGGTGGATTTACAACTGGTCACCTTTATTCTTCGTGATCGGTGCGGGAAAGATTCGCGCAAAGACCGAAAACGATAGGACCCATGGGTCCTACAGGTCCTATGCCTGGAGCTTCCCGCGCGCGGCGAGGTTGGCCACCACGGCCACCAGTTCGGCGGGTTCCACCGGCTTGGGCACGTGCATCTGGAAACCTGCCCGCAGCGCCCTCGTGCGATCCTCCATGCGCGCGTACGCCGTCAACGCCACCGCCGGGGTCTGCCCACCTTCCTCGGGCGTCAGCGCACGGACCTTGGCGATGAGCGAATACCCGTCCTCCCCCGGCATCTCCACGTCGCTCAACAGCACGTCCGGCCGTTCCCGCCGCACCGCTTCCAGAGCGTCGGCTGCGGAGGCCACGACCGTCACGCTCGCCTGGCAGCGCGTCAGGACGGTGCCCAGCAGTTGGCGCGCGTCCGCGTCGTCGTCCACCGCCACGACCCGCACCCCGGCCAGTTCGTCGCACGACTGGAACCCGTGGCCCGCCCCGGACGGCACGGTCGGGTGGGCGCGCTCGGGCGCGCTCGCGGCGGCGGCGTGCAGAATCATGATCGGCAGCGACACGACGAACGTCGCCCCCTTGCCCTCGCCGTCGCTGTAGACGGCGACCGTCCCGCCGTGCAGTTCGACCAGGTGGCGCGTGATGCCCAGCCCCAGCCCCAGCCCCGAATGCTGGCGTGTGCTGGTGGCGTCGGCCTGCGTGAAGCGTTCGAAGACGCGCGGCAGGAACTCCGGCGCGATCCCCTGGCCGGTGTCGCTGACGGTCAGCTCGACCTGCGAATTGACCCGCGCCAGCCGCACCTGCACCCGGCCGCGCTTAGGGGTGAATTTCACGGCGTTGGACACGAGGTTCCACACGACCTGCTGGAGCCGGTCGGCGTCGCCCGACACCGGACCCGCGCCGGGGTCGAGCAGCGTGTCCACGCGCATCGCCTTGACCTCGGCGGCGGGCATGACCGACTGCACGGCCGCGCGCACCACGTCGGGCAGGTCGACCGTGCGCAGGTTCAGCCGCAGCTTGCCCGAGATGATGCGCGAAACGTCCAGCAGATCCTCGATGAGGCGCGACTGCGCGATGGCGTTGCGCTCGATGACGCCGACCGCTTCGCGCGTCAGTTCGGCGTCGGCCGTCCCGTCGGAGCCCAGCAGCCGCGCCCAGCCCAGGATGGCGTTCAGAGGCGTGCGCAGTTCGTGGGAAACGGTGGCGATGAACTCGTCCTTGGCGCGGCTGGACGCCTCGGCGGAGTCGCGCGCCGCCTGCGTCTCGCTCAGGAGCCGGTCGCGCTCGGCGTCGGCGATGCGCTGGCGGACGGCGAGCGCGATGGTGTTGGCCACCAGCGCGAGCGCGCTGAAGGTCGCGTCGGAGAGTTTTTCGCGCGAGAACATGGCGAGCACGCCGTGCAGTTCGCCGTTGACGAGCAGCGGATAGCCCGCGAACGCCACCATGCCCTCGCGGCTGGCCCAGCCCTGGTCGCCGACGCGCGGGTCGCCGATGACCTGGTTGGTGAGGTGCGGCAGCTTCTCGGAGGCGATGAGGCCGATCTTGAATTTACCCAGTAGCACGCGGCTGTGCGGACCGTCGAGGTGGGTGTAGAGGCCGGCGCTGACGGCGAGTTCGAGCGTCTGCGTGCGGGCGTTGTAGGTCCATACCCGCGCGAAGGCGGCTTTGGCGTGGGCGACCAGCGCCTCGACGCTGCCCTGGAGCAGGTCGTGGAGGGAACTCTGGCGGGTGAGCACGCGGCCGATCTCGCCTTCGAGGCGGGTCAGGCGGGCGCGTTCCTCCAGGGCGGCGGCGGCGAGGTCTTCCTTGTGTTGCGCGGAGCCGGTCAGCACGGAGGCGAGGCGTTCGCGCTGGCGGCGGCTGCGGCCGGAAAAGAGGCTCACGACGATCCCCTCGACCGTGAAAATGCTGATCGTGGTGTACTGCGAGACCGTATGCGCGAGGGGCGAGAAGCGCGGCGTGTAGAAGTAGAGCAGCGTCACCGCCGCCGACAGCCCCGTGGCAAGCAGGCTCGGCCCCAGGCCGCCGTACCACCCGCTGAACAACACCGCCCCGAAGAACACGAGGAACAGCGGCCGTTCCTGCCCGACCGCCTGTTCAAACAACATCTTCAGCACCACCGCCACCGCCACCGACGTGACCGCCACGGCGTACCGAACGTAGGGGCGGGGAAATCGCATGGCAAGGAACGGCGCGGGCATTCTAACTCATCCGGGCAGAGAGAGCAAAAGGCAGAAGGCAGAAGGCAGAAGGCAGAAAAAGGCGAAGCGAGCAAATCTCAAGTTTCCTGCTTTGATGCGGCTTCTTGGCTACGCTTCGCAGGTTCTGTTATCTCCTTCTGCCTTCTGCCTTCTGCCTTTCCATCAGCCGACGCTGATCACCGCCAGCCCCACGGTGCTCGTGATGGCCACCGTTTCGTAGCACTCGACGCCGACCCGCCAGCGTTTGGCGTCGACCCGGCGCACGTACGCGGCGTAGCGTCCGCCGCTCCTGGCGGGTGCCGTGAACGTTTTCAGGTTGCTGAAATCATTGCGCGCGAGGCGGTCGGCCGCGCAGAAGAGCAACACTTGCCCGTCCCCGCCCGCCGGGTCCGCCGCGGCGTTCGCGCGGATGACCTGCACGTCTTCCACCGCCAGCCGCCCCGCGAGTTCTTCCGGCGACAGGGTCGCGGTGCGTTGGGTCTGCAAAATCTGGCCGCGTTGCGACCACGCGCGCCCGTCATACATCACTCGGGAGGCCCGCAGGGGCTGGGCGTCGAGTTCTTCCAGCACGTCGGCGTCCGGATCGGCTGCGGCGTCCCACGTCTTGCCCACGCTCACCGCCCCGGCCACGAACAACGCCACCGTGCGCCGCAGCCGCGCGCGGTCGAGCGCGCCGCGCAGGAACGCGACCCTGGCCCGCTGCCAGCCGGCCTCCAGGCAGCCCTCGTCCTCGTCCACTTCCAGGGTGAGGCCGCGGTTGGCGACCCGCTGGGTGACGAGCTGGTGCGGAGGGTTGCGCAACGTCGGGAAATCCGCCGCGACCGCGCGGGGTTCCTCGACCGGGTTGTCCAGCGACAGGAAGCCGTCGGTGTACCCGTAGAGCGCGTACTCGACGAACTGTCCGCGGTCCGCGGGCACGTCGGGCGCGAGGCACCGCCGGACGGCGTCGGGCAGTACCGCGCCGGGGTCCTGCCAGCGCATGGCGTGTTCGCTCAACCGCTCGTCCGGCGCGCCGCCGGCAAACTGCGCGGGATCGAACCCGGTGACCCGCCCGTGAGTAAACTTCTCGTCGGGCGACCGGACCTCGAACGCCTCGCGCGCAGGCACCCCCACAGAGGCGAGGATGCTGGCTGTCAGGGTGGCTTGGTGAGCGGCGAACCGTTTCATCGGTAGCGGGATGAGATCGCCTCAGGCAGCGGCGGCAAACCGCGGATCGCGGTCGCGCAACGCCTGGTTTTCGCCGGCGCTGGAGGCCAGCCGTTCGGCGAGGGTGGGGTGGGTGCCCGCTTCGATCATCGCCGCCTGGCGCGCGAGGACGGCGGCAGGCTCGATCCCGGCCGGCAGCCGGACGGCGGCGGCGTGAGCGGGAGCAGAGAGTTGGTAAGGGCGGTGGTGTTTCATCCGTGGGTTGGTGGAGGGAAATTTCGACTTGGAAATGACGGCAAACGCTGTCATCCTGAACGGAGTTGAACATCTCCTGAACAACGCGGCAAGTGGAAACTGAACAAAACTTAACTAATTTTAACGGTCGCATCGAGCACTTGCACGCGGTGACCGGCTGGAACTACGGGACGATTGCCGGTTCCCTGGAGGTTTCACGGACGATGCTGCACTATTACCGCAAGGGCATCCATCCGCCCGACGCCGGGATTTTGCTGCGCCTGACGCGGGCCGAGGAACAGGCCGGGATCAAGCCGCCGCTCGCGCGCGATTACCCGCTGCCGGCGAACGCGGCGGCCGAGGGGGGCGAGTTGGACCGCCAGCTCCAGTGGTTGCGCGGCCTGCTCGACCAACAGCGCGAGACCGTCGACGCCGCCCAGCGCCACCTGCGCCAGATCGAAGGCTGGATCGCCGAGGCCGAGGGACGGCCAGCCCCACCGAAAAGTCCCGCCGCGGTCCATCCTTCCCCGGCGCGGCGCAAGGAGAAACGCGCGCGGCTGAAGGGGGCGTCGACCGCCGCCGATCTGCTGCGCGACATCGACACAGTCAGCCTGCCGATTTTCGGGCACCTGCCCGCCGGCTGGCCGCAAACCCGCGAGGGGGTCGCTGCGCAGCGTCCGGCGCGTGCGGTGCCGGTGAAGCGGGGACGCTTCCCGGAAGGGGCGTTCGGCCTGGAGGTGCGCGGTGAGAGCATGAACGCCGCGACGCCCCGGCCGATCCTCGACGGCGACCTCGTGGTGCTCCTGCCACCCGAGCAGCGCGAGCCGCGCCACGGCGACATCGTCGCGGCGCTCGTGGACGGCGAGACCTGCCTGAAGCGGTTGGTCAACAAGACCAGCACGGCGCACCTGCGCAGCGAGTCGAGCAACCCGGTCTACAAGGAAATCTATCCTGCGCACGACCTGGTCATCCAAGGCGTGGTGGTGGGGAAGTTGTAGACCCGGATGGCTTCGGAAAAGCTACGGCTTGAAGAAGGTGCTCAGTTCAACGCATAGACCAGGAATCACCGTGGAAACGAGCGTCTCGCCACGCGAATACACACGGTGTTGGGCGTACCGGCTTCCGCCCGGCTCGGTGTAGACTTCCACGGTCTTCTTCTTGCCGAGAACCAGCCAACACTCCGCAACGTTCGCTGCGGCATACATGGCAACCTTGGCGCGATCGAGTTCCACGGTTGTGACCGCGATTTCAACCACCAAGCGTGCAGCGGTAGGAAGTGCGTCGTCGTAGTTTCCCTCTTTGCCTTCGACGACGCTGATATCTGGTTCCGGCTCGGAGTCGGAAAAGGTCAACGGATCTTCCTTATACACCAGCAGCCCAGCACCAACAGTTGCCTCCACCATTTGAAGAAGGCGTCGCAGCAAGGCGACATGCAGCGACGATCTGCTCATTTTTTCGATGATGATCCCATAGATCAGCTCGGTTCGTTTGCCGGCCGGCGTGTATTCCGGCAAGGAATGATATTGCTCGACACTGATCGGCGAAACCATCCGGCGGACGGAAGGCAGTTCGAGAAGATCGACCATGCCGCCAGCTTACCCGGCCCTGTTTCCGGTGGCAAGATTTGCATTCGCCTCCCGCGTCCCGCATAGTCTCCTTTGCCATGGCCGCGAACCTTGCGAAGATCGATCCCGCCCTGCACGTCGACAAGAAACCCGACTGGATCAAGGTGCGGCTGCCTTCCAACCCGGTGTTCTTTTCCACCAAAGCGCTGGTCAGCGACCTGAAGCTCCACACCGTCTGCGAGAGCGCCCAATGCCCGAACCGCTGGGAATGCTGGAGCCAGGGCACGGCCACCTTCATGATCGCCGGGGAACGCTGCACGCGCGCCTGCGGTTTTTGCGCGGTGTCCACCGCGAAACCCTTTCCGCTGGAGATCGACGAACCCCAGCGCGTGGCCGAGGCCGTCAAGCGGCTCCGGCTCAAGCACGTCGTCATCACCGCCGTCGCGCGCGACGACCTGAAGGACGGCGGCGCGGAGCACTTCGCGCGGACGATCCGGGCGGTGCGAGAGATGGACCCGAGCATCGTCATCGAGGTGCTCGTGCCCGATTTCCACGCGCAGGGCGACTGCCTGAAGACCGTGCTCGATGCGGGTCCGGAGATTTTTAACCACAATCTGGAAACCGTCGAACGCCTGACCCCGCTGGTGCGTTCGCGCGCGAAGTACGCCACGTCGCTGGAAGTCCTCAAGCGCGCCAAGGAGATTTGGCCGCAGGTCGTCACCAAGAGCGGCGTCATGCTCGGCCTCGGCGAAACGGAGAACGAGTTGTTTCAGGCGATGGACGACCTACGCGCCGCCAACGTGCAGGTGCTCACGCTCGGCCAGTACCTGCGCCCGACGCCGCAGCACCTGCCGGTGGTGGCGTACATCCCGCCGGAGACGTTCGCGCTGTACGGCGACATCGCGCGCAACAAGGGTTTCGAGTACGTGGCCAGCGGGCCGCTGGTGCGTTCGAGCTACCACGCGAGCGACTTCCACCCGGTGCCGCCGCGCGAGGGGTGAGGCCGCTTGTCTTTCCCGGGCAGACGCGGCATGCTGCGCGTTCCTGCTCCCTCCTGCCGCCGTGGAAGAAGACCTGTCCCACCTCGACCCCGACACCGAGTACCGTTACGCCCGCATCGGCGCGTTGATCCCGGCCTACAACGAGGAACGGTTCATCGGCGACGTGGTCCGGCGCACGCTCGCGCAGGTCGCGGAGGTCGTCGTCGTCGATGACGGCTCGCCCGACGGCACCGCCGCCGCCGCGCGAGAGGCGGGCGCGGAGGTCATCTCCTACCAGGAGAACCAGGGCAAGGGCATGGCGATCCAGACCGGCCTGCGCGCCATGCTCAAGAAGGGCGTCGAATACGTCATCCTCCTCGACGCCGACGGCCAGCACCTGCCCGAGGAAATCCCCCGGTTCCTGGAGACCGTCACGCGCGAGGGTTCCAAGCTGCTGGTTGGCAACCGCATGCACGACACGAAGGACATGCCGCTCGTTCGCCGCTGGACCAACCGGTTCATGTCCTGGCAGATCAGCCTTCTTTGCGGCCAGCCGGTGTCGGACACCCAGTGCGGTTTCCGCATGATCCACCGCGACCTGCTGCCGCGGCTGCTGGCCGGGGACCGGGCGGGCCGCTTCGACTACGAGACGGAGATGATCATCCTGAGCTCCTGGCGCGGCGAACGCATCAGCGCGGTGCCCATCAGCACGGTCTACGGCGAGGAAACCAGCCACATCAACCCCGTGAGCGACGGGTGGCGGTTCCTCAAGCTGATGGGGCGGTATTGGAACAAGAAGTTCCGCAAAAAAAGCAAGTATTCGCGGGCACGGGGGGAGGACTGAGGAAAGGATCGGCGTGTGTCAGTCGAGGGAGGAGAAAAGGATGGTTGCTCGTCTATTGGCGTCCGCTTACGGAAAAGATGCCTGTCCCGAATGGCACTTGTCCCGAATGGCACTAAGATAAGCGTAAGGGCCCGAGAATGAGCACGTCGCAAAAAGATACATGCAAGGTCCCTGTTTTCACTGGGCAAATTCTTCAGAGGGAGCCTGATGCACCAATGGGCTATCGCAATCTCTCATTCTTGAGAGTTTTGTGCTGTGAGGCATTCGTTTCGAGGCATTTACGCTTATCTTAGTGCCATTCATGCCTATCCCCTTTTTCGCTCAATCATTCTGCCATTGGCTGTAGCACGGTGGTCAAAGCAAGTCTGTGTCGGCAGCTGAAGGCTTTATGTGGCCTGCGCGTGGCGGCGGCGGGCGACGCCGAAGGCCAAGAGGCCTGCACCCACGGTCATCAGGGCCCAAGTGGAGGGCTCAGGCACCACGCTGGTAACGGTCAGCGAGTCGGCGTTGAGCCCGCTGCCCCAGGTGTAGGTGTACGTGCCGGGCGTGAAACCCAGGGAGGCGAACGTGGCGTTGTCGAAGGTGGCGGTGCCGAACAAAAGATCGCCCGAGACGTAGTCGGCGGGCACCCTGATCTCGGTGCCACTGCCGAGTCCCGTCCCGCTGATCCCCACCGCGTCACCCGTGCCGCTATCCGCGAATTTGAAGTTGAGATCACTGTCATTGCCAAAGCTGCT
>CAXTOX010000142.1:0-10058 GCA_964245885.1 uncultured Chthoniobacterales bacterium | reverse complement strand
AGACGCTCGCCGACACCGTCGCCACGCCCATCGAGCAGCAGGTCAACGGCGTGGAGAACATGCTCTACATGAACAGCCAGAGTGCCAGCGACGGCACGATGACGCTGACCATCACCTTCAAGCTGGGCACCAACCTCGACGTGGCCCAGGTGCTCGTGCAAAACCGCGTGGCCATCGCGACCCCGCAGTTGCCGCAGGACGTGCGCAACATCGGCGTGACCGTCCAGAAGCAGTCGCCGAACATCATGTTAGTCGTCAATCTGTTGTCCGACGGCGACAAGTACGACACCCTCTACATGGCGAACTACGCCGTGCTCCAGCTCCAGGAGGTCATCAAGCGCATCGAAGGCGTGGGCAGCGTGCAGATCTTCGGCGCGAGCGAGTATTCCATGCGCCTCTGGCTGAACCCTGATAAATTGTTTTCACGCGGGCTGACCGCCGGCGACGTGATCAACGCCGTGCAGGCCCAGAACGTGCAGGTCGCCGCCGGCACGCTCGGCGCGGAACCCGCTCCGAAGGGCACGGACTTCCAACTCCTCGTCAACACCAAGGGCCGTCTGACCGACCCGAAGGAGTTCGAGCGCATCGTCGTCAAACGCGGCACCAACGGCCAGCTCGTGCGGTTGGGCGACGTGGGCTACGCGGAACTCGGCGCGAAGACCTACGTCAACGGGTCCTACCTGAGCGGTCACCCGTCGGTGGGTATCGCCATCTTCCAGTTGCCGGGCGCGAACGCCCTCCAGACGGCGGAGAGCATCCAGAACGAGATGAAGCGGCTGGCGGGCAGCTTCCCGCCGGGGTTGAGGTACGACATCGCCTACAACCCGACGACGTTCATCGCGGAGTCGATCAGCGCCGTCCTGCACACGCTGGGCGAGGCCATCGTGCTGGTGGTCATCGTGGTGCTGATCTTTTTGCAATCGTGGCGCGCGACGATCATTCCGCTGTGCGCGGTGCCGGTGTCGCTCGTGGGCACTTTCGCGGTGATGAAGGTGCTGGGCTTCTCGCTGAACAACCTGTCGCTTTTCGGGTTGGTGCTGGCCATCGGCATCGTGGTGGACGACGCCATCGTCGTCGTGGAGAACGTCGAGCGGTGGCTGGAGGAAGGGCATTCACCCATCGAGGCCACGACCAGGGCGATG
This sequence comes from uncultured Chthoniobacterales bacterium, assembly GCA_964245885.1. GTDB lineage: Bacteria > Verrucomicrobiota > Verrucomicrobiia > Chthoniobacterales > SZAS-18 > CAHJWO01. Next base: position 8,916 of record CAXTOX010000142.1, on the reverse strand, counting down.
GACGAGGTCAGCGGCGCGGTGGTCGCCATCGCCATCGTGCTGACCGCGGTGTTCGTGCCGACGGCGCTGATCTCGGGCATCACCGGGCAGTTCTACCGGCAGTTCGCGCTGACCATCGCGGTGGCGACGATCATCTCCGCGTTCAACTCGCTGACGCTCTCGCCCGCGCTCGCCGCCCTGCTGCTGCGGCCGCGCGGCGCGAAGAAGGACCTCCTCACCCGGCTCGTCGAGTTTTTGCTCGGCTGGTTCTTCCGGCTCTTCAACAAAACCTTCGACGCCGCCAACCGCGGCTACACCTGGGTCGTGACGCGGCTGATCCGGTTCGCGGCGGCCGCGCTGCTCGTCTACGCGGGTCTGCTGGTACTAACCGGGGTTGGCTTCAAGACGATTCCCACCGGCTTCATCCCGACGCAGGATCAGGGCTACATCTTCTGCGTGGCGCAACTGCCCGACGGCGCGTCGCTCCAGCGCACCGACGCCGTGCGCAAACAAATCTCGGACATCGCGCTCAAGGTACCCGGCATCGCCTACACGGTGGAAATTACCGGTCTGTCGGCGCTGGATTTCACCAACCGCTCCAACTCGCTGACGATGTTCCTGCCGCTCAAGCCCTTCGACGAACGCAAGGGCCACCCCGAGCAGACCATGCCCGCGCTCCTGGGCAAGGTGCAAGGCCTGGTCGCGGACATCCAGGACGCGTTCGTGATCGTCGTGCCGCCGCCGCCCGTGCAAGGCATCGGCAACGCGGCCGGTTTCAAGCTCCAGTTGCAGGATCGTCACTCCGCCGGCACGCAGGCGTTGGCGAAGGTAGGCGACGAACTGATGGCGGCCGGTGAAAAACAGGGCGGCCTCACGGGATTTTACACGACCCTGCGCCCGCAGGTGCCGCAGATTTATCTGAACATCGACCGCGACAAGGTGGAGGCGCTGGACGTGCCCATCGCCTCCGTCTTCCAGACGCTCCAGGCTGAACTCGGCTCGTACTACGCGAACGACTTCAACTTCCTGGGCCGCACCTACCAGGTGAACATCCAGGGCGAGCCGATGTTCCGCGCCCGCGCCGACCAGATCCGCAACCTCTACACGCGCAGCAACAACGGCGGCGCGGTCCCCTTGGGCACGCTGATGGACGTGGAGGAGATCAACGCCCCGGACAAGATCATGCACTACAACCTTTACCCGAGCGCGGACATCAACGGATCGACCCTACCAGGGGTCAGCTCGGGCGACTCCATCACCAAGATGGAAGCGGCGGCGAGGGACACGCTCTCCGATCAGTTCGGCTACGAGTGGACGGAACTCTCCTTGCAGGAAAAACTCGCCGGCAACACCGCGCTCTTCATCTTTCCGTTGTGCGTGCTGTTCGTGTTCCTGGCGCTCGCCGCGCAGTACGAGAGCTGGAGCCTGCCGCTGGCGATCATCCTGATCGTGCCGATGTGCCTGTTGTCGGCGCTGGCGGGCATTTATCTGCGCGGTCTGGACAACAACATCTTCACGCAGATCGCCTTCGTCGTGCTGGTGGGTCTCGCGTGCAAAAACGCGATTCTGATCGTGGAATTCGCCAAGCAGCAGGTCGAGGCAGGCAAGGATCGCGACGAGGCCGCCGTGGAAGCCGCGCGCCTGCGGCTGCGCCCCATCCTGATGACCAGTTTCGCCTTCATCCTCGGCGTCGTGCCGCTGGTGATCGCCACGGGCGCGGGCGCGGAGATGCGCCAGGTGCTCGGCACGGCGGTGTTCAGCGGAATGATCGGCGTCACGTTCTTCGGCATCTTCCTGACGCCGGTGTTCTTCTCGGTGATCGAGCGCCTGACTGGGAAGGGTCAGAAACACGCGGCGGCACCGGCGGGAGACCCCGCCCCTGAACCCGCGCTTGCGGAAGCCGGTAAACCGTAGGCGACCGGAGCCATCTCGAAGGAAGCGCGCACGATGATGGGCCAGCGTGCATCGTTAAACCGTCGGGGAAGGGGAAAAGGTTGCGTCGGCGACCCTCCCTCCGGCACAATCGCAGGCATGGAACGCCCTTTTCTCGTCGCGGTCTGTCTGGGACTGGTGCTGCCGGTGCCGGCGCAGGCAAACTTCGGCGGCTACGAATCCGGGAACGCCTCGACCGGCAACGTGCAACCGCTGACCCGCAACGAAGACACCTTCCAGCCGGCCGGGCTGGAGCAGGTGGAGATGCAGAGCGAACTCCTACAGATCAACCTGCACGTCGAGAGCGCGGACGTAGAGGTCAACTACACGCTGCACAACCCGGGCGACAAGGCCGTCAACGTCACGGCGGGCTTCCCCGCGGCTTCGCAGGACGTGGGGCCTCCCGGTGCCCCTGAGAAAACGGCACAAGCCCGCCGCGACCCGCATGACGTGACCGACTACCACCTGTCCGTGGATGGCAAGGAGATGCCTTGGAAACTGGAGTCGCAGCCGCACAAGCCAACGGACGGGGTGAACACGGATGCCCTGCTGGGCGGCGAGTACGACGCTCCGGAGCCGCGCTGGTTCGTTTCTACCGTCTCCTTCAAACCGGGCGAATCCCACGCCGTCCGCATCCGTTACCAAGCCCAGTACCGGAACGGCTACAGCAGTGTTTCCGATGACGCCCAAATCTTGCCGACCACGCTGGCCTACCAGCTTTCCACGGCGGCGGGTTGGAAAGGCCCCATCGGCAAGGGGCGCGTGGTCATCGCGGCGGACACCGTGGACGCGGACGGCCTGAAGATTCGCCCGGAAAGCCGCTTTAAGCGCGCGGGCCGGGCGTTTGTCTGGGAGTTCACCGACCTCAAGCCGACCTTGGCCGATGATCTTACGGTGCAGGTGCGCGGGGGCTTCCAGACGTATCCGACCGACTACGCCGTGGTGAAGGATCGCCCCGAGGGCGTCAGGGCGGAACATGCCGGCTACTACGAGGTGCATCCCGGCGGGGCCTCGTACTGGGTTCACCGGCTCTACCACGCGACGGCGACCTCCACTCTCGACCCGAAGCTCTACGGACCCGAAAATGTCCTGGGGGAGGGCGACCAAACCTGGGCCGAAGGCATGCCCGGCGACGGCCTCGGCGAGGGGCTGGACCTCGCGCTGGATCGTCCCACGCACCTGTACGAGATCGGCATCGTCAACGGCTTCCACAAATCGCGCGAGCTGTACCAGGCGAACAACCGGGTCGCGGAGTTGAGCGTGTCGCTCAACGGCGAAAAGGACTTCGTGGTGACGATCCCGGACGAGTGCCTCGCGCGCGAGATGTACTGGTTTCCCCTGAACGGCTACGACAAGCCGGTGAAAACGGTGCGGCTGCGGATCAACAAGGTTTATCCCGGCACGAAGTACCAGGACACCTGCATCTCCCAGCTCGCCCTCCGGACCAAGCTGACCAAGACGCCGAAGATGAGGCCGGTCCGATGAACGGCCGCCGTGGCGGACGCTTTGCCTACGCGGCGCGGGTGGCGTGTGTCCTGACGTGGCTCTGGCTGGGTGCCGCGTGGGCCGTCGCGGCCCCGACGCTCCCCATTTACATTGAAGACTGCCACGCGGGCAGTTTCTACTGGCTGGCGCAAACCCTCGACCTCGACCAGCCCTACCTGCTGCTGCACTTCGACGCGCACAGCGACGCCAACGCGATCTTCGGGTCGGACGACGTGCGCGACGCCCTGCGCAAGGTGGTGAACGTCGAGGAGCGCACCCGCCGGCTGGACTCCTGGCGCAAGGCCGGCACGGTGCAGTGCTTTGACTGGATCGAGCCGCTGCTGCCGCGTCCGTTCGAGCGCGTCGTCTGGGTGCCCGCCGAACGGCTCTCGTCCGCCGATCAAACCACCCGGCAAAGCGAGGCGCGCGCGTACCTCGACGGTCACGAGGAGGCCGCGCCGCGCGCCTGCGGCAGCCTGGCGGACCGCTACGAGGTGCGCTCGTTCGAGAGCCTGCGTGCCCACGCGCCGGAACAATGGACCGGCGGCTTGCCGGTCGTGGCGTCGGTGGACCTGGATTACTTCGCTGCCTTGCCTGACGAGGAGTTGCCGGCAGCCTTCGAGCGCGTGTTTGCGTACCTGCTCACGTTAGACCGGCTCCAGGCGATCACGTTCGCGATCTCGACCCCGTACCTCAAGGATCAGGTCCAGGCGCAAAGGCTCGTCGGCTTGGCGTTGGCGGCGTCGCTCTCCGTGGACAACGCCCGCGTGCGCTTTGAGCCGTTCGCGCGCACCGGCCCCGACCGTTCCCGCGCCATGAAGATTTTCGCGGCCCAGGGTCAGCCGCTGCCGTTCTTCGACCCGGCGGCAGCCCCGTCCGATCTGCGCGCCCTCTGTGTGCGGCAGCGTGCGCGGCTCGGAGTGCGGACCGACAAAGAACATTTTGAGGAGTTGCTCGACGGCTGGGAGCGGGACCTGCGTCCATGGACGGTCGGCGTATCGGTTGCGAACTCCGAAGAGCCGGACCCGGACGGCTGCTGGCGGTTGCCCGAGCATTGTCCGTTCACGGTCGGGTTTCCTGCGGGCAGCACCAGCGGCAGCGGCCGCGTGCGGGTGCGTTGGCTCGCATCTCAGACCACCTCCGCGGCGTACAACGTCGTGGAACCGCGCCGGGAAAACTCGTTCGCCGCGGCGGCGTCGCGCTTCATCCGCCGCGCGCCCCGGCTCGTGCGGGATGATACTAGTTTGGATCAGCCGCTGACCGGCACGGAACTCCGCCCGTTCTTCGATACTGACACGGGGTTGGGCAACCTGCGCCTGTCCGCCGAAATCGAGCGCGAGGATGGAAGCCGTGTCATGACCAACACCCTGTCCATCTGCCGGGTGCGCGGAACGGGGTTCCTGCGGGCGCTTTCCGCGCAGTTCAACCGGCCCTACGTGTACGGCAGCGGGCTGCTGCGCGGTGCCGACGGTTCGACCGGTCCAGAGGCGAACCTGGGAGCCGACTGCACCAACTTCCTCATCGCAGGTTTGCGGCAGGGAGGCTGGCGGATACCCTGGGGGAACCCGGCCCAGTTCCGCCGTTCCTTGGAGCCGATCGCCCAGGGCAACCTGCACCTCGGCCCGGACCAAAAGGCACGAGACGAGAACAACAACCCGGTGCCCCTGAACCACGAGGACGACACGCGAGGAACCTTTCTGGATTTCGGCACGCACATGGCGGCCCTCTGGGAGGATCGGGAACCGCGCGGCGTGCTCGACGGCAACGATCTCGTCGTCCATCAACTCGAAGGGCGGCCGGAGGTCTTGCCGTTGCGCGAACTGCTGGGCCGCCGGTCTTCGCCGAACTTCCGGGTCGAGCGCCTGCAGGCGGCACCGGTGGCATGCCGGGTGGTGTTTGGTGGGGACGTGACGCTGGTCGGACGACCCGGTGAAGGGTTGTACGCCGCGGAATGCAAAACGGCGGACCTGACCGTGGTCAACCTGGAGTGTGTCGTCACGGACCAGGGCAGCGCCGTGCCCGGCAAGGCGTTTACCTTCCGCGCGCCTCTGCCGTCCGCCGAGAAGCTGCGGGCGGCCGGGGTGGGAGCGGTGAGCGTGGCCAACAACCATGCGGGTGACTTCGGCCAGGCGGGGTTTCTGGACATGCTCAACCGCCTGGACCAGGCCGGGGTCAGGTGGTTCGGCGGCGGGCGCACCCGCGCCGGAGCTTACCAGGCCAGGGTCGTGCAAGCCGGACCCTTGCGGGTGGCGCTGGTCGGTTATTCCGACGCGGACACCGGGTTGCTGCCCGCCCGCGACCCGGACGGTGGGATCGCCGTCAGCGACGAGTGGCCCGCCGTGCTGGCGGCGGTGCGCGACGCCCGGAAACAAGGAGCCGATTTCGTCGCGGTCATGCCGCACTGGGGTCGGGAAAATACCGCCGAGGTCGAAGACCGGCAGCGGGAGCAGGCGCGGGACCTCGTCCGGGCCGGGGCGGATCTCGTCGTCGGGAGCGGTCCGCACCGCGTCCAGGTCCAGGAAGAGGTGGAAGGTTACCCGGTCGTGTATTCGCTCGGCAACCTGGTTTTCGACGGTGGCAAAGCGGCGGCCAGTTGGTGGACGCACGGTGAACTGCTGGAGGTGAGCCTCGGCAGCAGCGGGCAAATCCTCCGCACCCGAACGATCCCGGTGACGCTGGGCAACGGGAGCTGAGCGGTGCGGTGCGAACACCTCTCAGGAAGCGTGCGAAAGCCCGGCCGCAGGCGGTCGTCCAGATGGTAGGGATGCCTCTCCGAGGCAGTCCCTGGATTTTCTGGAAAGGGAACGTCAAAGGACAAGTGCGTTTACCCAAGCCAAAATAGGGACTGCCTCGGAGAGGCATCCCTACCTTATTAGGACGACCGGCCGCAGCGGCCTGCCCGTGCGCCCTACTGAGACCGTTCGACTTTGATGTCCTGCGTCGCGGCCCATTGGGTGATGTCCCGGCGCTGAATCGCCGCCGCCATCAAGTCGGGAAACAGATCCGGCGTGCAGGCGAACGACGGTACTCCCAACCCCGTGAAAGTGGCGGCCACCTCGTGGTCGTAGCTCGGCGCGCCAGCATCGTCCAGGGCCAGCAACGTGATCATCCGCGACCCGCCTGCCACGATGGAGGCGACCCGCTGGTAAAGCTGGTCCTTGCGGCCGCCTTCGATCAGGTCGCTGATGAGGATGAAAATCGTCTCGGCGGGACGGGTGATCAACCCCTGGCAATAGCTGACGGCGCGGTGGATGTCCGTGCCGCCGCCCAGGTGCGAGCCGAAGAGTACGTCCACGGGGTCCGCGAGCTTCTCGGTCATGTCCACGACGCTGGTGTCGAAGAACACCAGGGAGGTCCGCACCGCGCGCAAGGACGCCATCACGGCGGCCATGACGCTGCTGTACACGATGGAACCGGCCATCGACCCGCTCTGGTCCACGCAGAGCACGATGTCGCGCAACGCGCTGGTCTTGCGGCCGAAGCCGATGCGGGTCTCGGGCACGACCGTCTGGTACTCCGCCTGGTAATGCTTGAGGTTCGCGCGGATGGTCCGCGGCCAGTCGATCTCGTGGTGGCGCGTGCGGCGGTTGCGCACGGAGCGGTTAAGGCTGCCGGTGATCGCCTGCTGCAACGGGCTGGCCAGGCGGCGTTCCAATTGCTCCACCACCCGGCGCACGACGAGCCGCGCGGTGGCCTTGGTTTTCTCCGGGATGACCGAGTTGAGAGAAAGCAGCGTGCCGACGAGGCCCACGTCCGGCTCCACGGTTTCGAGCAGCTCCGGCTCCAGGAGCAAGCGCTTGAGGTCCAGCCGTTCCAACGCGTCTTTTTGCATCACCTGCACCACGGACTTCGGGAAGAACTGCCGGATGTCGCCCAGCCAGCGGGTGACGCCGGGAGAGGATGCACCCAGCCCGGCGGAGCGTTTGGAACCGGGTTTGTCGCCGGTGGCGTGGTCGTAGAGCGCGGTCAGCGCGGCGTCCAGGCGCTGGTCGTCCTTGCCGAGGGTGCAGCCGGTGCCGTCCGCCTGGTTGGCCCCGCCGAGGATCAATCGCCAGCGGCGCAGATGTTCTTCGGGTGAAAGGTTCATGCGAGGAAATTACCGACCCAAAAGAGCAGCCAACGTTGGCAGCAGACGGTTGGCGCGAGCTTCGTCGAGGTCTTCGTCCGGGGCCGTGTGACGCGGACCGCCGCCGGTGCTGCCGCGCCGGGCGAGTTCGCCCATCTGTCGGCGCTCGGGCGAGGCAAACGTGGAAAACGTGCGCCGCAACAGGGGCAGGACCTCCGTGAAATGCTCGGGGTTCAGCGCATCGAGCCAGCCGTCGAGCAGACCCCAGAGCACCGGCTGATGCAGCAGGAACAGGCCGCTGCCGCTCAGAAAACCCTCCAGCCAGGCGGCGGCCTTCGCCGGGGCGTTGGCGCGCGAGAGTTCCCGCGAGAGGCAGGCGGCCGTCTGGTCCGGCGAGAAGTGGTTGGCGTCGAAGATCAGCCGCGTGCAACGGCCTCCGAGCAGGCCGTGCACGCCGTCGTTCTCCGCGAGCCGGCGCAGGGCTTCGGTCCACGGCACGCGCAGGGCCTCGTCCGCCAGCGTGGCAAGCGCCCCGTCCGTGGAATTGACCCGCTTGAGCATCGCGGCGGCGGCCTCGTCGTTGAGCGACGCGCAGGCGGGACCCAGCCCGGCGCAGACCCGCGCGACCAGCCCGGCCACGATGTGACCCAGCGCGGACACATCCGTCTGCCGGACGTTGCCGTAGCGCGAAGCGGCGGCGAGCGGCGGCAGGGCGTCCATGAGGTGCGACACGTCGCTGGTGAGCGCCGCCTGGTTTTCCAGCGTGCGCATGACGGGCGTGATCGCCTCGGGCAACTCGGCGAGCAGCAGGCGTTCGATCAGAGTCGTCAGGGCGTGCAGGTTCGGCGCGCGGACGGCGCGGTCGATGGCGAAGCGCGTGGCGGCTTCCTCCACCGTGTTGCCCCACGGCGCGCCTTCGATCAGGGCGACTTCCATCTCGGGTTCCCAGCGCAGCCGCCACGTTTCCCGGAAGGTGCCCTTGCCGCGCGCCGATTCGGTCTTGCCCCACGGCACGCGCAACAGGCGCAGGCGATGCAACAGGCGGCTGCGGTCGAGGTCGTTGGGCTTGCGCAAGTCCAGGTCGAGCGTCTTGTCCAACGCTTCGGGCGGGAGGCGCAGGCGTTTGGTCTCGCGCTGGAAGTCGCGCTGGAGCGGCACCTGCGGCGCTTCGTCGGGCACCGCGCCGAGCCGCGCGCCGACGACCAGACGTTCGTGGATGAGGCTCATCGGCGTCGCGTCGCCGAAGCAGAAGACCGCCTGCGCCGCCTCGTTGAACTCCGCCAGACCCGGCAGCGCGCAGCCGCGCAGGACCGCCGTCGTTTCCGCCAGCCGCGTCGCTTCGATGACGCTCGCGGTCGAACCCTCCAGGTCTTCCGTGCGGAGCAGACGGGCCACGCGGGTCATCCAGCGTAGGGTGAGTTCCTCCGGCTGCGCAAGCGTCCAGAGCTGCTCGT
>CAXTOX010000141.1:0-10251 GCA_964245885.1 uncultured Chthoniobacterales bacterium | reverse complement strand
AGACTCCCACTCACGGGAGAAACTTGCACCATGACTCTCCGGGACCTTACACCTACGGCCGTTATCAACGGACGACTCCGCTCCCTATCCCAGGATTTTCCAAGTGAGGGTTCATCCGCCGCTTCTTTCGCGGGACCGGCGAACCCATCGTGGAAGACGACCCATCCTCACAACCACAAGGCAGAAACTTGTCGTATTAGGAATACCCGAACCATCGCTATGCTTGCCATGAACTACCGGGGCCCTCTACGGGTCCGCATTGATGAGAAACCCATGCCGGAGATCCTGCACCCGCAGGATGCCATCGTCCGGGTCACCCGCTCCTGCATCTGCGGGTCCGATCTCCATCTCTACAACGGCTCCGTGCCAGACACGCGGCCCGGCATGACGTTTGGCCATGAGTTCACGGGCGTGGTGGAGCAGGTCGGCGACGAGGTGCAGAAGTTGAAGGTCGGCGACCACGTGCTGGTGCCCTTCAACATTGCGTGCGGCAAATGCTGGTTCTGCCAGCAGGAAATGTACGGCAACTGTCATGAGTCCAACCCGGAAGCCACGGCGGTCGGCGGCATCTTCGGCTACTCGCATACCGCGGGCGGCTACGACGGCGGGCAGGCTGAATACGTGCGCGTGCCCTACGCCGACGTGAGCCCCATGGTCATTCCCGATTGGATGGACCCGGATGACGCCGTCATGCTCACCGACGTGACGCCCACCGGCTATCAGGCCGCCGAGATGGGCGGAATCCAGCCCGGCGACACGGTCGTCGTTTTCGGCGCGGGTCCGGTGGGGATCATGGCGGCGCGTTGCGCCTGGCTCTTCGGCGCGGGTCGCGTCATTGTGATCGACCACATCGACTACCGCCTCGACTTTGTGCGCAACTACGCGCCCTGCGAGGCCTACAATTTCAAGGAGATCGACGACGTGGTCCTTTTTCTCAAGAAGACCACCGACGGGATGGGCGCGGACGTGTGCATTGATGCCGTGGGCGCGGAGGCCGCCGGCAACTTCGCGCAGACGATTCTGGGCCGGAAACTCTTCCTGCAGGGCGGTTCGGCCACCGCGCTACATTGGGCGATCAACGGCGTGAAGAAAGGCGGCATCGTTTCCATCGTTGGGGTCTATGGTCCCATCGACACGCTGATCCCCATTGGCAATGTGGTGAATAAAGGCCTGACGATCCGGGCGAACCAAGCATCGGTAAAACGCTTGTTGCCGCGCCTGATCAAGCACATCCAGGACGGAGTGCTTGACCCGAAAGCGATGATTACCCACCGCATTCCTTTGGAGTACGTGTCGGACGCCTACCGGATTTTTTCGGCGAAGCTCGACGGCTGCATCAAGCCCGTGCTCCTGCCGCCTTCCGCCCGCAGTTAGGAAAAAGGAAACGCCATGGAACACACACCAATCGACCCGACGCAGATCAAGGGATGGGGCGTGGACGCCGATCCGAAGAACGATCCGACCTACCCAATGAAGCGCCGCACCGACGCCGAACAAAAGGGCTACACCTGGGAACGTCCACCGTTACAGCCCGCGGTCGTCGAAGTGCTGCACTCCAACGAGCGGCCCAATTTGACGGCGGTTTTCGGAACCGTGTCGCCGCCCACCGGCTTGAGCGGCGTGCTCCGGCGCTTCGCCTTCAAGTACAGCGAATCCAGTTATGGCCACTGGCTTCCGCTGATGCTGGCGGATCGGGTGGGGGAAGTAGAGGGAGTATTGGAAGACCTCGGCCGCGGCCATGTGCCGAACATTCCCGGCGAACTGGGCTGGAAGGCAGAATGGAAGCACAACCGGCAGAGTTTGGTCACGAGGGTCCTCGTGGGCGCGGCTCTCGTGGCAGCCGTATTCAGTTTCCTGCGGAGCAAGCGCGAGGACGCTTGATCTCAGAAAAGCGCGGTTACTGCCAAGGCCCGTTGAAACCCGAGCTTGGGACAGGGCTAGTCCGGTGAGCCGAAGGCGTTGGCGGCGGCTTCCAGCCTCCGTGCTTCTACCCGCGTGCGCTGCTCCCGTGCGCGTGTCTGGAGATTGGCGAGGTCCAGTGCGCACAAGGCAGGAGGTGCGTCTGGAACGACGGCGAGCGCAGCCCAAAGCGCGGCCTTTCCCTCGATGCCGAGCGCCAGTGCTTCCAACGCTTCGAGTTCGCCCAGGCTGCCCTTGCCCGGTCCGGCAAAGAGGAATTTGATCCGCACCAACTTCTCCAGCATCCAGGCGGCGGCCTGACGCGTGGACCCCGGCGCGAAGCCGAGCGCGTCTACCAGATCGCGCAAGGTTTCCTGGTCTGCCTTCACTTCTGCGCGGAGGTCCGCGAAGAAGCGTCTCGGCGGCCCTTCCCCTTCATGAACCGAAAGCAGGAAGTCGATCAATTCGAGGCCCGTGGTGGCTCCCGCCAGATGATCATGGAGGTAGCTCTGCAAGTCTTCGTGGTTCATGAGCGGTACAACAAACTCGTGCAGGCAGCGGCCGGAGATTCGGAAACCCGTTCGCCGATGAGGCTCGTGAATTCAAGACGAAAGGAGCCCGGGAATTTCTGAGAGGAGTTCCCGTGCGAGATAACCGATGGGGCCAATTTGGCCCGCAAGCTTCTCGCCGGCGCGGGCATGGGCGCAGACGCCATACACCGCCTGTACCGGCTCGGCCCCGCGTGCGCAAAGGCCAGCGAGCATACCGGCCAGCACGTCACCCGAACCCGCCGTGGCGAGACCAATGTTGCCGCCGGTGTTGAGGTAAGCAGGCCCTTGCGCCGCGCAGATCAGGGTTTCTGGCCCTTGCTTGAGCACGATGACGCTGCCGAGTTGTTGGGCTGCCTCGCGGGCAACGCGCAGAGAATCGTGCTCCACCTCGTCTTTCGACGCTTTCGTGATTTCCTCCATCTCACCGGCGTGGGGAGTGAGGATCGTTCTGCCCCTTAATTTTCCACTGGCCGGAAGGAACTCGGCCGCCACCGAGAGGGCCTTGGCGTCGATGATCAAGGCATGTAGGGGGTGGCGTCAGAAAACGGAAAAAATCGTACGCTAAGCTCGGGGAAGCACCCGCAGAGGCCTGAACTTGCCCGGCGAGCGCGTGCGCTTCTGCCGCCAGACGTAGTCGCCAGTGAGATTGATGTGTTCCCAGCCGAGCGGTGACAGATGTCGTAGCAGACCTTCATCCCAGGCTAGATTGCGCCGCTGCAAGGCGCGAGCCGCCCGTTCCAGGTACACGGTGTTCCAGAGCACGATGGCCGCTGTCACCAAGTTCAGTCCGCTGGCGCGGTAACGCTGCTGCTCAAAGCTGCGGTCGCGCAGTTCACCCAGTCGGTAGAAGAACACGGCACGAGCCAGCGCGTTCCTGGCCTCGCCCTTGTTGAGGCCGGCATGCACCCGCCGTCGAAGTTCTACGCTCTGGAGCCAATCCAGGATGAAGAGCGTGCGTTCGATGCGCCCGAGTTCTCGCAACGCTATGGCCAAGCCGTTCTGGCGCGGGTAGCTGCCGAGCTTGCGCAGCATCAGCGAGGCGGTGACCGTGCCCTGTTTGATGGACGTCGCCAAGCGCAGGATCTCGTTCCAGTGAACACGGATCGACTTGAGGTTCAGATTGCCACCGATCAGCGGAGCCAATGCTGGCATGCTCCGCTCGCTCTTCGGTACGTACAGCTTCGTGTCCGCCAGATCGCGGATGCGCGGAGCGAAACGGAAGCCGAGCAGGTGCATCATCGCAAAAACGTGGTCAGTAAACCCGGCCGTGTCGGTGTAGTGCTCCTCGATGCGCAGGTCGCTCTCGTGGTAGAGCAGGCCATCAAGCACGTAGGTCGAGTCGCGCACGCCCACGTTGATCACCTTGGTGCTGAAGGGAGCGTACTGGTCGGAGACATGCGTGTAGAACGTCCGGCCGGGCTCCGCTCCGTACTTCGGATTGATGTGACCGGTGCTCTCGGCGCGGCTGCCCACCTTGAAGCGCTGCCCATCGGACGAGGAGGTCGTGCCGTCTCCCCACTGTGCTGCGAAGGGATGGCGGAACTGCGCGTTGACCAGTTCCGCCAGCGCCGCCGAGTACGTTTCATCACGGATGTGCCACGCCTGCAACCACGAGAGCTTGGCGTAGGTCAAGCCGGGACAGCACTCCGCCATCTTGGTCAGTCCCAGGTTGATCGCGTCCGCCAAAATCGTCGTGAGTAGCAGTGTTTGGTCCTTGGCCCTCGCACCGGTCTTCAGGTGGGTAAAGTGCCGGGTGAACTTCGTCCACGCGTCCACCTCCAGGAGCAGTTCGGTGATCTTGACGCGCGGGAGCAGAGCAGCCGTCTGGTCGATCAGCGCCTGCGCGGCTTCGGGCACGGCCGCGTCCAAGGGAGTGATTACCAAGGCCGCTTTCGGTGATGATCGCCTCCGGCAGATCGTTGGCACCCGCCAGACGCTCGACGGTCGCAAGCTGGTTCTCCAGCGACTGCAATCGCTCGTCCAAGTACCGGTCGCAATCGGTTGTCACGGCGACCGGCAAAGTGCCGGACCGTCTCTGCGCCTCGAACCTCTCGGCTGGCAGCAGGTACTCGTCGAACGCCTTGAACTGGCGGGAACTCTGCACCCAGATGTCGCCCGAGCGCAGCGCGTTTCTGAGTTCGGCCAGCACGCAGATCTCGTAGTAACGTCGGTCGATCCCGTGGAAGGTGAGGACCAACTTGCGCCAGCGCGCGTTGACGAAAGCGGTCGGCGCGTCGGCAGGCAAGGCGAACGTGTGGTCGCCGTAAACAGCGCGCAAGTACTCGACGGCGGCCAGCACGTCCTGGCCCGCTGGAGCCGCCCGCAGCTTCAGCACCGTGAGGAATTCACGGCTGTAGCGCCGCAGCACGTGGTAGCCCTCGCCGATGCGCGGCAAAAAGTCGAAGTCGTCGCCTTGCACGAGCTGCTGCGCTTCCGCCACGCTGGCGATGAACGCCTCCCATGGGATCACCGACTCGATGGCGGCAAAAGCATCCATGCCACTCTCCCGCGCCTTCAACAAGGCTCGGCCGACTTTTCCATAGAGGCGAACCTTGTCGTTGATCGCCTTGCCCGACTCTTGGAACTGCTGCTGATGCTGGTGCTTGGCGCGGTTGAAGAGCCGACCGATGATCTGGTCGTGCAGGTTGACGATCTCGTCGATGACCGTGGCCGTCGCTTCAACCACCAAGGCAACCAAGGTCGCGTACCGCCGCTGGGGCTCGAACTTCGCCAGGTCGGCCGGCGTCATCTGCCCGCCTTCACGCGCGATCTTGAGCAGGCGGTTCTGGTGGATCTGGCGCTCGACGCCAAGGGGTAGGTCGAGCGTCTGTAACATCCGGAGCCGCTCAATGTGTTCGAGCATCTGGCGCGAGTTTGGTCTGCCGGGCGACTGACGCAGCCAAGCGAGCCAGGTCTTTTTCGTTTCGGGCTTGCGCTGGAGCAACTCGTCGAGGCCGGCGCGGTGATCGTTCGTCAGCGGGTCGTTCAGCAGCCGGTGGAGGCGGCGGTTGGCACGCGTGATCGCCTCGGCGCAAATGCGCTCGATGACATCAAGCGAAGGGATGATGACACGCCGCTGGCGCAAATCATCCAGCGCCTGCTCTGCGAGAACGACACCCTTGTCCGTCTGCATGGCCAGTTCGCACAGCCTGTTTACCGCCTGTCGGTAGTGGCCCGCGCCGAATGAAGCCAGGCCCAAGTACGCTCGCAGTTCCAGCAAGTGCTCACGGCGGGTCTCCTCGCGGGTTGCGTACTGCGGCCAGCAGGACGGATCGATGCGAAGCGTCTGGCCGATCCACTCCAACACCACCTCGTCGGGAGGAGCGTTCGCGGCCAGCCCCTGCCCTGGAAAGCGCAACAAGCAAAGCTGCACGGCAAAACCCAGCCGGTTGGTCTCGCCCCGGCGCTGGCGGATCAACGCCAAGTCAGCTTCGCTGAACGTATACCACCGGATCAGCTCGTCACGATTTGCAGGTGACGCCAGCAACGCTTCACGTTCGAGAGCGGACAAGATGACTTGGCGAGGCATGATCGCACCGGCAGGAGACGGCGACACCATCCCGTACCCGTCCGGCTGGCGAAAGACAAGCTTGAGGAATGTGGCTGTCCCACAGACGCTTACTTCCGAAGTTCTCGCCCGTATCAACGAAGCGCTTCGATCATCACTCCGCACGCAGTTGCTGGCTAAAAGCCGAGCCTCGCCAGCTTAGCGTACGATTTTTTCCGTTTTCTGACGCTGCCCCGTCTACGACCTGCGGCTTTTCCGCGACGGGCGGCTGGTGGACCGGCGTCCGCCGGCAGTTGACGACGGCGCAGCCGTGCCGCCGGGTTCCAACCGCGAAGAAAGCCTGGAGAAATGGCGGGAACACGCGGGCGTGACCTACGACACGGACCATCCCCTGGTCTGGTTCGAGAACGTCCGCCTGCCGGCCCGCAGGCAGTCCGGGGAAAAGATCGATTTCAGCGCGTACGCCTTCAACCGCGACCGGGTGAGGAGTCCGGTCGGGACCCTGCCGTACACCCCGCCACCCCCGACCGGGTCGGTGAAGCCCCGCGCGTATCTGGTGTGCGTGGGAGTGGCCGGTTATCAGGACCCGGTGTGGAACCTGGATTTCGGGGCGGGCGACGCGCGCCAGATGCTTGATGTCATCGGCCCGGGTCTGCGGTCGGCCGGTTATGATTTGCACCCCACGCTGCTGGTCTCGGACAAGCCCTCGGCGGCCCCCTCCACCGCGACCAAGCAGCGCATCAGGGACGCGCTGGCGCAAGTGGCCCGGCAGGCGACGCCGGACGACCTCGTGCTGATCTCGTTTTCCGGGCACGGCTACGCGGCCCCGGACAACGATTTTTACCTGCTCCCGAGCGACATCGGCGAGCATTGCCCGCGCGACCGTCCGCCCCCCGCCGACATGCTGGCGCGCTGCATCTCGGAAGACGAACTCTCGCGCTGGCTCAGCCCCATCGACGGCGGCGAGATGGTCCTGGTCATCGACGCCTGCCAGTCGGCGGCCAGCGTCGATCAACCCTGGTTCAAGCCCGGTCCGCTGGGCAGCCGCAGACTCGGGCAACTCGCCTACGACAAACGCATGCGCGTGCTGGCCGCCAGCCAGGTCGACGACTTCGCCATCGAGAGCTACCACCTCCGGCAAGGGCTGTTGACGTACGCGCTGACCAACGACGCGTTGGAGAAAAAGGCAGCGGACCTCCTACCCAGGGACGGCCGCATCACCCTGGACGAATGGCTGGACTATGCCGTGGGCCGCGTCCCACGCCTGTACGAGGCCATCGTGATGCACCAACCCATCGATGGCAGCGCGGAGGGACCGAACCGCGCCGGCGGCAAGGGCGTGCTGCGGGTGCCGGGTGCCGGGCAGGGAAGCGACTACACGTTTCGCAACGCCGAGGTGGTCAGCGACGCGGATTCTCAAGGCAGCTCCCTGCGAAAAAAGCACACGTTCCAATCCCCCCAGCTATTCAATTACACACGCAAGCTCGGGAGCGGGGCCATCATCAAAAAGTATCACGTGTCGCGGTGAGCACCGCATGGAACGAGTTGCGACCCACGGAAAAACAGAAAGGATGCAAATGATCTTCACGCCCTCAAGGAGTCACCCCAAACCATTGCCGTACATCACCACTTTGGGTATCGGCCTTTGTCTCCTGACGCTGCTGGCCTCCACGGCGTCAGGCGAGCCTCCCCTCAGATTGGACGGCAGTTTTCTGGTGAAAGTCACCCGCTCGCGCCGTGCGCCCGGCAAAGCCGCTTCCGCGCGCAACCCCGGCGTGGAAAGCGCCGCACTGGTCGAGCGTGGGGAGCCGCCGTTGGCGCGGCTGAAGGCGTCCCGCTCCGGCTGGTTCTGGCAACCGCTGGGAGGCGGCACGAGTCCGGCCGCCCGCTCCGAGCCTGCTCCGGACCGGCAAGATCAACCCCGCCCGCGCACCACCGCCGAAGCCGCCGCACCGGCCGCCTCCGGCACCGCGAGGGTGGATGCCGGCGAGGCCTACTGGATCGTCGCCTCACCGGCGGAAGTTCGCTCCCCGCAGCCCCGGACCGACTTGCCCGCTCCCGATTCCTCTAGTGGCGAGGCCCGGGCTTTTTCCGGGCCGGACACGGACAGACCCTCGAACGAACCCACCGCCCGCTTGCTCGTCAAGCCGAGCAACACTCCGTGGGACGACGCGCACGAGAATCTCTCCCGGCAAATCCTGACTTCCGGCGTCCCTTCGCTCCGCTCCGCCCTGGACAACGAAGGGTTGGAGATCAAGGCCATCGAGCCGAACCTGTTGATCGAGCCGGTCGAGCGGGATTCGGGAACGGCGCCGACCGCCGTCCTCAGCGACGACTTGGCGAAAGGGTGGCCGACGAGGGCACCGTTCGATTGGCACCTGGACGCCACCGGCCTGCGGCAGGCGCGTGACCGCGTCCACTCGCTGCCCGACTCGGGCGGCAGGGTGCGGGTCGCCATGCTGGACACGGGCTACGATCCCGACCACGTCACGCTGCCCGTCCATTTTCGCAGGGACCTGTCCACCCGCTTCCTGCTCAACGGCCGGGAAGACCCCTCGGGGCGGGGACGCTCCGATAAATCGGGCCACGGCACCGCGACCCTGGCGATCCTGGCGGGTGCCCCGGTCCGGCTCAACGGCGGCCCGCCCGTTCTTATCGGCGCAGCCCCCGACGCGGAAATCCTGCAAATCCGCGTGTGCGACGAGGTGGTGCTCTTCGGGGTGGCGTCCCTGAGCAGCGGGTTGAACCGGGCCGTCGATCTCGGTGCCGACGTGGTTTCGATCAGCCTGGGGGGAGCGCCGTCCAACGCTTGGGCGGACGCGGTGAACCGGGCTTACGAGAGCGGCACCGCCGTCGTGGCGGCCTCGGGCAACTGCCTGGTGACGCCGTTTTTCGGATTTCTGAGCACCCCGGCGAGGACGGTCTATCCCGCCGCGTTTTCCAGGGTGCTCTCGGTGCCCGGCGCGACCGCCTCCAACCAATCGTACCGGCGGATGCCCTTGCCGGGCGGACTGTGGCCGGGAAACTGGGGAGGCATCCTGATGCGCGGCAACATCGGTCCGCGCTGGGACATGACCGAAGCGGTGGCGGCCTTCACGCCCAATATCCCTTGGGCGGTATACCAGAAGGCGGATGGACACCAGCACGAAGGCATCAGCCGCAGTGGGGCCGGCACCTCCGCCGCCACTCCCCAAGTCGCCGCGGCGGCAGCACTTTGGTTGCAGATGCACCGCCGGGAAGTGGGGGAAGCGAATTGGCGGACCTGGAGAAAAACCGAGGCCGTTTACCAAGCTCTCTTCAAGTCGGCCGACCTTAAACACGGCCGTCTCTATTCCGCCGCGGGAGAGATGCCCCCGGTGGGCAGGTATTTCGGCAACAGAATTCTCCGCGCTGACCGGGCTCTGGATATCGGCGTGCCTCCGAAGATGCAGAAAAGGTGGCCGGCGAACGCGGGACTAAATTGGCTTTGGTTGTTATCGCCCGTCGATCCGACCGGCGGCAGGGAGCGCGCGCTCGACCGTGAAGAACAAGTCCGGCTCGAGATGTACCGACTCGAAGCCGCGCAACTCACCTCGAAGTCGGTTAGGCTCCAGCGGATTCTTGGCGAGGTTGATCCGAACTCCGAAGAACCGCCCGCCTCTGTCAAAAAACGCTTCGCGGCGGCGTTGGCTGAGGACCCAACTGCGTCAAATAAACTGAAGGAGGCGATTCTGCGCAAGAAAGACTTCTGAGCGAATTTCATTCCGGCCACCGACACCACCTGCTCCAAAAAGAAAACTATGGACCAAAAAATATGACCGTATGTGTATAACAAAGAAATGGCTGCAGTCCCCAAGCCGGCGAGGATATTTCCGAGTCCATCCAATGCACAAAACACTTTTTATCAACAATAGAAAAGTGTGAGGAGCTTGGGGGCGGCTGTGAACTTATGGACGACCAGCGAACACAAACCTCCGCAGGTTTGCCGACAATTTCGGGTCGAGAAGCGTCGGCACCAAAAAACACACGTCCTTTTGGATTGGTTTAAGCAGGGTTTGAGCACCAGCGTGAGGAAAGCAGAAGCGGCGTGGACTTACGTCAAAAATGAGCATTTTTAGAAAAAAGATTGTCGATGACGCATGTAATTGCCGCCTTGCTGGGGCAGCAGAATTCGCCGTGTGCAAACGTGATATTGAAATAGTTCCAAAAATCGACGAACACAGAAGCACACGAATCCATTTGTTATCTTATACCCGCCAACGGTAGTGGGTGTCAGTTAAAGGATCGGCTGCTGGTTGTATTGATGAATAAACA
>CAXTOX010000140.1:0-10285 GCA_964245885.1 uncultured Chthoniobacterales bacterium | reverse complement strand
GTCGGCAAGAAGTTCGGCGTGACGCGTGAGCGCATCCGCCAGTTGCAGAACATTGCCCTGAGCAAGCTGCGCCGCGCCCTCCAGAAGAAGGAGCGTCCGGTGGATGTGCTGGCCGAGGCGTAAAGCTACGGCGGCCTGCGAGGCAATTTTTCAGCAGGGTGGCATCCGTGAGGATGCCGCCCTTGTTGTTTTCTGCGGTCAGACGGGGGATAAAAGAAACCCGCGCAGAGAGCAGTTGCTCCGCGCGGGCTTCGGTGGGCAAAGGGTAGCTCCTTCAGGTGCTCCGTGACGGAGTTCAGACCGCCTTGCGGCGACGCCACTGGCGTAAGCCAACCGCACCGGCCGCCATCGCACCCAGCAACGCGGTCGTTGTCGGCTCTGGCACGGCTGTCTGGCCGGCGAGAATAGATGCGCCGGTGTTCTCGTAAGCGTAGCCGATGATGGAACGGGGCTGCGCGCTGCTCGTGGTGCTCAGCGAAAGCTGCGCCCAACCGTAGTCGAGTTGACCGGTGCTTTCGTTCAGGAAACGGAAGCCGACGTAATTCACAGAGCTGTTCAAGGTAAAGGCGGTCGCTCCCGTGGTCTCGGCCCCAGCGTTGCCGAAAGTGAACGTGCTGTTGATCGAAGCGCCGAACGGCAGGTTATCGACCAAGGTCGCCGAACTGCCTCCGGTATAGTTCAAAATTGCCCCGCTGCTGGCATTGGCAGTAGTGTTTCCATACAGGAACAAGCTGCCGCTCCCCCACGGATTGATGTCCCAACCCGTCGTGGCGCTTGCGGTGCCTGCAGCACCCGTGACCACGTTCAGATAAATGCCCGCGGTCGTGCTGGGGATGTTGATGCTGATGGGGCCGCTGTAGACGATGGCCGCCCCGGCCTGGTTAGCCAGCACCGGCACCGCGAGCGCGGCTCCGGCGAGGGTTGCGTAAGTGGAAAGCCGCGCGTGCAGGTGCGGGGTGATTGTAGCCTTTTTGTCCGTTGTCATCTTCTGCCAGCCCTTTCTGGTTTTGTGTTTCTTGCCTGGAATGCTTTGGTCGACGTGCGACGAGCAACTTGGCGAATGTGTGGCTATCGGTTTTGCAAATTCAACGGCGAAACGCAAGATTTTCCCTCATAAAATTCTGATTTCTCAGTATTTGCGAAAAATTCTCATTGTTGAACCTGGGCGACGTTCTTCAATCGCTCAAACTCCGTCAGCGCCATGCCGACGACCTGATCCATGTTGTAGTACCGGTACGTCGCCATCCGGCCAACGAAGCTGACGTTTTTCTCCGCTATCGTCATCGCCTCGTACTTCTGGTAGAGCGCGCGGGCGTCGGGTGCGGGGAGGGGATAGTACGCCTCTCGGCCGGGGAGGTAGTCCTCCGGGTACTCGCGCACGACCGTCGTCACCGGCAGGGTCTGTCCGGTGATGTGCTTGATCTCCAGAATCCGCGTGTACTCGTGGTCGTTGGGATAGTTGACCTGCACCGCCGGCTGGAACCACTCCCTTTCCAGCGTCTCCGGCTCGAAGCGCAGCGAACGATACGGCAGCGCCCCGTGGCAGCGGTCGAAATACTCGTCCACCGGCCCCGTGTAGATCAGGTGCCGGTACTTGGCCTGCGTCTGCGCTTCCCGGAAGTCCGTCCCGAGGCGCACTTCGATGTTCGGGTGCGCCAGCATCCGCTCGAACATCGCCGTGTAGCCGTCGCGCGGCATCTCCTGGAAACGGTCCGAGACGTACCGGTCGTCGCGGTTCGTGCGGATCGGGATGCGTCCGCAGACGGTCGCGTCCAGTTCGCTCGGATCGCGCCGCCACTGCTTGCGGGTGTAGTTCTGGAAGAACTTCTCGTACAACGCCCTTCCCACTTGCGAGACGATGACTTCCTCGGAGTTCTTCGGGTGCTCGATGGGGACGCGCCATTTCTCCAGCGTCGCGGCCATTTCCCCGCTGTCCGAGGGGCGTCCCAGCAGTTGCTCGAAGGTGTTCAGGTTGATGGGAAACTGCCAGTAGCGGCCGTCCGTCCAACTCAAGATTTTGTACGCGGCCGGCATCCACTCCGTGAACTGTCCGAGGTAGGCGCGGACCCGTTCGGAATTGGTGCGGAAGTAGTGCGGCCCATACTGGTGCAGCAGCACCCCGACCCGGTCGTGGAAATCGTACGCGTTGCCTCCGATGTGAAGGCGGCGGTCGGCGAGCACCGCGCCCGCGAAGCCCGCGCCGACGATGAGGTGGTCAAACACGGGAGGGGGCAAGCGTCGGGAGCGCGGCGGATCTTCAAATCCCGTGCGGGCTAGGCACCGGGGTGGCACCGACCTCTGCCTTGGGAGTGTCGTCCGCCGCCATGTCGTCCTCGTCCCTGCCGCCCGGCTGGAACTTGGGCACGATCTCGGTGATGAAATCCTCGATGAGCCGGGTCGTTTCCTCCGCCGTGCGGCCGGCGACTTGCAGATTGTCGGTCACCGTCGCCGCCACCGTGACGTAGGCCCAACGCTGGTTCCTGCCGAGCGCCCGGTCGCGCATGTCGACGAGTGTGCGCCGCAGATGCGACGACGTGACCTCGTGCGCGCCGATGAACCAGTAATAATTGAGGTTTTTAAGCGCGATCGGCGCGGCTTTTTCGCTGGCCCGCCACTGACGCACGTCGGTCAACGCTTTCACTTCCAGCGGCGGCTTGCCGTCGACCATTGGGATGGACGCGAGGCGGGACGACTCAACTGTCCAACCCTGCGCCACGAGGCAGCGCTCGGGGCGGTGGATGCTGTTGACCATATCCGCGCCGCTGAGCACGATGGAAACGTAGATCCGGTCGCCCGCCGGGTTGGTGTACCACTGCCGGGAGAACTTCGTGTCCGGCGCGAGTCCGGCGAGTTCCTCCTTGCTGACGGGCACTTCCTCCCCCTTCCAACGGCCGACCTGGATGGGCAGTTTCAGGCCGATGCCCGACGGTCCGAGGTCCTTCTGCTTCGGAATGAGGAACACCCCGCTCAGACCGGCGAGCAGCACGGTCTGGAGCAGGAGCAGGCGTTTAATAATCATAATTCGAGGTCGTGCCCGCACCGGGCGAGCCGGTGGCGGCAACCAGCGGCCGGGTGCCAGGGGCCGGGTCGTGGGGTGCTCCGTCCACCGGGGCCGCGAGGCGGCGGGCGGCGGGGGCCGGCGTGCTCCAGTTCAGGAGCTTGTTGACGAGACAGAGCGTGCCGAAGGCAAACGGAAAGGAGACGACGTACGCCGAAATCTCGTGGAACCATTCCGCCGACTTCTGCCCGAAGCATTTGGCGATCAGCATGATGGAAGTCAGCCGGGCCACGTTGCCCACGATGGCCACGAACGCGGACGCGGAGAAGAGCACCAGCATCTTCCAGAACCGGTTCTGCGTGAGGTGGGCGAAGACGGCGGTCATCAGGGTGATGGCCATGAGCGAGTTGATCCCGCTGCAATCGCCGATTACCTGGAACTGAAAGCTCTCATCCTGGGCGATCAGCGTCGTGCCGACCGCCTTCATCTTGATGCCGATGGCGTTGCAAACGAGGTTGGCGGCCTTGGTGGCGACGACCTGGAGTTGCACCGTGCCCTGGTCGATCCCCGGCACCGGGATCAGGAAGAAGATGCACAGGATCGGGAAAACCAACGTCCACGCCCACCGCCAGCCGGCCGCGTAGAGCACCCCGCCCCACAACAGGAAAGGCAGTGCTCCCCAACCGATCCGCGGTTCGAGCGTCTGGGCGCAAAGGAGATAGCACAGGATGCCGAAGGCGAGTGGCACAAGCCCCCACAAAGACTGCTGCGGCTTGACGCCACGGAGCTTGGGCAGCGCGTTCCAGATCAGGAACAGAATGATGAGCGGGACCAGTGGCCCGTGCTCGTAGTGGGTCTCGGGGTTCCAGGCGGACCAGATCCAGCGCACCAGGGTGATGTAGGACTTTTGCGCCGGCACGTAGAACAGCGGCACGGCCGCATAGAAGACCGCGAGGGTGAGCACGAGCGCGCCGAGCAGGGCGGCTGGCGCGGGGTTGGCCCGGCCCCAGGCGAAGAGCATCTTGTGTCCGGTGGGTGGAGGCGCGGCAGCGGGCACGGCACCCGCTGCGGACGCGGCACGAGCGGACATCGGTTCGAGAGGAAGGGACTCGGACATGGACGGCGGGATATCTCACATCGTACGGGAAACGTCCAGGGTTGCCAAAGCTATTTTGGGGAGCGGCTCGGAGGCGCACGGTTGACCGTGGCTCCGGTCCGCCTTGCCGGGCGACCTACCCTGCCCGATGGTGTTCGCCAAAACCATGGATTCTCGCGGCACCGCACTCCTCCTCGTCGCCACCGGCGCGGCGCTCGTTCTCGTCGGGCTGCTGGTCTGGAGCGGGGCGCTGTCGTTTTTCGGGAAACTGCCGGGAGACTTCCGCTACGAAGGCGAGCACACGCGGGTTTACGTTCCCTTTGCCTCCATGCTGCTCGTGTCGGTTGTCCTGAGCCTGCTCGCGGCGGTCGCCAGACGGTTTTTCTAACAACGAGCACGGCCATGCTACGATTCCGACTTTTCAACATCCCGTTCGCGGTGGGTATTTATTTCCTGATCGGCAGCGCGCTGTTGGGCCAGGGCGCGGCCGTGGGACCGAACGCCAGCCTGCTGCTGTTGATCTGGATTGCGTGCGTGTTCATCTCTATCACCGTCCACGAACTTGGTCACGCGCTGGCGGCCCGGCACTACGGCGTGGAACCGACCATCGAGTTGCAAGCCTTCGGCGGGCTCACGCGCATGTTCGGGCGGACGCTGACGCGCTTTGAAGGATTCTGGGTCACGTTTTGCGGTCCGGCCGCCGGGTTCGCTTTGTACCTGGCAGCCTCTCTCGTCCAGCGGTGGATCCACCCGGAAGCGGGCGTTGACCGCCTGCTCGATCCGACGATGACGCCCGCGCTCGCCACTGGGGCGGCCCTCGACTTCCTCCTGTGGATCAACTTCTGGTGGACGGTTTTCAACCTGCTGCCGATCCTGCCGCTCGACGGCGGCCAGATGCTGCGCAACCTCCTCGGACCGCGGAACCTGAAGCTGACGGAGACGGTCGGAGTCGTCCTCGCCGGCGTCCTCGCCGTGCTGATGGCCTTCCACGGGCGCTGGTATCCCGCGGCTCTCCTCGGCTACCTGGCCTACGTCAACTTCCGGGGGAACTCCCGCGCGCTGCCCGGCGGCCCCGGCCTGTAGTCTTCAAACCCGCAACCGGGCCGGCATCGCCCTGGCCGGCGTGTCTTCGGTCCGGGTATTCGCGTTCCTCGGGCGGTTCTCCCCGGGGGCGGTGGGCAGCGTCAGGCTGAAGGTCGCGCCCTCCCCGAGCCGGCTGCGGCATTCGAGCTGGCCGCCCATCGCTTCGGCGAGACGTTTGACGATGGACAAGCCCAGTCCGCTCGACATTTCGCCGCCCGTCGGCCGTGCGCTCAGCCGCGCGAACTTGCCGTAGAGTTCGCGCTGGTCCTCCTCGCTCAACCCCGGGCCGGCGTCCTGCACCTCGACCGTCGCCGTGCCGTCGGCCTCCGCCAGCCGCACGCGTACGGTGATCGGCCGGTCGCGGGGCGAGAACTTGATGGCGTTGGAAACGAGGTTGTCGACGATCTGCTGGAGGGATTGCTGGTCGGCGGTGACAAGGGGATGGGTCCCGGCCGCAGGCTCGAAACTCAGGGACAGGCTCTTCTCCCGGGCCTTCTGCCGGTAGCCGTCCACGACCAGCATGGCGGCACCGTGGAGGTCGCAGGCTTCCAGGCGCAACTCCAGCCGGCCTTCCTCGATGGCGCGGATGCTCAGGAAACGGTTGAGCAGTTCGAGCATGTGTCCGCTGGCCCGAATGATCGTTTCCATGTGGTCGCGCTGCGTCTCGGTGGCCTTGGGGTCGTAGCGGCCCACGAGCTGGGCGAAGCCGACGATCGTGCTCAGCGGGCTGCGCAGGTCGTGGGCGGCGATGCCGAGGAATTCGGCCCGCTCGCGGTCGAGTTCCCGCAGGCGCACGTTGGCGGTCGAGAGGGCGTCGAGGGCCGCGTGGAGCTTGGCGAGCGAAATGCGGCGGCCGCGTTCGAAGCCCAGTCCGAGGGCCGACATGAACAGCGTCAGGCTCAGGTAACCGGCGGCGGTGATCGCCTTGTCCCAACCCGGCGGATAAAACGGCGCGGGGGTCCGGCCCGTGAAGTCCAGCGCGCAAAACGCCGCCACGACCCCCAGGCACACCCCGCACCACCAGCGTCCGAGCGCCTGGTCCACGAGGATCGACGCGCACAGCGGCACCACCGCCAGCCAGGCGACCGCGTGGCCGTGGAGACCGCCCTCGATGGCCGTCAATCCCGAAAAACCCAGCACGAACACCAGGGCGTAGGCATTGCCGGCCGCCACGAGTCCCCGTGAGCGCACGATCCACGGCGCGGCGACCATGGTCAGCGTGCAGGCGGCGACGATGCCGCCGCCCCAGGGATGGCCGATGGCGAAGTAAAAAGCGGCGAATACCCCGCCGAAGACCGCCCCGAGCGCGCTAAGCGTGATAAAGAGCTGCGCCCGGCGGCGGACCTCCGCGTCCGTCTGGGCCGCGACGGGCACGAACCCGTCGGCAAGCGCGGTGAGGCGGGCCCAGATCGCGGCGGCGGCAATGGGGGCTTCGGCTTCGGGCATGAAAAGGACGTGGCCCATCTTCCGTCCTCAGCAAGCAGACTTCAAGCCAACTCTGCGAGCATTTCCACGACCCGATGCACGTCCAGCGGCTTGGTCAGGTACTCCCGTGCGCCCGCCTTGCGCAAGGCCTCGATGCTGTCGGGCAGCGCGTCGGCGCTGACGACGACCACGGGGATCGGACGCGTGGCCGGGTCCGCTTGGAGGGCGGCGAGCATTTCGAGGCCGGAGAGATCGGGCAAATGCGAATCGAGCAGGACGAGGTCCGGGTGCCGCCGCCGGGCGAGTTCCAGGCCCTCGCGGCCCAGCGCGGCGGTCAGCAGGCGCACCCCGGGACGGCGCTGGAGCAGTCGTTCGATCAAGCGCAGGTTGGAGAGGTTGTCCTCGACGTAGAGGATCGTGCGCGTCCGTTTGCGCGGCACCCGAAGCACGGGCGGCAGACTCGGAAGGGGGGGCTTTTCCACCGGAGCCATCGACGCGGCGGGAGCGGGAGGGGCGAGCGGGAGTTGAATCCAGAAGGTGCTGCCTGCCCCGAGCGTGCTCTCGACGCCGATCTGCCCGCCCTGAGCCTCGACGAGGTTTTTGCACAGCGCCAGTCCGAGGCCGGTGCCCGGCACGTCGGTGCGCTCGGCCCCGAGGCGGTCGAAGGGCACGAACAACCGCCCGAAGTTCTCCGGCGCGATGCCGGGGCCGTCGTCGGTGACGGCGATGCGCAGGCGCGCCGCCGGCATCACGCGGCAGGAAACGGTCACCCGGCCGCCGGGCTGGTTGTACTTGACGGCGTTGGTCAGCAGGTTGAGCAGGATTTGGTTGAGGCGCTGGCGGTTGACGAGCACGGCGCGGTCTGCGGCGGGACCGTCTTCCAGTTCCACGGCCACCCGGCGCGGTGCCGACAACGGTCGGATCAGGTCGATGCTCGACGCGATGTGCTGGCGCGGCACGACGGCGTCGGGGACGAGGATGCCGTGGCCCAGTTCCAGGCGCGAGATGTCGAGCACGTCGTCGATCATTGACAGGAGCTGCTGGCCACCGGTCAGCACGTGCTTGATGCACTCCTGCTGACGCCCGGTGGGCGCGTCCATCTGCAAGAGCTGGCCGAAGCCGAGGATGGCGTTGAGCGGCGTGCGCAGCTCGTGGCTCATGCGCGAGAGAAAGCTGCTCTTGGCGCTGTTGGCGAGTTCGGCTTCCTCCTTGGCGACGCGCAACGCCTCGTCCTTGCGCCGCCGGCCGATGGCCGCCGCGAGCACGTTCGCGACCCCTTGCAGGAAAAACACGTCGTCGGAGGTGAACACCCGCAGCGGGCGGCTGAAGACGTTGAACGTCCCGTAGGTCGGCAGGTGCGTGCCGTCTCCGCCGATGAGCACGATCATGCCCGAGCGCGCGCCGGTTTTCTTGCTCCAGGGAGGGATCTGGAAGCGCGTCTCGGTCTCCGCGTCCGCGATGATGATCGGTTTGCCCTTCGACAGGACGTAGCCGGAGCCGGACCCCGGGCCGTCGGGGATCTCGACCGGGGGCACCTTGCCCCCGGGCCAGCCCGCCGCGGCGCGTGCGATGAACACTCCCCGGTCCGGGTGATGTTCGGCCACGCCGCAGAAATCGATTTCCAGGGTCTTGTTCACGACCATGCAGGCTTCCGTCAGCAACTCGTCGATTCCACCGCCTTGCAGGGCGAATTCGCCCAGTTCCGCCACCGTCTGTTGCTGGCGCGCCCGCAGCACGAGGAGCGCCTCCTGGCGCTTGCGTTCGGTGATGTCCTTGGCGATGCCGCCGAAGCGGTAGATATTCCCCGCGGCGTCCGGGATGGTGAACGCGCGGTCATGGATCCAACGCACCGTTCCGTCGGGCCACAGGATGCGGTAATCCTCGTTGAAGGTTCCACCGTTCGTCAGACCGACGAGACTCGCCGTCACGCGGTCGCGATCCTCCGGGTGGAGCGTTCCCACCCACGACTGAATGGTGGTGTGGGGAAGGCGGCGCGGACGCCCCCAGACGGTCTCGAAGGAGGGGCTGACGTAAAGCAGTTCGGTGGCACCCACGCTGCACATCCAGAACACTTCGTGGATGTTCTCGGCCAGTTCGCGGAACTGGACCTCGCCTTCACGTCGGGCGCGTTCGGCCTCCTCGCGGCTGGCGATCTCGGCGCGGAGCTGTTCGTTGCGGTGCGAGAGCTCCGCCGTCCGCGCCTCCACCTGTGACTCCACCGAGCGCAACGCCGTGGCCAACTCGCGCTCGGCACCCTCGCGCTGGGCGGCCTGGACGCGCAGATCCGCCCCGGCGCGGCGCAGTTCGAGTTCGTCGACGACGGTGGCGGCGAGTTCGGTCAGGATCCGGCGGCCGTTGGCTTCGAGGTGGCGGGGGCGATGGTCGAGCACGCAGAGTGTTCCGAGCTTGTGGCCATCGGGAGCCCGCAACGGCGCGCCGGCGTAGAAACGCAGGAAAGGCTCGCCGACGACCAGCGGGTTATCCATGAACCGCGCGTCGCGGGCGGCGTCCGGCACCACCATGACCCCGTCGCTTTCAATCGCGTGCGAGCAGAAGGAAATCTGGCGCGGGGTTTCGTGCAGGCTCAGCCCGCAGACCGATTTGAACCATTGCCGGTCCTCGTCCACGAAGGAGACGATGGCCACCGGCATTTTCAGGAAGGAGCCTGCCAGCCTGGCGATCCTTTCGAAGACCGCCTCGGGCGGCGTGTCCAGGATGGAGTAGCGGTGCAGGCTGCGCAGGCGTTCCTCCTCGTTGGCCCGGGCGCGCGGCGTCGCGCGTCTGCGAAGGGCGTCAGGTCGGCGGCGGCGTGCGGTGGAAGGCATAGGATAAGACGACGATCTGGCAGCTACCCGCGTGCTTCCGTGCGGACGGCATTTCCCGGCCCCGCCAAGTATTTTTCCATCGTGGCCAGAAGCGTGGAAAGGTCGAGCGGTTTCGTCAGGTAAGCGTCGGCCCCGAGGTCCGTCAACCGCTCGATGCTCGCCGTGGTGGCATCGGCGCTCATCACGACGACCGGCAGGCGGCGGATGGTTTCCTCCGGGGCGTGCCGCAGCCGGGCGAGGATTTGTTCGCCCGGCAGGTCGGGCAGGTGCAGATCGAGCAGGAGCAGGTCGGGCGGCGGCTGGCCGTGCAGGATTTCGAGGCCCGCCGCGGCGGAGGCGGCTTTGAGCAGCGTGATCTGCGGGTGGCTATCCAGGAGCCGCTCGATCAGGCAGAGGTTGGATTGGTTGTCCTCGATGTAGAGCACGCGGCGGGCCTCGCAAAACCGGGGTGCCGAGGTGACCGGGTCCCGTGGTGGCGGTTCGGGGCGCGGCCGGGGCGGCGTTTTCTCCGGAGCACCGGCCGGCAGGCGGACACGGAAGGTCGTGCCGCGGCCCGGTTCGCTGTCCACCGCCACCGAGCCTCCCAGCGCCTCGACCAGGCACTTGGAGAGCACCAGCCCCAGCCCGGTGCCCGGCACGCTGGAAGCCTCCGCGCCGAGCCGGTCGAAGGCGACGAACAGCCGGCCGAGTTTGTCCGCGGGGATGCCCGGGCCGTCGTCGGCCACGGCGATTTCCACGAAATCCCCCGGCGCACTCCCGACCCGCGTGCAGGTCACGCGCACGCCGCCGCCGTTGCTGTTGTACTTCACGGCGTTGGAGAGCAGGTTGAGAAAGATTTGCTTGAGCCGCTGCGGGTCC
>CAXTOX010000139.1:0-10319 GCA_964245885.1 uncultured Chthoniobacterales bacterium | reverse complement strand
AGCCGTGGGAAAAGAACAAAAACGGGTCAGCCCCGGCAGGGGCGGCAGAAAACCGCCGGGTGGTCCCGGAGCGAGGGCGTCCTTTCTTACGCCCCTGCCGGGGCTAGGCTCACGCAGCATCATCTCCCCACGGCTCACGCCGTGGGCTGCACTCTTCCGCCCCTGCCGGGGCTGGGAACTTGCCAAACTGCACCACTACCATAAATTCCGTGGATTCATCCGCTGACCCGTGACCGATTTGAGTGATTCTCGGCGTGTTGCTGCGGCAGGGCTTGCCGTTGGTTGCACGGCCGTTTTGTTCTGGTTCGGCACCGGCCTGAAATCGGCTTGGCCGCTGGCGTAGTTCGCGCTGATGTCGCTGGCAATCCTCGTCGCGACGTCCGTGCAAATGTTCCGAAGTCGCGTCGTCTCCGCCAACCGTCCGACCGACCTTGCCCCGACATGACAAAACGTTGTCTCCTCCCTCGTCTCCTCCTTGCCGCCCTGTTTGTCGTCGGCCTTGTCCCGGCGCGGACGAGCGTCGCGCAGTCGCCGCGCGTCATCGTCATCGATCCCGGACACGGCGGGGCGCACGACGCCGGCAGCGATGCCGCCCGCAACAAGAGCACGAGCAACAACGCCACGAGCGTTGTCCATCATCTCCTGGAAAAAGACCTCACGCTCCAGCTTTCCAAGCTGGTCGCCGCCCGGATCGAGGCCAGCGACGCCGCCCGGAGCGGCAAGGTCAAGGTCGTGCTCACCCGCGACGCCGACGTGAACCTGGACTTCACGAAACGCGCCGCCATGGCCGTCGAGGCGCACGCGGCCTGTTTCATGGCGATCCATTTCAACTCCGACGACAGCCACCACGCGAGCGGTCCGCGCGCGATCATCCAGCGCAAGGCGAACAACCCGAACCTCGACGCCGTCAAAGCCTTCGGCCTCGCACTGGCGGGGGCGGTGGAAGGCGTTTCCAGGAAATATCGTCCGCAGACTCCGCAGGCATCCTGGCAGGACGACCACGAACTGCATGGCAACTGGGGCTCGTACCTGTTCTACCAGCTCAACCAGAACCCGGCGACGCGGGATGTTCCGACGTGCCACCTGGAAGTGGAGTTCCTCGACACCCCGAGCTTGGAGCAGACGTTCTTCGTGGATAAGCGCGACGAAATTTTCGGCGCGTGGGCCGACGCCATCGCGCGCGAGTTGATCGCGCAGGTCACAAGTTAAGCAGAAAATTAGCCGCAAAAAGCGCAAAAAGAGCAATAGGAAGACAGAAAGATCTCTCCCCCTTTTGCGTTTTTTGCGCCTTTTGCGGCTAAAAACTTCTACCGCCGCTCCGACATCGCCGACGCCGCGATGTCGGCCGCGTCGAACCGGAAGGAATTATCGATCGGTTTTTCCCGCATCGCCCGCAGCAACGCCGCCAGGCTCGTGCATGCGCTCGTCGAATAAAACCGCACCAGCCCCACCGTCGTTTCCTTGCCGAAGACGGTAATCATGATCGTGTCGTCGTCGACCGAGTTCATGAAGATATGGCTGCCGTTGCCCTGGTGGTACAGCGCGTTGAACTCCACCTCGCCGATCCGGCGGGCCAGTTCCTTCGTCGCCGCGAAGCTGCCGGCGGCCAGCGCGGCGATGATCGTCACGTCCATGACCTCGTGGTCGCCGCATTGCGAGATCACGTTGCCGCCCTTGTCGATGATGACCGCCAAGTCGCTCTCCGACTTGGTCAGATAGTCCTGCAAGACGGCGTCGATGTTCGCCACGTCTTCAATGGTTAGTACGGGAATGGAATCCATAGTCGCGGGCGTACGCAGGCAAGGAGGATGAAAACGGAAAGGTGGAGCAACGGAAAGCGGGAAAGACGAAAGCGGACGTTTTTAGCGAGGTACGCTTCAGCGCACCACCGGCACGTTGGCCAGGTTCGGCGTGGCTTTGGGTGTCGTCTTGGCCGGTTCGCTTTCACGGTTGAACTTGTGCAGCAAAAGCTGCGACACGCTGTTGAGCGCGGCGAACACGTTCTGTCCCGTGCTCGAAACCACCTCGTAGCTGCTCACGCGTTTCTTGCGGTTGTTGAGCAGGAATTCCAGGTAGTGGACCGGCGCGATGTTAGGCAGGTCGCGCTTGTTGTACTGCACGACGTACGGGATCTCGTCGATGGAGATGTTTTGCCTGGCGAGGTTTTCCTCCAGGTTTTTGAAGCTTTCGACGTTCTCCTCCATCTTGTCCCACTGCGAGTCGGCGACGAAAACGAGGCCGTCGACGCTGCGCAAGACGAGTTGGCGGGTGGCGTTGTAGATGACTTGGCCAGGCACCGTGTAGAGCTGGAACTTGGTCTTGAACCCCTTGATGACCACCGCGTTGAGCGGCAAGAAGTCAAAGAACAGCGTGCGGTCCGCCGCCGTGGCGAGCGACACGAGGTCGCCCCGGTTGTCAGGATTGATGCGCGAGTGGATGTAGGCGAGATTCGTGGTCTTGCCACAGAGCGCGGGACCGTAGTACACGATCTTGAACTGGATCTCCTTGCTGGCGTAATTGATGATCGACATAAGGCGGATGAATGCAGAAGTCAGAATGCAGAATGCAGAAGTTCGGAAGACGGGGGGCAGAGGTCAGAAGAACATGATTGCCGATGGTCAGGTTTGCGGCTGGATTTCTCCCGCTCTCTGGACTTCTGCATTCTGACTTCTGACTTCTGCATTTTCTTAAGAGTACATGCGGGCCAACTCGCGGACGACGATTTCCAGTTTCTCGCGGACACCGGGCATGAACCCGCGGCTGCTGTGGCGCACTCCCACGCAGATGTCGTTGTGCATCAGGAAGCTGCACGGACCCTGGTCGGTGTGGAGCGTGAACGCCTGGAGGGTGCCGAGGCCGGACTCGGCGGCGAAGTTTTTCGCGCGCTTGAAGAATGGCGGAGCCATGGCGCTGAAACCCTCGACCTGGCTTTCCTCGGGGAAGTTGCCGGCGAGACGCAAACCGTCGCCGAACATCACCGCACAGCCGTTGACGCCGGGCATCTGGCTGACCAGTCGCACGATGGTCTTGGCGTCGAGTTCCTCCTCGGTCATGAAGAGAACCTGCAACTCGGAATCCTTGCCCTTCGCGGGAACGGGAATTTTCTGGGCGACGGGAGCGGCCTCGTCCTTCGCTTCCGGCTCCGCAATCGCCACGGGCTTGGCGACCGGCTCCTCCACGGCAGCCTCGTCGGCAGGTTCGGCCGCGGGCGTCTCGATTTTGTCCTCGACCGGTTCGGGAGTTTGCTCCTCCAGGTCGAACGGGATGTCGTGGATGGACCCAGCCGGCGCTTCTTCGGTGCTGACCAGCGCAGGAACTTCGGCGGACGGCGGTTCCTCGACGGGGAGCGGATGGTCGGCCGGCAACGCGTGCGCGGCAGCCGCGGGTTCGACGGCGGGCGCAACGGCAGCGGCCTCTGCCACCGGGGGCACGTTGGCCGGAACCTCGCCGACGCCAAGACGCTGGGCGTCTTCCTCGGCCTTCTGGCTGAACGGCGTCGGGTACAGGTGGCTGATCTGCTCCTCCGTCTGGTCGGCGCGCATGGTCAGCGCGTTCGAGGGCAGGTTCTGGAAAACCTCTTGCAGCGGGAGCGGGATTTCCGGCAGGTCCACGTCGGCGTCGAGCACTTCCTTGTGACCGTTCGGCAGCGCCTCGATGAAGGTTGCCCGCGGCACGGACACCCGGCCGGTCCGCAT
The DNA here is from genome assembly GCA_964245885.1 of uncultured Chthoniobacterales bacterium. Classification (GTDB taxonomy): domain Bacteria; phylum Verrucomicrobiota; class Verrucomicrobiia; order Chthoniobacterales; family SZAS-18; genus CAHJWO01. The sequence goes on along the minus strand of CAXTOX010000139.1, from coordinate 6,624 downwards.
CTGCGGCTCGACCAGCGCGAACGGCAGCGACACTTTCACGTCGTCCGGCACCGAGGACGGCTCGACAGCGAGCAGCGAGGCGGACATCCCCCGCAGGATGGCGGCCAGACCCAGGGCGATCTTGCGGTCGTCGGCCACCACCGGAGCAGGCGCGGGAGCCGGGGCGGGGGCCGCGTCGAGCGGCGGCGTGGCCGGGAACGCGGGCGGCGGGAAGGCGGGCCGCAACGAGGCGGGCGGCATCGGCTTGGCCGCCGGCGCGGCCGACGAGCGGAACAGCCCCGGAGCCGCCGGCTCCGCGTCGCCGTTGTTCGGACGCACGGTCACCGGGCTGGGCTGCACCGGCACGGTGGGCGGCGGCACCGCGGGCGGACGCGGCGGCGGCGTGGCGGAAGGGTTAGCGGGGGAGCGCAGGGAGATCGGCGGGATCTGGATGCGCTGGGTCTTTTTGGTGACCTGGTGCGAAGGCGAGTTCACCGAGGTCGGCAGCGGGGGCATCGACGCGGCGATGTGCTGGGTGGCCGACGGGGGCAGGTCGTCGTTGACGGCCGGGGGCGGGGAAACCGGTTGGCCTGGGGCCAACGAGATGCGCCCGGGCACCGTCGGGCCGCTGAGCCGGATCTTGCCGCCGGCCACCGAGGCGCGCACCGTCGAGGGCGGCCGTTTGCTCGGATTGATCGGGCCGGCACTCTGGGCGCTCGGCGCGGCCGGCAGGGAGACTGGCTCGTTGAGGGGAACCTTCGGCGTGGAAATCGTCTGGATCTGGCCGGTGCGGCGCGGCGGGCGGATGGGCGGCATCTGCACGGAGGCCGCCGTCGGTGCGGCGGGCGGCGGCGTCGGCGGAGGGATGGCCCCGGCGGTCGTGCCGGCGGCGGTCGGCAGCCGGGTGCTGTCTTCCAGCGCCACCTGGAGGAAGGGCGTCTCGATCTCGCCGACGTTTTCTTCCGCCACCTGGTCGGCGCGGGTCTGGAGGGCGGGGATCAGTTGCTCGACGAGCTTGGACAGCGGCAGCGTCACCTCGGCGTCCTCGGTCTCGCTCACCGGCCGGGAAAAGAGTTCCGGGCACTTCTCGTAAATGATCGACGCGGGCACGCTGGCGCGGCCTTTCGTCAGGTCCGAGTATAGCTCCGACGAGCGGAACTCCACCCGCCGGCTCCGGTCCACCGCGCCGCCCGCCAGCAGCGTCGGCGGCACGCGGTCGATGAAATCACCCACTTCGAGACTCACCGGCACGTCGGGAACCGACTCCGGCACGAACGCCGGCTCCGGTGCGGACGGCGGGGCGGCCAGTTCCGGCGCAGGCGGATGCGCGGCGGCGGGGTTACCAAGGGAGATCTTGCGTGGCGGCACCAGCGAAGTCATCGGGCGGGCCGCGCCCGGACCCGCCGGGGCCGACACGCCCAACGACACGGGCGGGCGGGCGGAAGGATCGCGCAGGTTGACGGGCTGGACCGAGTTCGGCACCACCTTACGCACGGACGGCGCGGCCTGCGTCACCGGCGGCGAGGTGGGCTTGGACCGCGCGCTGGACTTGAGCACCGGGGGCGCGGCCGGGGCGGGGGCAGGCTTGCTCCCTTCGGCTGGAGCTTCGGCGGTTGCGCCGGGCTTGCCTTTAAACCAATTCGAAAGCGAGAAAGCCATGGGTCGTGATGAATGAAAAATGGATGTAATCGCCTGGGCGAAAGAAGGTTAATTATCCTCCGAGGTGAGCCGCCAGACCTCTTCCAACGTTGTCACACCCTCGCGAGCCTTGTCAATTCCGGCCAGGCGCAGACTTTTCATGCCTTCGGAGAGCGCCTGGTTCTTCAAAACGGCCGACGAGGCGCGCTTGATGACCAGCCGCCGGATCGCTTCGGACACCGGCAGGACCTCCAGGATCGCCGCCCGGCCCAGGTAGCCGCGCTGCTTGCAGCGGTCGCAGCCGCCGCCGTGGAAGAACGTCTCGCCTTCCACCTGCTCCAGGCCCATGCGCTCGAAGAGTTCCGGTTCGGGCTGAAACTCTTCCTTGCAGTTCGGGCAGATACGGCGCACGAGGCGCTGTGCGCAGGTCAGCAGCACGGAACTGGAGATCAGGAACGGCTCGATGCCCATGTCGTCCAACCGTGTGATGGCCCCGGCGGCATCGTTGGTGTGGAGCGTCGAGAGCACCTGATGGCCCGTGAGGGCGGCCTTGACGGCGATGTCAGCCGTCTCGTTGTCGCGGATCTCCCCGATCATCACGATGTCGGGGTCCTGACGCAGGATGGAACGCAGGGCGCTGGAGAAATCCAGCCCCACGTCGGCCTTCACGGCCACCTGGTTGATGCCCTGGAGCTGGTACTCGACCGGGTCCTCGACCGTGACGATGTTGTACTCGGGCTTGTTGAGTTCGCTCAACACGGAGTAGAGCGTCGTCGTCTTGCCCGAACCCGTGGGGCCGGTGACCAGAATCATGCCGTGGGGCGCGTCGATGGCCTTCCTGAACTTTTCGAGGGTGACCTCGTCCATGCCCATCCCGTCGATGGAGCCGGTGAGCGCACCCTTGTCGAGGATACGGATGACGATCTTCTCGCCGTAGACGGTCGGCAGGAACGAGATGCGCAGATCGACTTCCTTGCCCGAGACGCGGATGCGGAAGCGGCCGTCCTGCGGCACGCGGCGTTCGGCGATGTTGAGGCCGGCGAGGATCTTGATGCGCGAGGCGATGGCAAGTTGCAGGCTCTTGGGCGGGCCGCTGGCTTCCACGAGGTTGCCGTCCATGCGGTAGCGCAAGCGCACGCTTTTCTCGGCGGGTTCGATGTGGATGTCGCTCGCGCGGTCCTTGAGCGCTTGGACGAGAATCAAATTGACGATCTTGATGACGGGTCCGTCCTCGCTGTCGGCGGCGAGCCGGTCGAGGTCGATATCCTCGCGCTGCTTGCTGGCGACCTCCACGGACTCCCCGGCGGCGTCTTCCAAGGCGGCGTCCATCGCGGCCTTTTTCATCACCTCGTCGATGGCCCCGGTGGCGGAGTGGACGCCGCTGAGCGCCTCGTTGACCGAACGCTCGGTGGCGATCATCGGCACGATGTCCATTTTCGTGCGCGTGCGCAGGTCGTCGAGGGCCAGGACGTTCATGGGGTCGGCCATGGCGACGAAGAGCTTGTTGCCGAGCACTGCGATGGGCACCAGCTTGTAGCTCTTGGCCATGTCCTTGGGCACGAGGCCCATGATGGTCTCGGGCACGCGGATCTTCGAGAGGTTGACCGGCGGCTTGTCCAGGCAGCGGCCCATGGAGATGACCATGTCCTGCTCGGTGACGAACTGGTTGTCGGTCAGCAGCTTGAGTAGTCGGCCGCCCTGTTTTTTCTGCAACTCCTGGGCTTCCTCCAGTTGGCTGGGGAGCAGGAGTCCGTCCTCGATCAAGATGTCCGCGATACGTTCGCCGAAGGATTTTGCGCTCATGGGAAGGAGAGAAATGCAGAATGCAGAATGCAGAATGCAGAAGTTCAGAGAGGGGAGGTCAGCTTTGTGGAGTCGATGGAAAAGTTTCTGGTTCCGGACTTCTGCCTTCTGCCTTCAATCCCGGGCGTCGAGCCGGTACACGTCGCGCAGCACGCGGGTGATGGCGGCCGGCTTCGCCAGATACCACTGAATGTGGTAGTCGAGCGAACTCTGCACGGCTTGCTTGGCCGCAGCGTCGAAGGGGTTGCAGAGTGCGACCATCATCGTGCGGCTGACGATGTCGAAGGGCACGATGAGCCGGCCCAGGGTCAGGTTGTCGGGCAGCATCCGCACCACCGAGCGGTCGATGTCGTAATACTCCAGCGGCACGTAGCCGAACTTGGTGGAGTCGACCAGGCTGCTGAGCAGGGTGTCCATCTCCTGGTTGCCGGTGCGCGTGATCTCGTCGAGGAGCGAACCGGCGAGCGCCTGGCCGTCGAGCTTGCTGTTGATGGCCATGACGCGCGCGAGCGCGGCGGTCACGTCGGACTCGTTGACGAGGCGGTGAAAGATCAGGAACCGGGCGAAATGCTCGTTGCCGTCGTCGCCGGCGAGGTCCAGCGCCACGTCGTGGGAGGGGTCGAGGTTGGGGGACTTGCCGTTGGCACCGTTGGTGCCGTTGGGGCTGGCGCCCTTGTTACGGGCGGCGGGCAAGGCGATGAGCGAGGCGGGTTCCTGGGAGGTCTCGCTGACGAGGCCGAACTCCGCGCCGTTGGTGCTGCTGCCGTTGCGGTTGGCGGGTGCGGTACGGCTCTCGATCTCACCCATGAGCGCGACGATGTCGGGCGAGTTGGGCTGGAGCTGGAGGATGCCTTCGCATTCCAGCAGGGCCGACGAGTACAGGCCCATGTTCAGGTACGCTTCGGCCAGCTTGCGCGAGACCTGGAGGGCGGCTTCGATCTGGCCAATTTTGAGGTAGGCTTCCTTGAGGATGTCGTAGCTCTGGCAATCGCCGGGTTCGGCCTGCGAGATGACTTCAAACATCTCGATGGTTTGAAGAATCTGGGCGTATTCTTCACTGGTCAGCTTCGAATCCATGACGGTGAAGGGATTTTAGCTAGAAGCGTGCCCGGACCCGGCAATGCCGTGGATGAGAGACGAAAATAGGGAAAATCATGAGCCGCCGCCGGGCGGCGGGGGCGGGATGTGGGTTGAAGGCGCGGGGGAAGCGCGGTAGGGAAGGGAGCTTTTCGATGCAAACGCCTCCCGATTTCAACAGCCTGCGATTCAACGCCGACGGATTGATCCCGGCCGTCGTCCAGCAGGCTGGTAGCCACCGCGTCCTGATGATGGCCTGGATCAACCGCGAGGCGCTCGAAAAGACGCTCGCGACCGGGTACATGCATTATTGGAGCCGGTCGCGCGGCAAGCTGTGGTTCAAGGGCGAGTCGAGCGGCCACCGGCAGGAGGTGGTCGACTGGTACAAGGACTGCGACGGCGACACGCTGCTGTTCACCGTGCGGCAGAGCGGCGGCGCTTGCCACACCGGCTACGAAAGTTGTTTTTACCAGCGGCTGAACCGCGACGGTTCCGTTGCGCCGGTGGAAGAGGAGCCGCTCTTCGACGCAGAGACAGTCTACCAGCAAGTCCAACCAAGGTAGGGTTGCCTCTCCGAGGCAATCCAAACTTGGCTTGGATGACCGACGCGCGTACGGTGCGCCCCGCCGGAAATATTTGGATTGCCTCGGAGAGGCAACCCTACCTTAAACAGCGCCTGCAGCGACACTCCCCACACGGATCATCAGATACTTCCGCCGATCACCTTTCGCCATGATTTCCAATCTTCCCGCGATCACCGAACACCGCCGCCTGCCGTCTCCGACCCCCGCCCCGCAGGCGCTGGCCTGGCACCAGGGAGCCTTGTGGATCGGGTCCCGCGACGAACGCCGGGTCTACGGCATCAACCTCCCGGACTGGACGGTCTTCGAGGAAAAGGCCGTGCCGGGGATCCCTTGGGCGGCGGCTTCCACCGGGGAAGCGCTTTATTTCACGAGCGGGGAAGGCGCGGAGGACGACCGCTACCTCCGCCGCTACTCGCCGGGCGTGGGCTTCGACGAAGCCTACCGCGTGGCCCAGCCCGAGTTCACCGGCTCCTACCTGAGCTACGCCGGCGGGAGCCTGTACCTGAGCCAATGGTACAAACACCGGGTGCTCCAACTCGACCTGGATGGCAACGTCCTGCGCACGGTCGAGATCGGGGCGGAGATTTGCGGCCACACCTTTGCCGGGAGCGATTTTTACGTGCTGCGCGGCACGGAGGAAAACGGCGAAAGCTGGTGCGTTGCCCGTCTCAACCTTGCGGAAGAGACTCCCCAGGTGGAGGACGTTGCCCGGGTGCCGTTCGCCTGCCGTTCGCTCGCCTTCGACGGCCGCGTCTTTTGGACGAACCACCGCGCGCAAAACGAGACGGTGGCTTTCTCCCTGCCCGCCCGTTGACCCCGCCGATGAACGACCTGCCGCTCAGTCCCTCGCGCGACGAGTTCCTCGCCCTCGCGGCGCGGGGTGACGCCAACCTGATCCCGGTCTCGGCGGAGTTGATGGCAGATTGCGAGACGCCGGTGACCGCGTTCCAGAAGCTCCTCGACGAGGACGCGGGCGGCGAGGACTCGCTGTTCCTGCTCGAATCCGCCGAGAACAGCGAGCAGATCGGGCGTTATTCCTTCCTGGGCAGCCGGCCGGCGGCGGTGTTCGAAAGCCACGGACGCACCGTCACGATCACCGGACAGGACAGCGCGCGGCGGGAGTTCGAGGCGGCGGGCGACCCGTTCGCGGAACTCCAGGCTTTCCTGTCGCGCTACCGCCTTGCGGCCACGGAGACGGCGCTGCCATTCATGGGCGGGGCGGTGGGTTACCTGAGCTACGACGCGGTGCGGTGGTTCGAGGGGTCGGTGCCGCTCCACGCGCACGACGAACTCGGTTTGCCCGACATGGTGTTCCTCGTCACGGATACGATGATCGTCTTCGACCACCGCTTCCGGCGGTTGCGCGTGATGGCCAACGTGTTCACCGAAGGCCGCGCCGACTTGCCCGCCGCCTACGACGAGGCCCGCGCGAAGATCGCCCGACTCGTCCGCCGCCTGCGCGCGCCGCGTGGCGAGCGCCTTCACCGCCCGTTCCAGAACCCACCGATCCAGCTCGAGCACCAGATCGGTGCGCTCGGCCACA
>CAXTOX010000138.1:0-11115 GCA_964245885.1 uncultured Chthoniobacterales bacterium | reverse complement strand
ATAGCGACGAGCGCCTTTTCGCCGGCTTCGTTGAACCAGATCGTCTGCACGTAGGTAAACGCCGCTTGGAGGGTGAGCTGGCAGACCATCAGCGCCAGGACCCCGTTGAGGCTCCAGCCGGCGAGCAACCCGGTGGATGCGCCGGCGAGCGCGAGCGAGGCCACCGGATTGCCCGCCGAGGGATGCGCGAGCACGCTACGGGTGGCGGCGTTGATGAGGCCGCCGATCAGGTAGGGAAACGCCAGTCCGAGGCAGGAGGAGATCAGCAAAGCCCCCATCGCGGCAATGAATTTGCCCCGGTACGGCAGCAGGTAGCCGAAAAGACGCGCCGCCTGCCGGAGCGTTTCGCGGTTGACGGGCACTTTGGGCGGGGCGTTGGGGTCGGAAGTCGTGGGATCGGCGGGCATGAGAACGCACAAGGTAAAAACGAAACGCCCAAAAGTAAAAGGTTCGCCGGGCTGTTCGGCCGTGATCCCCAGAGATGGCAGCCCGCGTCAGGGGTTGCCGGCCTGGAAATGACTCCACGCGATCCAGCCGGCGACGCCCGCGCCGAAAACCGCCAGCCCGAGCACGGTCCACAACGCCAGGGCTGCGAAACAGGCCGGCAGCCAGCCGCGCATCGGCTGGGTCTCGCGGGCGAGTTCGGACAGGCCGACGACGAGGGAATACCGCTTCTTGCGCACGAAGTACCAGCGGCCGACGCCCCGCACCATGCCGGGGATGAGCTGTCCGTCGTTCACCACGTAAAACTCCGTGATGGGATGGGCGAAAAACCCGGCGCGGTCCAGTTTGGGATGAAAGACCTGCCCGTCCACGCGCACCTCGAAACCCGCGAACAGCCACCAGACGACCGGGAACGCGCGAAAATCGACCTCGATGATCTGGTCAAAAGCGGTGTAGCGGCGCATCAGAAAAACCGGCGAGACAACCCCGCGACTTCGACAAACGTTCAGCTTTTACCCCACAAAGCACGCAGGAGCTTCTGGTTTTCTCGTGTATCAAAGAAGGCTGATACTGACACCTCGAAGCCGACGAGCGTGGGGCTGGTGAGTAATTCTTTCCCTGAGAGCCGTGCGTTCAACCTGTACTCGCTTGCACCTGATGGCAGTAGGTGTTGCTCGACCGAGCAGGCATCGGCATCGACAATCCAATATTCGCTGACCCCATGCTGGGCGTAATCTTGCAATTTAATCGTGCGGTCGTTGCGCTCGGTAGAAGGCGAAAGAATTTCCACGATCAGATCTGGCGGCGGAAAAATCATCTTGTTGCTATCCCATCCGGTACACTTTGCCCGGCTGAAAAAACAAACATCCGGTTCGTAGTCGTTGCGACGGCAGCGAACGAAGCATTTTTCGATGAAGATCTCACCCAAGTCGTGACGCAGAACATGCTCGTGGAACAAAGCAGAGATGCAGCGCGAAACCTGCAAATGGCCAAACCTTGCCAGGGAATGGATGACGGCCTGCCCGTTGATGAACTCGGCCTTCGTGCTGTCATTAATGTCGTTGGTGAACTGCTCGCGCCGACGCTGTTCATCCCGGATGATTTGTTCCAGATGATCGAAGTGGTCGAGCAAACCCGGTGAACTCTCAATCTCCGCCAGAGTTGCCGCAATCGTCATAGAGTTGCCAGTTTAATCCCCACTTCCAGGCAGGGCAAGCCTTGTACCGCCTCTTGCATCCCGCCGCCAGTTCCCTAACGTTCCCGCCATCAACCCGCCCGCCGCCACCGCCCTTTCCAGCGTTGCGCCCGCCGCTTTCTCCGGCGGCCCCGTCCTGCGTGCGGTGGACGTGCGCCAGTCGTTCGCCATCGGCGCGCGCAAGCTCGACGTGCTGCGCGGCATCCACCTGGAGATCGCTTCCGGCGAGGCGGCGTTTCTCGTCGGCGCGTCCGGCGCGGGCAAGACGACGCTCCTCTACATCCTCGCCGGACTCGAACGCCCCGCGTCGGGACGCGTGATCTTCGAGGACCAATCCGTCTACGAACTCGGCCGCCGGGCGCAGGCGCGGCTGCGCAACGCGCGGATGGGGTTCATCTTTCAAGGGTATTTCCTCTTGCCGGAACTCACCGCGCTGGAGAACGTCCTCCTGCCCGCGATGATCGGCGGCACCAACCAGCGCGAGCGCCGCGAGCGCGCCGTCGAGAGCCTGCGCGAGGTCGGCCTCGGCGACCGCCTGCACCACCTGCCCCTGGAACTCTCCGGCGGTGAGCAGCAGCGCGTGGCCATCGCCCGCGCGCTCATCAACGACCCGAGCGTCATTTTCGCCGACGAACCTACCGGCAACCTCGACAGCCGCGCGGGTGAGGCCGTCATGGACCTGCTGCTGGCCCTGGTACGCGAGAAACGCAAGACACTCCTGGTCGTCACCCACGACCTGACGCTGGCGGCGCGTGGCGACCGCACCCTGGAGATGCGTGACGGCCTGTTGGGCGGCACCGCGCCGCCGCTGCCATCGTAACAACAAGTAGGGACGGCTCTCCGAGCGGTCCCAAATTCGGCTTGGAAACTGTCATGCGCCCGATGCGTTCTCCAGAAAATCTAGGGACCGCTCGGAGAGCTGTCCCTACCCGATGCCAGAACGACCGGCCGCAACGGCCTGAAAGTGACTTCCAGCCTTGCGCCCACGGTCGAATCGGGCCACTCGTTAGAACTCCATCCGGCCGCACACGGCGGATGCCCGCACCGCTCCCATGAAAATCCACATCGACGGCCAACTCCTCGACGAAGCTGACGCCAAAATCTCCGTTTTCGACCACGGCTTGCTCTACGGCGACGGGGTGTTCGAGGGCATCCGCATGTACAACGGCCGCGTGTTCAAGCTGGAAGAGCACATGGACCGCCTCTACGACTCGGCGCGCGTCATCTGCCTGGAGATTCCCGTCGGCAAGGAACAAATGACCGCCGACCTGCTCGCCACGATCCGCGCCAATGACCTGCGCGACGGCTACGTGCGCCTCGTCGTCACCCGCGGCGTGGGCGACCTGGGCATCAACCCGCGGCTGTGCCCGAAGGCGTCGGTCATCATCATCGCCGCCAAGATCAAGCTGTACTCGGAGGAACTCTACCAGCGCGGGCTGGACATTATCACCTGCGCGACCCGGCGCATGAGCCAGGCGGCGCTGCCGCCGGCCGTCAAGAGCCTGAACTACCTCAACAACATCATGGCCAAGATCGAGGCGCACCAGGCCAACGCCGCCGAGGCGCTGATGCTCAACGAACAGGGCTACATCGCCGAATGCACGGCGGACAACGTGTTCATCATCAAGCGCGGCACGCTCTACACCCCGCCGGTGAGCGCCGGCAGCCTGCGTGGCATCACGCGCGGGGCGGTGCTTGACATCGCCACCGAGATCGGCGTGCCGGTCGTCGAAACGGAACTGACCCGCTACGACGTGTTTGTGGCCGACGAATGTTTCCTGACCGGCACCGCGGCCGAACTTGTGCCGGTAGTCAACGTCGACTCGCGGCCGGTCGGCGACGGCAAGCCCGGCCAGGTGACCGCCCGCCTGCTGGAGGGCTTCCGCCGTTTGACATCGACCACCGGAACGCCGATTTTCGAGCAGGAAGCGACTTCTGCCACCCTCGACCTCCCTGCCCCGGAAGCGGGCATGGAAGAAGGCACCTCCGCGGTGGCACTGGCCGAGACGGCTTCCTTGCCCTACTGAAGAAAGGCAGAAGTAAGAAGGCAGAAGGCAGAAGCACGGAAACCAAAACAAAGAATGTCTTCCCCTCGGCCTTTTGCCTTTTCTGAACTTCTGCCTTCTGCCTTCTGCCTTCTGCCTTCTCCCAATGCCCAGCTCGAATATCATCCATTGTGACGTTTGCCAAGCGAAGGAAGCCGAGGTCTTCCTGACGCAGATCGTCGGCGGCAAGATGCAGAAGGTGAACCTCTGCAAGTCCTGCTCCAAGGATCGCGGCGTGGATGACCCGACCGGGTTCGCGTTGACCGAACTTCTCTCGGGACTCGGCACGAGCACGGAGACCGAGCAGCCGCCGGCCGCCCACGGCAGCGATGGCGAAGACGGTGGTAGCGAGACCACGACGGTCGTCACGGCGACCAAGTGCCCGGTGTGTGGGTTCACGCAGGCGGATTTCAAGAAGACCGGGCGGCTGGGTTGCAGCGAGTGCTACCAGACGTTTTCCGAGAGCCTGGGCAGCCTGCTCAAAGCGATGCACAAGGGCACGCACCACACCGGCAAGATGCCCGCGACCCTGGCGCGCCGGAAGGAAGTCACCGAGCGCATGAAAAATTTGCAGGATGATCTGCAAAAGGCCGTGCGCGACGAGGACTATGAAAACGCGGCGAGCCTGCGCGACCAGATCAATCGGCTGTCCGGACAAATCGGGAACTGACTCGCCCATGAAATTTTCCAGTCTCATCGCCAGCCCGGGCGAATGGATGCGCACCGACGGTCCGCACCACGACATCGTCATCAGCAGCCGCGTGCGGCTGGCCCGCAACCTGCGCGATCTCCCCTTCCCCGGCTGGGCCAAGAAGGCGGATCGCATTGCCATCCTCGAACAACTCAAACCCCAGGTCGAGTCGCTCGGCGAGATGGATGACGCGTTCACCGAATACCTTCAGGACCTCTCCGCCCTGGAGAAACAGGTCCTCGTCGAGCGCCACCTCATCAGCCGCGAACACGCCGCCAAGGGCATCGGCAGCGCCGTGGTCATGAACCGGCACCAGACGTTGAGCATCATGATCAACGAGGAGGATCATCTGCGCATGCAGGCGATCCGGTGTGGGTTTCAGTTGAAGAACGCCTACAAGCTCGCCAACAAGGCCGACAACGCCTTGGAAGACACGCTGGAGTTCGCCTACAGCCCGCAATTGGGTTACCTAACGGCGTGCCCGACCAACGTCGGAACCGGGATGCGCGCCTCCGCGATGCTGCACCTGCCCGCGCTCGTCCTGGACGAAAACATCAACAAGGTCATCCAGGCCGTGAACAAGATCGGCCTCGCCGTGCGCGGCCTCTACGGTGAAGGCACTGAGGCGATGGGTAACCTGTTCCAACCAGACAACGCTCGGCGAAAAGGAAGAGGACATCATCAACCGTCTGGGCAAGGTGATCGAGCAGATCATCGAGCACGAGCGTTCGGCGCGGCAGACCCTCCTCGAAAAAAAGCGTACGATGCTCGTCGACCAGATTGGGCGCGCGTACGGCATTCTGAGCCACGCGTTTTCGATGAACAGCAAGGAGGCGCTGAATTTCCTGTCATTGATCCGGCTCGGCGTCGACCTCGGGTTTTTCCCGTCGGACTTCCGGCTGCCGGCGGACGAGCTTTTCATGGAGACGCAGCCCGCGCACCTCCAGAAGAACAGCCAGCAAAAGCTCAGCGCCGAGGAACGCGATGCCTTGCGTGCGGAGATCGTCCGCAACAAGCTCAAGAATTTCCCCGCGCCCGATCTTTCCAAAGGCGTGCCTGGAGCCGGCAGCTCCGCTAACTGACCGCAGGCACGGCGGGCGTCAGGTCCGAGCCGGTCCAGCGTTTTCCCTGCGCGATGGCAGGCCGCTCCACCCAGCGGTAGATTATCACGGACAATGCGACCGTCTCCAGCGTGGCCAAAAGGAAGTACAACCCGCAGGGCAGGTTCCACGCACGGAGCGCCGGGCTGTCCTTGAGCACCTGGGTGATGGTGAACAGCACCACCGGATGAAACAAGTACAGGGAATAGCTGACGATGCCCAGAGAAGTCAGGACCGCATTGTCCACCCGCAGGCACGCTGCCCAGAGCACGAAAACCCACAGCCCGACCGCCGTGGCGAAGTGGCTCGGCGGCAGTCCGGGGCGCAGGCCGGCCAGATACCAGCCGACCTTGGGGTCGAGCACGACGGGCAACGCCAGAACCACCCCCGCGATCAGCCACGTGCCGCGGTGGGCGAACACCCCACGCCGAAAGCCGCCGGTCTGGTCGTAAACCGTGCGAAAGAGCGCACCCCAGATCATCACGGCGAGACCGAGGCAAAAGACGTGTCGATCAAGGGCCGGACCGGGGTTTCCTGCCCGGTCGATGATCCGTAGGGCACGGGACAGCCCGGTCAGCGCGAGGGCCGCCCCCGCCAGGACAGCGGGCCGCTCCAGCCAGCGGGTGCGGTGCAAACACAGGCACACGGCGTAGAAGATCAACTCGGCTTCGAGCGTCCAATAGACCCCGATGAGCATCGGTTGACCGAAGAGCGAGGGCGTCATCATGAAATTTGCCGCCGCCACCTTCCAGGACAGTTTCCAATCCATGAGCCACCACAGCCACACGCCGCCGGCCATGGATGCCCAGAACGCCGGGTAAAGGCGGCAGAAACGCCGGATCACGAAGCGTTGCCCCGCCCCCGCGCGCGGTCCCCCGAAGGAGCGGCAGATCACGAAGCCGCTGATTGCGAAGAAGACGACGACCCCGACCCGGCCAACGTCCACGATGCGCGGGACGGTGTGCAGGAACTTGAGGAACCATGGGTCCGGGCCGGTGAGAGGCCGTAGGAACTGGTCGAAGTGCAGCCACATCACCAGTCCGGCCGCCACGGCGCGCAGACTGTCGATTTGCCGGAAGCGAACGGGCACGGCAGCGGGTGGAAGTTCCCGCACCGTCACGGCACGATGCCCCATGACCCGCCGATGAACTCCGCCACACGCATGGCGGTAGCCTAGACCGGCGGCCGGAGACGGTCAATCGCTGCGCCGGCGGAGGATAGGTCGTACAGGCCACATCGGACCTGTGTGACTCATCAGGATGGCCACTCCACCCCTTCGATGCTCACGGCATCGTCACCGCCAGGCGGATGAACCGCTCTTCCGCACCGGTGAACGGAGTCAGGTCCCGCACGACGACCGTCTGGGTCAAGCCATCCGCATTGTTCGTCGTGCTGACCGTGGCGACGTAGCTCGCACCGGAGTTCCACGCCGTCAGGTCACCGGAGACCTGCGGCACGTACGTGATGTCCGTGTCGGCAATCACCTTGGTGAAGGTCAGCGTCAGACGGACGCATCGGTGAGTTGCGCGCCGGTGAAATACTTCGACCGCCAGGCGCTGTACGGCGTCGGTGACACCACGGTGTAATCCGCTACCATGAGCAGATGGTCGCTGGCGGTGACGAGCGCCGCCCGCGCCGCCGCAGGGGTAATGCTGCCCCGCAAGCCATTGAGCGCCGTGTTGGTGGACAAGCCCACACTTTTCCCGAAGGCCACCGAGCCGTTGTTGCCAAAGATGTTGAAGGAACCCGCGACGTAGTGCAGCCCGGTGGTGGACGTGCCGTTGTACACCGCCGCCGACATAAACTGGATGTCGTCACGGTAACTGAGGCTCGTAGAAGCTTCCGTCAGCAACTTCAGGCAGGTGGAACTGTTCCAGATCTGGGTGTAATCGTTCGAGGCATTGAGCGGATCGACCAACTGGTAGGTGCCCGTGGCCGTCAGCGTTTTGTACGACGCCTCGGTGCTGCCGTCCAGGTTAAAGTCGCCCATGACCAGCACGCCGCCGTTCGCGGGCAGCGTTTTGAAGTCGGCGACGATGATTGCTGCCTCCTTGGCTCGGGCCGCTTGGACGGCGGCCGTCGTGCCGCTGGCGCTCGACTTCATGTGCGAGACATACACGTAGAACTGCGTCCCCGCCGCGCCGCCCACCGGCATGAACTCGTAGCGCATCACCTGCCGGTACTCGCCGTTGGTTAACCCCCGTCGGCGTGCCCACGCCTGCCGACGCGAGCAGGGTCACGGTCTTCGTGTTGTAGACCATGGCATTCGGACCGTTGCCGACCGTCGCGCTGCCGGACTGGCTTCCCTGCACGCTGCTCATCGCATAAGTGCCCGCGCTGTAATAACCGTTCAGCGCGTTGACAATCGGCGTGACGGTCGCCGTGTTGCTGGTGGTTTCCTCCAACGCCAGGATGTCGAGCGGATGGGCCGCGCCGTTGACGTAGTTTTCCCCGATGGCCTCCAGCACCGTGTACAGGCCGCTGTTGGGCGTGGTGTTGCCGTCCACGTCGGCCTCGATGTTGTAGGCCACCACGCGGATCGTCTGCGCCGCTGACGCCGTGCACAGGCCGGCGCATAGAGCCATCCACAGCAGGCTCGCGCGCTTGAATCCCAGAAATTCCCTCCCCGGCGGTCACGCGGCTACCATGCGGGCAAATCCGGGCGCTGTCATCCCCCAACAACGTCAGGATCTTGTCAGTTTTCCCCTACTCGACCGACACCGCCGGCGCGCCTTCCACCAGCGGGTGGGTGAAATCGGTGTCCTTCATCACGACCTCGCGTTTCTCCAAGGCGCTCGCGTAGATGGCATCGAGGATGCGCATGATCTCCACGCCGTCGCTCGCGCCGGCCTCGGGCTCCAGGTCCTCGCGGATGCAGCGCACAAAGTGTGCCTGCGCCGTCTCGGACGCCGCCGGGTACTTGAGCGGCACCGTTTTGACCATCGCGCCGGCTTCCTCGCGGAAGATGCACGTCGTCGTGTCCTTGTAGTCGAAGGTCACGTTCGAGAGCCCGCCCTTCTTGCCCGAGAGTTCGAGGTAGACCTTCTCGCGCTCCTCGAAGTTGAGCGCCCAGTTGACCTCCAGGATCAGGCTCGTGCCGTTGTCGAAGCGGATGAGCGCGGCGGCGAGGTCTTCCACGTCGAACTCCTTGCTCTGCTCGCGCGCCAGGCTCTCGCCGAGGTGGGAAAACGTGCTGGCCGACACCGTCACGGCCTTGGGATTGCCGATGAGCCAGCGCGTCAGGTCGAGCATGTGGACGCCCAGGTCGATCAGCGGGCCGCCGCCGCTCATTTTCTTCTGCCCGAACCAGCCGCCGAACTTCGGGATACCGCGCATCCGCCGCCAGCCCGTCGTCGCATAATAAATTTCGCCCAGCTTGCCGCTGTCGATGATCGTCTTGAAGTACTGATGCTCGGCGCGGAAACGCTGGTTGAAATGGATCATGAACTTCTTGCCCGTCGCGCGGACCTTGGCGCGCATTTCCAACGCCTCAGCGGCATTGAGCGCCATGGGTTTTTCGCACAGCACGTGCCAGCCGCGGTCGAGCGCGGCGAGGGTCATGGGCTTGTGCAGGAAATTGGGCACGGCGAGCGAAACGGCGTCGATGTCCGCGCCTTCGAGGAACTGGTCGAAGTCTGTGAACGATTGCGGCGCGCCGAACTCGGCCACCGCTTTTTTGAGCGCCGCCTCGCTCTGGTCGCAGAGCGCCTGGATTTTGACGCCCGGCACTTTCTGATATTCCTGCAAATGCCAGCGGCCAACTCCGAGGCCGACCACGCCGATTTTGGTCTCGTCCGTTGCCATGATTTGGCGGTTAGCAAAAGGGCATCCCCGCCGAGCCGCAAGGGCAATCCTTCCGAGCATCGTTTAGAAAGCGTGTGGGAAATGTCCAGGCAGGCCGTTGCGGCCGGTCGTCAACCAAGGTAGGGATGGCTCTCCGAGCCGCTCCCTATTTTGGATTGGATAAGCGTGCCTTCAGGCCAACGTTCCCTTTCCAGAAAATCTAGGGAGCGGCTCGGATTGCCATCCCTACCTTGGTTGACGACGCCTGCGGCGGGGCTTGGCACACGCACCCCGCGGCCTCAGGCGGCTGGCCTGGTCAGCATGTACGTCAGCGCGACGAACGCACGCGCAGGGTTCGGACGCGTGTTGGCATACATCGGCAGGTCGGGAAGCGTGAGCAACAGGTAAGGCCGTCCCGTGAGCCAGAGCCATTCCTTGCTGCCATCGGCGCGCAGCTTGAACCCGCGCGTCGCGTTGAAGGGGCGGAAAATCTCCGCGTTCACGAACGCCGGGATCACTCGCCCACTGCTCGAATCCGCAAACCGGCACGAAAAACCCAGCGGCTCGGCGGCGAGGTCGGGTTCGACCGAGGACAACGCTAGCCAGTGCGCGGACAGGTTGACCCACGGTTCCTTGGACGAAGCCGGGTCGGCCGCGAACGAGCGGATTTCCACCACCGCCGGCAGTCCGTGCGCGAGCGACGTCTTCAGGAGTCCGTGCACGCGCCGCGTGTGCGCGACGCCCGTTTCCTCGCCCGCGCGGTCAAGCCACTGGCCGTGGATGCCGGGCAGGTTGCTGTCGCGCAGGAAATCGTTGGCCAGGTTCGCGAGATCGTCATTGGTGATCCCCTGCGCCGGCTCGAAACGTGCGCGGCCCTTGCCGTAGGTTTCGGAGGGCTTCGCGCCGTACCGCGCCACGAGGGCGTCGAGACGCGCGTCGGCCGTTCCGCCCGGCAGCGCGCCGAACGCCTTGCGGCCTGCGGCGTCGCCGCGCAGGAGTGAGTTACTGACCGCGCACGGGCCACAACTGCCCTCGCCGTTCCGTTGCCGGAGCACTTCCGGCGCACCGCCTTCGACGTTCGCCGCACGGCCGGTCAACGCACTCGCGCTCGATAGGCCGAGTATTGTCAGAAACGTGCGGCGAGAAAAAAATCGGGGCATGAAGAAATTTTAGCCGCAAAAGGCGCAAAAAGCACAAAAAGGAGGAGAGGAAAAGCCGCTCATCTTCCTTTGTCACCTTTTGCGATTTTTGCGGCCAATCCTCTCCGGCGGAAAAGCCTGACGATCCGCTTGCCAAGGGCATTTTTCCGGGTATCTTTTTCCTCCTTTGCGTTTCGGCCACGACTGGCCATTGCGCTTCGCAACCAACCAACCCAACCCCAAACCGTCTGGGCGCACGCGCCGGCCATCGCCGCGCTTCCCGCCTTCCAGGACGTTTCTTCCGACTCCAAAATGCCCGCGTCTGCCATGTCCGCCATGCAGGACCTCATCAACAAATCCGTCAAGGATTTCCGTGAGGGTACCATCATCAAAGGCCACGTCCTCGAAGTTCGCCCGCGCGAAGTTCTCGTCGACATCGGTTACAAGTCCGAGGGGATCATCCCTAACGGCGAGTTCGACGACCTCGACCACATCGACGTGGGCGACGAGATCGACGTGCTGCTCGAACGCCTCGAAAACGACGAGGGCATGGTCATCCTCTCGCGTGAGAAGGCCCTGCACCGCCAGAACTGGGAGAAGATCGTCAGCGTATTCCACGGCGACGGCCTCATCAAGGGCAAGGTCAAGAGCGTCGTCAAGGGTGGCCTCATGGTCAACATCGGCGTCGAGGCGTTCCTGCCCGGCAGCCAGATCGACA
>CAXTOX010000137.1:0-11207 GCA_964245885.1 uncultured Chthoniobacterales bacterium | reverse complement strand
CAAGAGTTTAGCCCGGGGCGTGAGCCCCGGGGAAAATGGCCTTCCACCACAGCCCCGGCAGGGGCGGCAGAAAACCCGCGCGGATATCCGGATAGGCACTTAATAACCGGCCACCTTCAGGGCCTCCACCACGCGGGCTTTGGCACCGGTGTCAATCGGATCGCCGTGACCGACGATCAGGCGGTCGAAATCCCACTCCATCATCCGCGCCAGCGACGTGCGGAGCGCGCCCTTGTTCTTCACCGTCAATCGCACCGAACGCGCCATGCCCGGATCGTGCTTGGCACCGACCGCCAGGAGCATCAACGCACGGGTCCACTTCGGCGCGGCCGGGCCGAAATTGAAAAACAGGTCCGCGACGATCAACGTGCGCGACGGCCGGTGAAAGACGACGTGTTCCTTCATGCTGGGCACGCCGTCGATGGTCTGGACCTCGACCTCGTCGTTCCATTCCGGTTGGTCCAGCAGCGGCTCCGTCGGGAAGCCGACCGTTTCCGAAAACCCCTCCGGCGCGAGGTAGACGGCCTCCGGGAACGCCGCCCGGCCTTCCTTGGCGAAGGTGTCGTGGCGCGCCATCACGTCCAGGACCCAGCGCGGCCTTCCCAAGGCGGAGATCGCCGCCACGTCCCCCGCGGTGAAGGGGCCGGTCGAATGAACGACCAGTTCTCCCGAGCCGAGCCGCATGACCGTCACGTTGCGGTTGAGGTCCGCTCCGAGCAGTTTCAGCGGATAGCGCAAAAGCCAGAGGTTTTCGGCGAGTTGGTTCACGCCATCGAATCGCGTCCCGCCCCCGCCCCGCGTTTATCCGCGCCGGGCCGGCACGCGAACCGCGTCCGTCATCCCTCCGCTCACTCTTCCGAGAGTGTGTCGATGCGTTCGGCGAGTTGGAAGTCGAGTTCCGTCAGGCCGTTCTTGTTGTGGGTGTACACGCTCAGCTTGACCTTGTTGTAGCGGATGTCGATGTCGGGGTGATGTTCCTGTTCCTCGGAGATTTCCGCCACGAGGTTCACGAAGTCGATCGCCGCCGTGAAGTCGTCGAACTCGAACAGACGTTCGATCCTTTTCTTGTCGAATTCCCACTCGGGAACTTTTTTGAGGGCGGTCTTGATTTCCGCTGCGTCGAGAAGGTCGGCCATAAAATTGAAGTGTGTGAGAGCTGCTCCTGGTGCTTCCAATCCGTTCGTTCCGAGCGCCCAAGCCGCCCGGCAGATGGGAGCAATAGCACCGTCGAAACGGAACGCAAATTTTCGTCGCAAGGAACCTTCCCCGTCCCGCGCCACGCCGTCCCGTCCCGCCGGTGTTGCGCCTTGATCGCTCCGGGAGCACGCGCTACGGTGCATTTCTCGAATTCCTACTTCTCCCACCTGCATACTTCCATTCCCATGACGACCAGCGGCAAGATTTACAACAACATCGTCGAGACCGTCGGCCACACCCCGCTCGTGCGGCTCAACCACGTCACCGCCGGCCTGGACGCGACGATTGCGCTCAAGTGTGAGTTTTTCAATCCGCTCGGCAGCGTCAAGGACCGCATCGGTATGGCGATGATCGAGGCCGCCGAGGCGGCGGGCGAACTCAACGCGGACAGCGTCATCGTCGAGCCGACCAGCGGCAACACGGGCATCGCGCTGGCGTTCGTCTGCGCCGCCAAGGGTTACAAATGCATCCTGACCATGCCCGAAACGATGAGCGTGGAACGCCGCACGCTGCTCGCCATGCTCGGGGCCAAGCTCGTGCTGACTCCCGGCGCGGAGGGGATGAAGGGAGCCATCGCCAAGGCGCAGGAGATCGTCGACAGCACCCCCGGCGCGTTCATGCCGCAGCAATTTAACAATCCGGCCAACGTCGCCGTGCACCAGAAGACCACGGCCGAGGAGATTTGGGCCGACACCGACGGCCAGGTGGACATCTTCGTCGCGGCGGTCGGCACCGGCGGTACGATCACCGGCACGTCCGAAGTGATCAAGCAGCGCAAGCCGGGGTTCAAGGCCATCGCGGTCGAGCCGAAGGATTCGCCCGTCATCGCGCAAACCATGGCCGGCGAGCCGGTGAAGCCGGGACCGCACAAGATCCAGGGCACCGGCGCGGGGTTCGTGCCGAACAACCTGCACCTCAACATCGTGGACGAGGTGATCTCCGTGTCGAACGACGACGCGTTCGCCATGGCGCGTCGATTGGCCAAGGAGGAAGGCATCCTCGCCGGGATCAGCTCGGGAGCGAACGTGTACGCCGCCATCGAGATCGCCAAGCGCCCGGAAAACAAGGGCAAGCTGATCGTCACGGTGGCCTGCTCGACGGGGGAACGTTACCTGAGCACGCCGCTGGCCGCCGAGGCCCGCGCGGAGGTCGGAGGCTAGCAAAAAAGCAGAAGGCAGAAGGCAGAAGGCAGAAGTATAGAAAGGGTTTACCAAACCGTTTTTGTTCTCTATGTTCTGCCTCCTTTCCGCTGCCTTCTGCCCTCCCCTGCCGTGAGTAAGAACACCTCCTTTCGTAACGAAACCGCCGCCCCGTCGCCCAATGATCCAGGGGGTCCCGGCACGCCGCTAGTGGGTCCCGATCTTCTGCTGGAAAGCAGCGCCGCCTGGGGAAGGTACAAGTACATCGTGCTCGGTGCGGTCGCGCTGCTGGTGCTCGCGCTCGTCGGGTCCGAACTCTACCGCAACGCCCAGAGCCGTACGGCGGAAGCTGCCAGCGCCGGGTTGAACGGGGCAAAAACCATCGGCGAGTACCAGAAGGTGATCGACACCTACCCGAACACGCTGGCCGCCGGGAACGCCTATCTTTTGATGGCGCGCGACCAGACGGAGGCGAAGGATTTTGCCGGGGCCGCGGCGACGTGGCAGACGTTTGCGGAGAAGTTCCCGAAGCACCCCCAGGCCGGTGCGGCGTTGCTGGCCAGAGGCAACGCCTTGGAAGCGCAAGGAAAGTTGGACGAAGCCCGCGCTGTTTATCAGCAGGTGTCGACGAGCCACGCGGGTGACTACGTGGCTCCGCTCGCCCGGGTCAGCGAAGCGACGCTGCTCACCGCGCAACGCAAACTCGAAGATGCGAGGCACGTCTATGAAAATATCATCGCCACCTATCCGAACAGCGTCGGTAAGTTGTTGGCCGAGCGGGAAATGCGTTATTTGAACTCCCTCCCGGCGGCAGGCGCACCCCCACCGACGCCGACGGCGAGCGTTGCGCCGGTTCCTGCGGCAGCCGCTTCGCCAAGTCCGGCAGCCCAGTGAAAATTGACCTCCGGCAAAAGTCGGAATTTAGCCACAGATTACGCAGATTTTCGCAGATGGAAGAAGGAAAGAAATCACCGGGACCACTTCTTTCCCCTCTGCCAATCTACGTAATCTGTGGCTAGATCTTCTGGAAAGCGCCCGACGCTGACTTTCCCGAAATCTTACCCTAATGCTGGCTGCTGCTCGCCACCGAGCAGATCGGGCGGCGACGCCGCAGCCGACGGGACGTCTTCCGCCGCCGGTTGCTCGGGGACCATCGCCGATTGCGGCGTGCGCGGCCGGATCGTCAGTTCTCCTTGAAAACAGCCGCCCCTCTCGACGGTGAACCCGGTGGCATCCACCGCGCCGTCGAGCGAACCGCTCTTGAAAATCGTCACGTGGCTGTCGGACATGATCTGTCCGGTCATCACACCATGCACCTCGACACCCGAGGCGCGGATTGGTCGGGAAAAAACCACTTCCGAACCTTTCTCCACGATCAACTGGCCGGCTTCCAGGCTGCCGTAGAGACGCCCCTGCACGCGGATGGTCACCTTGCCCGGACACGTCAGGTTGCCGCGCATCTTGCCATGGATGGTGGCCTGCTCGCAGATGATTTTGCTGCTGCTCAGGTCCCCCTTGGAGCCGAGGTACAACGTCCCCCGGGTCTTGATGTTCCGGCTGAAGCTACCATTGATCTTGTAATCCTGGAGGTCGACGTAAGCCCCACACGCTTTGCAGGTCGTGGACTGCGCCGAGCTGCTGATCTCATGCCACGCAGTGCATTCGAAGCAATGTGCGGTGCGTGTCTTCGGCTTGCCACCGAGCAAGCCGCCTAATTTGTCCCGCAGGCCACCCGCCACCGGAGCCGGTTGACTCGCCGCCGGGTAAGCTCCGGTGCGCGCAGGCTCCCGCGCGGGAGGCGCAGGTGCCCAGACATCGGCCACCACTTTCGGCGCAGCCGGGGGAGCCTTGGGAGCGACCGGAGCAGCCAAGCCCGCCAGGACGGCCGGGGTGATGGCGAAATAATCGCTGCACTTCCGGCAGAAAGTCGATTTCGCCATCTCGGGCTCCTGCTGTTCCGCACTGCAATGCGGACAACGAACCGTGACTTTCTGGATGGCTTTGGACACGGAGGGGAGTGCCTAACGATTTAAATGAACGGCCACGCTTTTCTTTCCATTGGGAAATGAGGTCTCCGCCCGTCGTACGAACCTGCCGGCGCTTCGCCGCGGCAGGCACGGACCGCCGCAGCTTCCGACCCGGCAGACGCCGCGATCAGCGTCCCCCAGTGAGCGTCGCCTCGCCGGTCGGCGCGGCTTTAGGCGGTGCATTCTTGTTGCTCGTCACTTCGGACTTGCCCACGAACGTCGCACCTTCCTCGATGACGAGGCGCGCGGCCTTCAGGTCGCCGACGAGGTGGGCGCGGGCCTTCAGTTCGCAACGTTCGCCGACGGTGATGTTACCGTTGACCTTGCCGAGCACGGTCACGCTTTTGGTCTTGATCTCGCCGCGGATGTCCGCGTTTTCACCGACCGTGAGCACGCCGTCGCTGCTGATCTCGCCCTCGATCTTACCGTCGATGACCAGTTCGTTGGTGAACTTGATGTTTCCTTTGATCTCTACGTCTTTGGAAAGGATGTTTTTGTTCTGATTCTCGGGCATAACAGGCGCTCTTTCGGGTACTTTGGGTTTATCGTAACTAAAGGAAGCTCTCGGAGGAACCGCCACCGGAGGGGCGGCCATGACCGGCGAAGCGGACACGGAAGCCTCTTCCACAAAAGTCTCATCGGCCGCCGCGTCTTCCACGGCGGCGTCGTAGGCCACGTCCGGTTCCACCTCGCCAATATATTCAGGCTCGGCGACGGGTTCCGGGGCGGGTGGGGGCGGCTGCACCGGGCGCGGCTGCGGAGCTGGCGTTTTTTGGGGAAAAAATTTCAACACGCCGGATTATCTTCCGCTCGCCCGTGCGCTGTCAACGCTTTCGCAGAATTTCTTCAGAGGGAACCCGGCAGCGGCTGGGATGCCTGGCCGGCCAGTTCCTCCGCCGGGTACGTCCAGATTTCGCTGAGCGTCGGGTGGTAGTGCGGCACGGCGGCGAGTTCGGCCGCACGACCGTGGAAGTGCATCGTCACGACGATCTCGTGGATCAACTCCGCCGCCTCCAGCCCCACCGCCGCGCCGCCGAGGATTTCGCCCGTTCGGCGGTCGGAGAGGAGCTTCACGAACCCTTCGGTCTCGCCGCGCACCATCGCCTTGCCGTGGTCCGCGAACGGGTAACTCGCCACCGCGTAGTCTAGGCCCCTGGCGCGCGCTTCCTTCTCGGTCAGGCCGACGAGCGCCATCTGCGGCTCGGTGAACAGCGCGAAGAGTTTCAGGCGGTAATCCGTTTTTTCCGGGGTGCCGCCGAGTTTGCCCAGGTGCCGGGCGGCGTTGCGCGCGGCGATCTCGGCCTGCTGGATGGCGATGTGGACGATCTCGTACGGCCCGCAAACGTCGCCCGCCGCGAAGATGTGCTTGCGCGTGGAACGCTGGTCCTCGCCGACCTTGACGCCGCCTTTCGGAGCGGTTTCCACGCCGGCGGAGTGCAGTTCCAGCGACCCGGTACACGGCTGGCGGCCGAGGGCGAAAATGATTTCCTGCGCCGCGTGCGAGTGCATTGCGCCGTCGCGCTCGTACCAGACGCGTTTCTGGCCGGTGGACCCGTCGAGTTCGGCGCGGACGAGGCGCGACCCGCAATGGAACCGGACGCCCTGCGCCGCCAACGCGTGCTGCAACGCGCCGGCCACGTCCTCGTCGGCGTCGCGCAGGATCTGGCCGCAGCGCTGGAGAATGCTCACCTCGCTGCCCAGGCCGGCGAGTTGGTGGGCGGCTTCCAACCCGATGGCGCCCGCCCCGAGGATGATGACCGAGGCCGGATATTCGTCCAGTTCGAGGACATCATCGCTCGTCAGATAGCCGATTTCCTGCAAACCGGGGATCGGCACGTCGGCCACCCGGGAACCGGTGGCGATGAGGAACGTCTTCGCCTCGATCTCGGCCGGCGGGGGCGTGGCGTCGTCGGAGCCTTCCAACGGGCGGACGGCGATCCGATGTTCGCCGGTGAAATGCGCCAGGCCGCGGATGAAATCGAACTTGCCGCGCTCCAACTGACCGGCCCGGTAGTCGGCGAACTCCTTCACCAGGTGCCGTTTACGAGCGAGAATCTCCGGGCCGATGACGCGGGTGTTCTCCGCCCGCAGCCCGAACTCCCGCGCCCGCCGAATGGACACGAAGCGGTTGGCCGATTCGATCATCGTCTTGCTCGGCATGCACCCACGCAGAATGCACAGGCCGCCCACGTCCTTGCCCCCCTCGACCACCGCGGTCCGCAGGCCCAGCCCGGACGCGGTGCGCGCGGCGGCGTAGCCCGCGCTGCCGCCGCCGAGGACGACGAAATCATAAGAGGGAACTTCCGGGGTCTGGCTCATGAGGGAAGTTCGGTCAGGGGTGGGCGGCGGGCAACACCTCGTAGACCTTAAAATACGGGTTGACCATGGCCAGGCGCAAAAAGGTCGGGGCGCGTTCCGGGTGCAGGTAGAGAAGGTTGCCCAGGCAGCGCGGCGGAACCGGCCGGCCGAGGAGCGGCGCGGCGGTGGCGGCGAGGACGCGCGCGGGTTCGTAGGCGACGATCCAGCGCACCTGCCGTTCGCGCAGGAGGTCGGCCGCGACGCGGAGGTCCGTTTCCAGGTAAAAACGGGCGGTGTCCACCGTCCCGGGAAGGCTTTCGTGCGAACTCCCGGCGACGGCGGGTTGCCCGGACCAGTACGCCAGCGGTGGGCATTGCCACCAGGGCGCGAGGATGCCCTTCGACGCAGGTTCGCCGCCGGGAACCGGATCGGACGAGGCGCGGCCGATGAAGTCCGCCGTTTCGCGTAAAAGGAGCGTGTCCTCGCGTGCCTCCGCGAGGGCAGCGGCCTGGTCGGCGGGCGGGTGGAAATGCTCGTACCAATCCCTTGCCAACGGCCACAGCGCGACGACCATCAACGCCGCGGCGACCGGTCGCCAGCGCGCGGAAAACGCGCCCAGTTGTCCCGGGATGCTCATGGCGAGGACCAACGGCAGGAAATATCCCCAGCGGATCTGCCAGCAGGTCAGCCCCCAGACGGCTACGACCATCAAGGCCTGCGCCCGGCACCCCCGCGACGCGCGGTCCGCCTCGGCGGTTTCCAATCCTCGCCGGGGCAGCAGCAGCAGCACCGGCGCAATCCAGATTCCCCAGCCCGCCCAACGCAAAATCACGCCGTCCCAAGGCGGCACGCTGGCGAGTTCGCCGATCTGCCGGCTCCAGGCCGCGAAATACGGCGCTCCCCCTCCCTCGCCGAAGCCCGGCAGCGCGTCGATGCGCCAGCCTTCGACGGCGAGCGCGGCCAGCAGGACCGCGCCGCCCGCCGCCAATCCGGGCGGGCGAGCGCGCTGCCGGAGGGCGCGGCGGTTGAACAACCACCCGGCGCTGAGCACCACCGCCAGCAGGATGACGGGTTCGTACAACGTGGTCCACAACCCGAGCGCCCACGCGATGCCGCTCACCCATCCCCAACCCCGTGACGGGTTTTGCCACAACGCCCATTCCGCCGCGAGCGCCCACGCCATGCACGCGAGCGCGAGGGATTGATGGTCCGGCCGGCCCAGCGCGAATCCGTGCGCCAAGATCGGACTCGCCGCGAGGAGCAGGAAGATCGGCACGCGGCCGGGCAAGCGGGCGAGGTTTGCCCACACGCCCGTCGCCGCCACGGCCGCGAGCGCGAGCAGGGGCGAAATCCACGCGCCGGCGAGGTCGCGCGTTTCGGCGCGGGAAAAGAGTCCCAGCGCACCGCGCAACGCCCAGATCAGGTAGTCGAACAACGCCGTCGTGTGCGGACGGGTGCCGAGGGGATAGTTCTCGAAATCATGCGCGCCGATCACGCGGCCCGGACCCTCACAGACGGTCCGCACGCGGGTCATCCGCGCGTAGCAATCGGCGTCCACGAAGAACACCTGGCCCTTGTCGCCGAACACATCGTGCCAGTGCGCGCACGCCGCGACAAGCGCCCCGGCCATCGCAACGACCAGCCACAACCAACCGGCGGCGGTGCGAACGCGGCGCGGGAGGCGGGGCAGGTCGGTCATGGCAGGAAACGGACCCGGAGCCTCGCGCAGAGGACGCCAAGCCGCAAAGGGAGGAGCGAACCAAACCTTGGCAGGTGGATGGCGCTCTCCAGGCGCCATTCACCTGCGTGCGTACCACCCGCTACCAACGCAGGTCCGTCCTCATCGCCGCGACAAACTTCTCCGCCATGATCTGGTGCGTCCGCACGCTGGGATGGGAGTTGGCCCCGTACCCGTCGACGGCTTGCTGGTGCTCAAATTCCA
The DNA here is from genome assembly GCA_964245885.1 of uncultured Chthoniobacterales bacterium. GTDB lineage: Bacteria > Verrucomicrobiota > Verrucomicrobiia > Chthoniobacterales > SZAS-18 > CAHJWO01. Next base: position 2,604 of record CAXTOX010000137.1, on the reverse strand, counting down.
GAAAACGCACCCTCGCATCGCCCGCGTCGTTGCTCCCTTTCACCACTTCCTGAATCCACGCGCGAGCGGTCGTGAGCGACGGTCGTCCGGCCGGGCGGCCGTCGAACATCATCGAACCGAGCGCGCAGTAGATCGTCGCTTGCGGAGCATCGCGGCGCAGTCGCGCGATGAACTCACGGTACGCCTTCACCCAACCCCCGTGATCCGGCAGCCGTGGAAAATCAAAGTCGTTCGTGCAGAGGTTAACCAGGATCACGTCGGGCTTCTCCTTGTCGCCGGCCCAGCGCGAGGCCCGGTTGCGCGGCAGCGTGCGGTCGAAGATCTCCGGGATCGTGTTGTCCGGGTACAGCTTGCGGCCCGACCACGCGATGCACTCGTAATCCGCCCCGACGGCGCGGGCCGCGAGGGCCCCGTACGTCCACCAGGCGTTCTCGGTGGCGGGGGAGAACGGATCGTTCTGCGAGGCGGCCTCGTTGCCGTAGCCGCAACTGATCGAGTCCCCGATCACCTCGATCTTGCGCCGGGTCGGTGGCGCGGGCAGCACGGTGGCGCCGGCGTCGAGTTGGAACCCGGCGAACGTTCCGTTGCCCACCAGAGGCTCCGTGCATTTGAAGACCGTCGCCTCGTGGTTCCCGGCGGGCAACCCGGCCGCCACGGCATACAGCGTCGCGGACGGCGCGGGCGCGGGTGCCCTGGCGTCAGCCGTCATGGAGGAAAGGATTTTCACCGGCATGCCGTCCACGACCGCCTCGAAGCGGTTGGCTCCCGTGCCGAGCCGCACGTTGACCGCCGTTCCGTGGAAACGCACCGTCACGGCGGTTGCCGACCATGCGCACAACGCTTCCTTGGGATCGGAACGGTCGAAGCGGCCGGAGTAGCGCAGGTTCGGATGGTCGGGAGGGACCTCGACCGGCAGCGGTGCGGGCGCGACGGCGGCATCGTCCACCGGCGGCCGGGACCACGTTTCCGCGCGGGTCGCGTCGGTAGCGACCACGGTGAACAGTGCCACCGCCAGAACACCGGCACGCGCGGCTTGACTCCATCGGTTTCGCATCTCTTGTCTCCGTTTACCGGAGGGCCGGAGGATGCCCACGTTTTCAGAAAGCGTTTGCGAAGGTCTCCGGGTGGGCTGCGAAGCAGCCGGTCGTCAACCGACGGGTAGGGACGGCTCTCCGAGCCGTCCGAAGAATGGTGCGACGTGCCGCCTTCCAGACAAATCTACGGACGGCTCGGAGAGCCGTCCCTACCCATCGGTTTGGACGCCTGCGGCGCAGAACTTCCCCGCACGCTGTTTACGTATCGCCTAGTTTCCGCACGCGGAAACCCGCCCTTTCTACCAGCCAGGGCAGGTTCTTGACGGTCACGCGGTCCTTCTCGCGTTCGGTTTCATCGAGTACCTCCCACGGGACGAGCAGCGGATGCTGCTTGCGGGCGTTGTCCCGCACCGCGCCGTACGTCCAGCCGAGGCGTTGGCGTTCCTGCGCCCAGCGGTCGTGCTCGCGAACCGCGATGGCTTCCACTTTGTCCGGCGTCAGCGGGATCTCCGACGCTTTCAGGCCGTGGCCCGGGGCGAGTTCGTAGCCGAGCAGGCGCAGTTTGTTGGGGATGTCGGCGGCCTGCGCGAAGTTCGCTTGCTTCAGGTCCGGTGCCAGCTCTTTCCAAGTTCGCAGCGCGCCGTTTGCGCCGGGCGGCTTCTCGCCGCGCCGGACCGCGGCTTCGACGTAATCCTCGTGGATCGCCTGCGCGAGTTCCTCGATGGCGAAGACCTTGTCGGGCACCACGCGGTAGATGCGATGGCGGCCAGGATACCCCTTCGCCAGCGGCATGGTCCCCGCGTACTCGCAGACGAAGCCCTCCCGCGCCGGAACAGTGTCCGTCCGCGTGCCCGCCAGCCGGTCCGTCTCGGCGAGCGCGGCGAACTCTTCGCTGGCGAACACCTCGCCGGGCGTTGTCACCGGCTCGATCCGCGCCGCGCGGCTGACGTGTACCCCGGTGAAACCCAGTTGCCGGATCACCGGGTTGTAGTGCATGAACACCGGCCCGGTGTGCAGCCCGACCCGCACGTCGAGCGGGTGTTTGGTGACGGTGCCGTCGGCAGCGGTTTCCTCCCAGTACAGCCCCTTCGCCAGCCACTCGTCGCGGCCTTCGTGTATGAGCCGGGTCAGCTCCAGCGCAAAGCACCCGGCGTCCCGCGCGTAGTCGAACACGGCGTAGATAGCATCGCCCCAGGTGTTCACATGCCGCGGCGCGTACCGGCTCTCCGACAGCGCGTGCGACACCTTGGCGAGGAAGTTGTTCACGAACTCGGGGATCACCGACTCGTTGAGCTTGCTGTAGCCGACGATGTCCGCGAACAACAGGCTCTTCACCTCCTGGCGGAAGATGTCCTGCTCGCATCGCGCATCCGGCAAAGCCGACGCACCGCCGACCACCAGCGTCTCCACGGTCATCGGCGGCGGGCGCAGGATCACCGGTTCCAACCCGAACCGCCGCCAGAACTCCACGAATCCTTCCGTGCCGCCTGGCCCGCGGCCGGGTTTCTCGTTCCACAGCACCATCGGCTGCACGTCCAGCCGGGGAAACGCGCGCCGCCTGGAGCGCTAG
>CAXTOX010000136.1:5807-11212 GCA_964245885.1 uncultured Chthoniobacterales bacterium | reverse complement strand
CGCCGCCGACGTAGCCGAAATCAGCGTCTGCCATCTCGCCGGGGCCGTTGACGATGCAGCCCATGATCGCGATTTTGACGCCCTTCAAGTGCCCGGTGGAAGCCCGGATTTTTGCCGTGGTGTCCTGGAGGTTGAACAACGTCCGGCCGCACGACGGGCACGCCACGTAGTCGGTCTTGAACACCCGCGAACCCGCCGCTTGGAGGATGTTGTACGCCAGACGCAGGCTCTGGCCCGGCGCTTCCTCGCCCTGGATCAACACGGCATCGCCGATGCCGTCGCAGAGCAACGCACCGATGTTCACCGCCGCCACGAGCAGCGTGTGCAGGAAGTCCTTCTGCGGGTCGGTCGAAGGCGTCAGCGTGTCCTTGAGCAGCACGGGATGCCGTTCGTCGACGCGCGCGGCGAGGAGACGGTACGCGGCGATCACCGGCAGGTCGATCCCGTCGCGCACGGTCACGAAGTGGTTCGCCGCGTCGGCGTTCAGGGCGGCCACGGCCGCGTCATCGCGCGGGTCGATCTCGCGCACGTCGGCCTGTTCGTAGACGATCTCCGGCTGGAAATCACCCATGCGCGCCAGCTTGTGCGCGATCTGGTCGAGCGTCTTCTGCCGCACGACCACGCGCGGCACCTCGCCCAACCCAACGGCCACGTCGCCGGCCATCATCCGCGCCGCGCCGCGCCGCTTGTACGAAAACGGGTCAAACGCCAGCGGTGCGGGTTCGCCCTCCGGGCCATTCACCGGCACCGCGCAAAGATCGACCAGAGCGCGCGCCACAGGTATCTCGTACACGCTGTCCTCGGTCAGCGACACGCGCACGGTATCGCCGATACCGTCGCGCAACAGCGAACCGATGCCGATGGCGCTCTTGATCCGGCCATCCTCGCCGTCACCGGCTTCCGTGACGCCGAGGTGCAGCGGGTAGTTCCAGTCAGGACCTTCGCGTTCCAGTCGGTCCGCGAGGAGCCGGTAGGCGTTGATCATGACCTTGGGGTTGCTGGACTTCATGGAAAAGATGAAGTCGTGAAAGTCCAGGCTGCGCGCGATGCGGGCGAACTCCAGCGCGCTCTCGACCATGCCCAGCGGGGTGTCGCCGTAGCGGTTCATGATGCGGTCGCTAAGCGAACCGTGGTTCGTGCCGATGCGGATGGAAACCGCGCGTTCCCTACAGAGCAGAACCAGCGGCGTGAACCGTTCACGGATGCGCTCCAGTTCGGCGGCGTACTGCTCGTCGGTGTATTCCTTGACGGCGAACTTCTTGGAGTCCGCGAAGTTGCCCGGGTTGACGCGCACCTTCTCGACCCACCGGGCCGCTTCCATGGCGGCGTCGGGCTTGAAATGGATGTCCGCGACGATGGGCACCTCGCAGCCGCGTTCGCGCAGGCCGGCTTTGATGAACTCCAGGTTGCGGGCGTCCTTGACCGTCGGGGCCGTGATGCGCACGATCTCGCAACCGACACCCGCGAGGTCGAGCGTCTGCTGGATGCTGGCCGCCGTGTCCATCGTATCGCAGGTGATCATCGACTGGACGCGCACCAGGTTGTCCCCGCCGATGGGGACGCCACCCACGCGCACGACCCGGGTGCGGCGACGACGGACGGGACCGGAAGTTTGCAGGCGGAGAGCAGGGTTCATGGCACGAAAGGTCGGGTTCGAGTGAATCTAGGGCAAACCTCCGCGCTTGTCATCCTGCGGAAGAGAGCCTCTCGCAAAGGCCGCGAAGGCCGCAAAGGGACGGAAAGGAAAATAGAGGAGAGCCTCACACAGAGGCCGCAGAGGTCACGGAGAAAAAAGGGACTGGAAGAAGAAGCCCTTCGTTCTCCAATTTCCGCTTCTCTCTGTGACCTCTGCGGCCTCTGTGTGAGGCTTTTTCTGGCTGGCTGGATCGGCCTCTGGAACATCTCCCTTCTTCCCTTTGCGACCTTTGCGGCCTTTGCGGAGGCATTTCGCTGTCGCAGCCAGCCCGCAACCTGCAACGATCACTTAGCTGGTGAAGCCGCCGGCTTCGCGGCGGGCGTGCGGAACTCCATGTTCCGCCGGCTCCGGTCGCCGGAGACGAGCGCCACCAGATCGAACGACGTGATGTAGAGCATGTAACCGACCACCACCACGAAACAGGTCACCTGGATCATTTCCAGCACGCGGATGCTGATGGGCTTGCGCCGGATCATCTCGATGAGGCCCATCAAGATGTGCCCGCCGTCGAACAGCGGCACCGGCAGCAGGTTGAGTAAGGCGAGATTGACGTTGAGCACCACGCTGAACCACAGGGCAAGCTGCCAGCCGTGCTCACTCGTGAGCAGCTTGAAATACGTCTGGGCGATCATCACCGGACCACCGAGATGCTGGAGCTTGATGCCGGACTTCGGCGCGATGACGGCACCCACCGTGTTGACAATGCTCATCACGCTCCCGGCGATCTGCTCAGTCGGTTCCTCGCGCACGGGGGACATTCTTCCCCCTTCCATCCAGGCGATGCCGTCCTCCTCGAAGTCCGGGGACACCCCGATGATAGCCTTCTGGTCCTTCGGCCCTCCTATGGGCACACGCGGCGTGACGGTCGCCTTCTGCTCGGGACCGCCGTTGTGGGAAATCTTCAGTTCGACCGGCTGATCGGTGTGCGCGGCCATCATCGCTTTGAAGTCCACCAGACTCGCCGGGACCACGTTGTTCACCGCGACGATCACGTCGCCTTTTTTCAGTCCGCCATCCTTTTCGGCCGGGCTGCCTTCCGCGACGGAACCGATCTTGAAAGGCATCGGCGACAGCGTCTTTTGCAGCGTCTGTTCACCGCGCTTGACGGTCAGCACCACCGGTTTATTGAAGCTCGCCAGCTCCTCGTTGCCGATGGTATCCGGATTGTAGACCTGCTGGCCGTTGACCGCCGTGATCACGTCGCCTTTCTCCAGCCCGGCGTTGGCGGCGGGGCTGTCCTTGGCGACATCGGCCACGATGCTCGCGAAAGCGGGTTCGATCTGCACTTGCCGCAACGGCTTGCGGTGAAACCAGCCCGTGTTTTCGTCTTCGCCGGTGTCCGGCACGGGGTAGAACGTGATCTCGCGACCGTCGCGCCGGACCTTGAAAGGAATCGAATCCCCCTCGCTGCGCGCCACGTACCACACGACGCTGCCGTTCATACCGCCGAAGCGATGGACCGGATGGTGGTCTACCTCCAGGATTTCGTCGCCGGGCTGCAAGCCAACCACGTCGTTTCCAGCGTCGGACCGCGCCTTGGCGGCGGGCCCCTCGGCGGCGACGTAGCCGATGACCGTGCTCGTCTCCGCCTCGCTCAGCGGACGCTTGACGGCCCAGACCACGCACGCGAACACGAACGCCAACCCCAGGGAAAACAGCGGCCCCGCGAATGCCACGATGATTTTGTCCAGCGGCGAGACGTTGGGGAGTTGCTCCCGGGGAATGTCGCTTTCGCCCTCGATGGATTCCATCGGGGCCATCTGCGGCAGCTTGACGAACCCGCCGAACGGGATGGACCCGAGGCTATAGACCACGCCGTTGTAGGTGCGTTTCCACAACGGCTTGCCGAACCACACCGCGAACTGCTCGACCACGAGCCCCCGCCAGCGCGCGGCGAGGAAGTGGCCCAGTTCATGGACCACGATGAGCAGGTTAAAGATCAGGACGACTTCCAGCAGGACAAACAGGAAATATAGGGCGTGCTTGACGGAATCCATGAGGGGAAGAGGCGCGGACGCGGAAAAAGCGCGGCGGAAAGAAAGGTTTAGGAAAGGAGCGCGGTTGCCTCGCAACGGGCTTCGGCGTCGGCGTGGAGTATAGCACCGAGATCAGGCTCCGCAACGACCCGGTGCGCGCCCATGATCTTGCCGACCACTTCCCAGATGCCGGGGAACGACAGGCGATTTTCGAGGAACGCGGCGACGGCGACCTCATTGGCGGCGTTGAGCACGGCGGGTAGCGTGCCGCCCTTTTCGCCGGCTTCCCGCGCGAGATCCAACGCCGGGAAATCCGCCCGCCGGGGCGCTTCGAACTCCAGCGCGCGCAGCGTGGCGAAGTCCAGGGGCGGCAGCGTGTTGGCGACGCGCTCGGGCCAGGTCACCGCGTACTGGATCGGGAAGCACATGTCCGAGTGACTCAACTGCGCGAGCACGGAGCTGTCGATGAACTCCACCATCGAGTGCACGAAGCTCTGTGGGTGGACCACCACGTCCACGCGTGCCATTGGCACGTCGAAGAGCCAGCGCGCCTCGATCATTTCCAAGCCTTTGTTGAAGAGGGTCGCGGAATCGACCGAAATCTTGCGGCCCATGTCCCAGGTCGGGTGCTTGAGCGCCTGTGCGGGCGTGGCGGCGGCAATCACTTCGTTGCTCGCCTGCCGGAACGGACCGCCCGAAGCCGTCAGGATCAGCCGCCGGACCGTCGCCGGGTCGCGGCCTTCGAGGCATTGGAAGATGGCGTTGTGCTCGCTGTCCACCGGCAGGACGCGCACGCCCTTGGCGGTCGCCGCGCGCATGACCGTTTCCCCGGCCATGACGAGGATTTCCTTGCTCGCCACGGCGAGGTCGCGCCCGGCCTCGATGGCGGCGAGCGCGGGGCGCAACCCGCCGGTGCCCACGATGGCCACGAGCACCATGTCGGCGCGGCAGGTCGTAGCGAGTTCGACCAGCCCTTCTTCGCCGAAGAGCAGGCGCGGTGCGTAGCCGGGCGCGAGGGCGGCGCGGAGTTCGTCGGCTTTGGTTTCGTCGACGAGGCACACCGCCTCGGGGCGGAACCGGTTGGCCTGCGCGGCGAGCCGCCCGGCGTTGCGGTGCGCGGCGAGGCCGGCGAGTTCCACTCGGTCGGGCAGGTCGGCGGCGACCTTGGCGGCGCTCTGGCCGATGGAGCCGGTGGCCCCGAGCACGATGAGGCGGCGTTTGTTCATGTCAGCCCCGGCGCAGGAGGAAGCACAGGTAAAAGTACAGCACGGGAGCGGTGAAAAGCAGGCTATCGATGAGGTCGAGCATCCCGCCGATCCCTGGCAGCAGCCGGCCGGAGTCTTTTACACCGGTACTGCGCTTGAGGATGGATTCGGCAAGGTCGCCGATGACCGCCACGACGCTGAGCGTCAGACCCATGACGAGGCAGTCGACATGGCTGAGCAGCCCGAGTTTGATCGGCATGAGCGCGCGCAACCCGTAGCTGGCCAGCAGCGAAAACGCCAGCGCGCCGCCGAAGCCCTCCCACGTCTTGGCCGGGCTGATGTGTGGCACCATCTTGTGTTTGCCGATCACGCTGCCGACCAGGTACGCGCCCATGTCGCTGAACTTCGACACGGCGATGAGGTAGAGCACGTAATACTGGCCGACCAGAAGCCCGTCGATGCGCGGCACGACGTAGACGATTTTGGTGATGCAGTTGAACAGACACGGCACGTAGAACAGTCCGAAGA
>CAXTOX010000136.1:0-5797 GCA_964245885.1 uncultured Chthoniobacterales bacterium | reverse complement strand
CCGTCGCTGGTGCCGGCGTTCAGCAGGCCGATGCGGCGCAGGAAGGCGCCGTCCGGCGCGCGGGGCACGACGTAGATGACCTTCGTGATGCAGTTGAAGAGCCAGGGCACGTAGAAGAGCCCGAAGACCGTGTACGCCATCGTCTCCAACGGCGGGATGTCGCGGCTGGAGTGGGTGAAGAACTGCCGTCCGAACACGCCCAGCAGGAAGATCAGGAGGCCGGCGGTCTCGAAGTTATTGGCCGAGATGGCGTGGTAGGTCGGGTTGCCGAAGGCGCTGGCCTCGTACCAGAACCAGGAACTGCCCACCAGAAAAATCGTGGCGCAGATCATCCCGAAGAGGCGGTAGTTCGGCAGCCGTTTGTTGTCGAGCATCCCGTAAAATTCCCACAGGCCGCCGAGGGCGAACCCCGCCACGAGCAGGAAATACCCGATGGGCTGACCCGCCAGCAGGACAACGAGCAGCAGGGACCACAAAGCCACCGCGCTCGTTAGTCGCCGCACGAACACCGCCCGCTTGCTGCGCGTCACGCCGACCGGCGCGGCCGGAACATCGGTGGCGGGCAGCGTGGAAGTGGCGGCGTCTCCTTCGGGCATGAGCGCGGACACCATCCGAGAAGGCGCGTGCAAAGTAAAAAGCAAAATTCCATGGCCGCTCGGACAGCTCCATCCACCTCAAAGACGACCCGCGATGTCCCGGAACGCCTGCTCCAACGTATCCACGCGTGCGAGCAGCGGCTGGCGCGCCGCCTCCTGCGTCCGGCAAAATGCTTCCAGCGGCGCGTACACTTGCTCGACCTTCGCGTAGAACGCGTCGATGGCCTGCCGGATCAGCCCGGCCACGGTCTCGCTCAGTTCCGCCTGCCGCTCCCGCATCTGGGTCCGATAGGCTTCCAGCGTCGCCCGCCGCTGATCGGCCGCTGCGCGCAATCCGAGCAGAACCGCCCCCACCGCCAGCGCCGCCGCTGCGACGCCCGCCCACACCGACAGCCAACCGGTGCCGAGGATCGTCCCCGCCACGACGATCAGCAACAACCCCGCCCACCATGGCCGGCGGACGGCTGCCGCCACGTCGGCAAACGACGCGGCCAACCCGGTTTCCAGCCGTTCGTCCGCGAGGCTTTCGACCGTGGCGACCCCGATCTTGTCCGTGAGCCGCGGGCGCTGCTCCGCGAAGTCGACCGTGCCCGGTGCCAACCGCGCGCGCGCTCCGGCGCTGAGGTTCGCGCGCAGGCTCTCGCTCAACTGCGTCCAGACGCTCCGCAATTCCCCTTCCAACAGGTCGAACGCGTGCTCGGTCTGCCGCGAAACTGCCGCGTGGAGCATGCTCTCGAAGTTGCGTTGGAAATCTTGCTGCCAGTGAGCTTTGACCCCGAACGCCAGTCCCAGCGACGCGCCGGGGCGTAGTTTCTGCGCCAGGAGATGTTCAGCCTGGTGCTGGCAGCGAGAAAACGCCGTGTCGATCCCACGCAGAAACACCTCGACCCCGACCCCGGCCCGGCCGCGATGCTGCGCGACCGTTTCCTGGAGCCGGGTCAACTCCAACCGGTCCGCGGACGCGACGCGGGCGTCGTTGCGCGCACTGCCGGCAAGGTCGCCGAGGATGACCTGGGCCGTTTTGTCGATGCTCCGCAGCTTCTCGCGCCGTGCGTCGCCGGTTCCCACGATTTCGTTGATGTAATCCTCCAGCGGGCCGAAGCGGCTTTCCTCCCACAGCCGGGCCTTGTCCACGCCGCTGGTTTTGGAAAGAAACGCCTTCTTCGCGGAAACGGGGAACACCGGGAACGCCTGGCCAAAGCGCCCCGCCGCGGTCTGCTTGAGGTGTTGGACGATGGCCTGCACCTCGCGTTCCTCGCGCAGATCCGTCTGCTGGACGACGAAGACGACCTTCTTGAGCCACTTGCGCTGCAAGTGCTCCAGGAACTGCCACGCGCTCGCGCCCCACGGGTTCACGACGGAGAACACGAACAGGATCAGGTCCGCCAGCGGCGCGAACTGCTCGGTGATGCGCTGGTGCTGGGTGACGATGGTGTTCGTGCCCGGCGTGTCCACGATGTTGAAGTCCCGCAGGAACGCCACCGGCTGGTAACGCTCCACCAGATCCGCGTGCAGCGGCACCTCGCGCGCCTGTTCGCCGTACTTGAAAACGTGGACGCAGTCCGTCGCCGGGAGCACGTCCACGCAGCAGAACTCCTCGCCGAAAAGCGCGTTGAGCAACGAGCTTTTCCCGGCTTTCACCTCGCCGACCACGACGAACAAAAACGGCTCCCGCAGACTTGTCTGGAGGTTCCCCATTATCTGGACCGTTTCGGCCGGGGCGTTGGACTCCAGCGCCAGCTCGGTGAGCGAAAACAACGCCGTGCCCAACTCGGCGCGAAGCTCCAGGTAATCGTTGGCGATGGGGGTCGTGTAGGTGGCAGCCATTTGCAAAAGCGGAAGGCAGAAGGCAGAAGGCAAGAGGACGGAGAAGAAATCCTCCGGCCTACTGCCTCCCGGTTTCTGTCCTCTGCTTTCCTCCTTCTGAACTTCTGCCTTCTGCCTTTACCTCGTGCCGTCGATCTTCTTGGGCAGCGACGGGTCCACCGTCGGCTTCGGCGTGGCCAGTGGGTGCGGAGTTTTTACCTTCGCCGTGGCACCGGGCGAGGCGCTCGGCTTCGGCGTGGGCGATGGTTCAGGCTCGTTCATCGCGATCAACTCGGAGACCGTCGCAAATTTGTACCCCTTGGCGATCAGCCTGTCGATGATCTCGGGTTCCGCCTCGACGGTGCCCTTGTGGATGTCGTGCGAGAGGACGATGGAGCCGTTACGCACGCCGGTGCTTCCCTTCCAGCCGTTGAGCACGCGGTCCTCGACCACCGCCGCGCTGGGGTCGCGCCAGTCTTCGGGGTCCACGTCCCAGAGCACGACCGTGAAGCCGAGTTCGTCGTGGAACCACTTGCCCTGCGTCTTGGTGAAGCTTCCGTAGGGCGGACGCATGAGCGTGGGCCGCTTGCCGATCGCGGCCTCGACGGCGTCGCTGGTGCGGTTCAACTCGGATTTGACCGCCTCGTCGCTCATCTTGGCGAGGTTGGGATGGGACCAGCTATGGTTGCCGATCTCGTGCCCCTCGGCGATGGCGCGCTTGAGGATCGCCGGGTATTCCTTGGCGTTCTGGCCGACGACGAAGAAGGTCGCGTGCACGCCTTTGGCCTTGAGGGTGTCCAGCAGCCGGGGCGTCAGGGCGAAGTGCGGACCGTCGTCGAAGGTCAGCGCGACGTACTGCCCGTGGACGCGCACGTCGCTCCAGGTCGTTTTTTCGGGCTTCGCCGCGGCGGTAGTGTTGGATACCGGACTGGCCACCGGCGAAGACATGGACGCGGCGTCCTGGGCGCGGACGGCGGACAACGCGGCGAAAAACGCGAGGGCGGGAACGAACCGGCGGGAGGCGGAAATCATGTCAGGCGGCGGTGGGAAAAAGGAAAAGCAGAACGGACGTTAGTAACAGATCGACGGTTCAAAGCAAGCGGCTGCCGACAGGTCGGCGCGCTTTGGTTCCTCACTGCCGAAAACGTCCCAGCAGCAGCGATAATATATCCGCCGTCGCCTCCGGCCAGTGCGACGGCTGGGTGATGATCGCCGTGTCCAGCGCCCGGTGCTCGGGCCAGTCGGCCACCGTCGGCAGCCGCGGGATGACGTGGGCGAGGATTTGCTTGCCCGTCTCCGCATTGGCGATGAGGTGGCCGATGACCGTCTCCACGTTGACCGGCTCCTCGTCCGTCTTCCAGCAATCGTAGTCGGTGACGAACGACACGCTCGCCATCGCGATCTCGGCTTCGCGCGCGAGCTTGGCCTCGGGCAGGTTCGTCATGCCGATCACGTCGAAGCCGAGATGACGGTTCGCCAGGGATTCCGCGCGCGTCGAGAACGCCGGGCCGTCCATGTTCACGTACGTCCCGCCGTCGTGCACCGGCAGGCCCAACTCCGTCGCGGCCTCGTGCACGAGCTTGCGCAGGGCCGCGCACGTCGGCTCCGCGAAGGCGACGTGCGCGACGATGCCGCCGCCGAAAAACGTGTGTTCGCTGCGCCGGCTGGTGCGGTCGAAGAACTGGTCCGGCAGCACGATGTGCCGCGGGGGAAACTCCTCCTTCAAGCTGCCCACCGCTCCGACGCTCAACAGCCAGCGCACGCCCAGCGAGCGTAACGCGTAGATGTTGGCCCGATGCGGGATCTCCGTGGGCAGCAGCCGGTGCCCCCGGGCGTGACGCGGCAGGAAGTACACCGCCCGGCCCGACAAACGCCCGGCGATAATCGCGTCCGAAGGCGGACCGAACGGCGTATCCATGCCGATTTCGTGGACTTCCGTAAGCGCCTCCATCTGGTAGAGACCGCTGCCGCCGATGATGCCGATCGACGCTTCCAAATCTTGATCCATAAGAAATTTACCGAAAAATGAGCTTGTCTGCCACCGATTGCGCGGCAGTTTACGAACCCTCGCCGTGCGGGTACAGTTCTGGCTGTTCAAGCCGCCGCTGGCAAGCGCGCGTTGGCGGATCTTCGCTCCGCCGGCCGTTGTCCTGACCCTCCTCACTGCCCTGCCCATCATGGGATACCATCTACGCGACACCGGCCGTCTGCGTCCCGCCTCCGAATGCGGTGCCGCCACCGCGGGGGAACTGCGCGCGCTTCTCGAAACCGGCACCACCGCGCAACGCCTCGGAGCGTTGCGGCGACTGATCGAGTTGCGCGCCGAGCCGGAATTCACCCATTGTCTCGCCTCTGCAAATCCCGCCGTGGTGCAACTCGCCGTCGCCGGACTCTGGGAATGCTGGCTCGAAGAGGCCGGCCTCGACGCCCGACGCACGATGGACGACGGCGTCGAGGCGATGAACGCGGGCCAGCTCCCGGCCGCGGCCAAGACGTTCCGGAAGCTGATGGCGGCGCACCCGGACTGGGCGGAGGCCGCCAACAAACTCGCCACCGTGCTGTACCTGCAAGGAAGGCCGGAGGAATCCATCCGGTACTGCCAAAAGGTCGTTGCCTTGAAGCCCGACCACTTCGGAGCTTGGAACGGCATGGCCGTCTGCGCGATTCAGACCGAGGACTGGGCGCTGGCAGCGCGCGCGGTGCAAGAATCGCTTCGGTTGCAACCGCAATCGCCTTCCAACCGGCAACTGCTCGAACTCGTGCGGTCGCGCCTGCGGCAGCAGGAGGCGTGATCGGCCGGCGCGGCAGACGACCCGGACCATGACTGACGATTTCCCGCCGGAACTCACGGGTGAATGGATCGGCCGCTATCCGGGCCACTTCGACGAGATCGTGGTGATCACGCAAACCGGCACCAGCGTGGTGGCCGTCAAAATCACCGGCGACGAACACGTTCCGGCCGGCGAGATCACCTGGCGGGCGGACGTGGCCACGCTCCAGGGTGAGGGGCAGGTCGCCGAGCGCGAGTTCTACCGGCCTCGCTTCGTGCCGGGCCGGCTGGAGATCAACAGCCGCGACGTGATTGCCTTCCATTGGGAGAACATCGGCTCCGTCGAGTATCGACGGGATGATTGATCCTGACCCAGGTGTCGGCTGCGGGCAGGTAGTGGTACAGTCTGGCAAGTTTTCAGCCCCGGCAGGGGCGTCAGAGTGAAGCCCACGGCGTGAGCCGTGGGAAGACGATCATCCGTGAGCCTAGCCCCGGCAGGGGCGGCAGAAAGGACGCCCTCACTCCGGGACCACCCGGCCGGTTTTCTGCCGCCCCTGCCGGGGCTGATCTGTTTTTTGTTCTTTTCCCACGGCTCACGCCGTGGGCTGATTTCTTGCGCCCCTGC
>CAXTOX010000135.1:8216-11234 GCA_964245885.1 uncultured Chthoniobacterales bacterium | reverse complement strand
CCCCTGCCGGGGCTGCAAACCAGGAAGATGCAGAGAGGCGTTTAGCCCCGGCAGGAGCGGCGGAAAACAGGGTGGTGTGGGTAGGCATTTAGCCCCGGCAGGGGCGGCAGAAAACAGGGAGAGGCAGACAGGTATCTAGCCCCGGCAGGGGCGCAAGAAGTTAGCCCGGGGCGTGAGCCCCGGGGAAGAACGGCCCTCCCCCACAGCCCCGGCAGGGGCGTAAGAAAACCCACGTGGGTTATTCGGATAGGCACTTAGCGGCCGGCGGGGTGACCACGTTCCTGGACATGCCGCTGCACTCCCTGCCGCCGGTGGTGGACCGCGGCGGGTTCCTGGCCAAGTGGAACTTCGCCAAGGCGGTTCGCCGGTGGACTTCGGCTTTGGGGCGGCCTGACGGCCGACAGCCTCGTGCACTTGCAGGACCTCACGCGGCCAACGATTTGTTTTGCAAATTGGGGCAGCAGTCGAACCCTGGAAGGGGAACATACTTCTCGACGCGCCGCGATCTGGTCTGGGACTGGATGAGCGTTGGACGACCACAGTGCCCACCGCCGATGGTGCGACACGATTCTGCTACCGGCTCAAAGCGCAACAATGAGCGTAGCGGTTGTCCACAATGAAGATTGAGATCATGCGTCTCAGAAATCATCTGTTTCTTGAGACGGTTGCGGATACTTCCGGGTTAACCACCTTCCAAAACCACGATTTTCGGCATGGTGAGTTCAGGCGAGGGCTGATCGGCGCGGTGGAAGCCGCCGGGAGAAAGGCGGCGTTCGTGCTCGCGCTGGTGGACAGCAGGGAGGCGGTCGGGAGGACATCCAACGGCGCGGCTGCCGAGTGGTATCGTACTACAACCGAGCCGACGTGCCGCGCGTCCCGACGCACAACGCGAGGCACGCCCGAGTTCCACCCACGAAAATCGCTACTCCGATCCTGCCGGTGCGGCGATCTCAAAACCCGATACACCGACGCCGCCAGCCTCAAGCCCGACGGTGGCGGCGAAAGCGTTTGACGCCGACCAGCAAGCCGACGCCCACCAGCAATGCCAACCAGCTTCCCGGCTCGGGCACCGTGGTCACCGCGACGCTGTTGAAATACAGATCGTAGTTGTGCACGTTCCCCCCGTCGCCGTCGGCCGCATCGTTCCCGAACATCTGGAACTGCGAGATCGTTGCCCCCGCCGGCAAGACCGCGTTGATCGTGGTCGTCGTGCCGCTGAGGGGCGTGATCGTGAGAGCGAAGGCGTTCCCCGCGCCCAGCGCGAAGGAAACGTTCAGGCCGTTGAGCGTGAAGGCGACCCCGGTGCTGATTTGGACGCCGCTGCCGATCCCGTAGGAGTAGGTTCCGCCGCCGGCGTATTCGAAGGTAAACTGCGAGGTGCCAGTGGCATCGAGCAGGTTGAGTCCGACAGGCCCGTTGACCGGCCCGTTGTCAAAGCCGAGCGAAAATACCTGGCCGGCGGCGAGCGAGGTGCTGGCATTCGGGCCGCCGGCCGTGAAGGAACGTGTGTCCTGAATCCTGCCGGTGGCACCGGAGGTAAGGGCGAAGGATCGGCCATTCGTGTTGATACCGCCGCCGGAGCCGCCATCCCCGTTATTCGCGGCACTGCCGATGAACGAATTGGTGATGCCGACGCCGTTGGTGGTGATCGTGTTGACGCCAAAGCCGGTGCCGCCATTCAGCCCACCGTAGCTCGTGGCGGTATAGGTCGAGTTGTTGGCGTTGTCGCTCGCGTTGTTTGCGGCATACAGTGAGGCAAGGGGCAAAATCGAAACCGCAATGACCACAGGGAGGGTGTAAAATTGAGAGATTTTCATAAACAGCAGAGAATCAAAAAGACGTTACCTGCATCATTCGTAGGAGGTTATGCAACGGAGTCAAGTCTCTTTTCAAATGATGACGCACGCTTCTTGAAGAGCAACCTCGCCGGAGAAATCCAAACGAAATTTCCAGCTACAACAGGGCTCGGTCGATCCTTCGAGGAAGATCGCTCCTAATAAACAAGGGCTTTCGGACAAATGCCGAAT
This sequence comes from uncultured Chthoniobacterales bacterium, assembly GCA_964245885.1. Lineage (GTDB taxonomy): Bacteria > Verrucomicrobiota > Verrucomicrobiia > Chthoniobacterales > SZAS-18 > CAHJWO01. The sequence continues at coordinate 9,207 of CAXTOX010000135.1, read as the reverse complement.
CATGCCCAATGCCGTCTCACAAAACACTTGTTTCATAGCATCACCGTGCGCCTTCCCAGGATTACGGACTTACAAGAGCAGTGTAAGTGCATCAAAAACTCGTCTCACAAATCAGCGTATCATTTCTTGTGATGGAGTTGAGATTGTGAGACATGAATTTGAAGGTGAGTTCCGCCTCGAAGCGGATGGTTTGCTCTAACCCAGCATCGTGCCAGCCTTCTTGAGCGCGGCTTCCACCTTGCTCGCATCCTTGCCCGCGCCGCGCGCCTGGTCGGCCTTGCCGCCACCCTTGCCACCGACGATGGAGGCCAGTTGCTGCACGATCTTGCCCGCGTTGAAGCGGCCCACGAACTCCGGCGACACGCCCACCGCCATGTGTACCGTGCCGTCGGCCACGCCGACGAGCACCGCCACACCCTTGAACTGGCGGCCCTTCAGGCCGTTGAGGATCGTCGGCAGCAGTTCCGCGCCCGCCTCGCCGAGCGGGACGTTTTCGATGATGCGCGGCACGTTCGCGGCACTGTCCACCTTCGGCAGCGCCTTGTCCACGAACGCCTCCGCGTCGCGCTTGACCTGGTTGGCTTTATCCTTTTCCTGCGACTTGCTCAACTCCGCCAGCTTCGCTTCGAGTTCTTCGATGCGTTTGCCTTGGATGGCAGCCTGTTCGCGGAAAAACGCGAGCGCCGCCTGACCCGCCACCGCCTCGATGCGCCGCACTCCGGCGCTGATCGCGCCCTCGCTGACGATCTTGAACGCCCCGAGCTGGCCCGTCGCGCGGACGTGCGTGCCCGCGCACAGTTCCATCGAATAACCGTCCATCCCGCCGGGCCGTCCGCCGATCTGCACGACGCGCACGCTGTCGCCGTATTTGTCACCGAAAAATTGCATGATGTCCGGCCGCCCGCGCACGTCGGAGAACGGCACTTCCTGCCAACCCACGGGGGAGTTGAGAAGGGTGTGTGAGTTGACAAGGTTTTCCACGTCGTTGACC
>CAXTOX010000135.1:0-8206 GCA_964245885.1 uncultured Chthoniobacterales bacterium | reverse complement strand
GTGCGAATTGACCAGCACCTCGATATCGGTGACCTGCGCCCGGGTCAGGGCGGCGCTGTTGAAGTCGAACCGCAGGCGGTCCGGGCCGACGTAGCTGCCCTTCTGTGTCGCGTCCGGGCCGACGACCTCGTGCAGCGCCCAGTGGAGCAGGTGCGTGGCGGTGTGGTGCGTCTCTATAGCCCGGCGGCGGGTCGCATCGATTTCCAGGGAGACGAGCCGGTCGGTGGAAAGGTTCGCCTTGTCCTCCGGGTTGGCGAGGCGCAGGAAATAACTCGGGCCGCGCCGCACGGTGTTGGCGATCGTCACGTCGGGCTTGCCGCTGATCTGGATGATGCCGATGTCGCCGACCTGCCCGCCCATTTCGGCGTAGAACGGCGAGCGGTTCACCACGGCGTAGACCTGATCGCCGTCCTCTTTGACCTCCTCGATGTTCGCCACGCAGGCGTCGCGCACGTAGCCGACGAAATCGGTTTTCACCTGGTCCGCTTCCGGGTCGGTCTCGGCGGTGATGACCTCTTTCTTCTGCGCGGCGCGGGCGAGGGCGCGCTGTTTCTCGATGAGTTCTTCAAAACCGGCGGTGTCCACGGTCAGGCCGTGTTCGCGCGCCATGACCTCGGTCAGGTCGAGCGGGAAGCCCTGTTCGTCCGACAGCCGGAACGCCACCGCACCGCTGATCTGTCCGCCCTCGGGCAGTTGCGCCGCCGCTTCCTCGAACAACGCGATGCCGCGGTCCAGCGTGCGGTTGAAGCTTTCCTCCTCGGCCTTGATCGTTGCGGCGACTTTCTCTGCCTGTTCGGCGAGTTCCGGGAACACGCCGCCCATCTGCGCGACGAGCGTCGGCACGAGTTGGTAGAAGAACGGCTCACTGAACCCGAGCGTGCGCCCGTAGCGCACCGCCCGGCGCAAGATGCGGCGCAGCACGTAATGGCGGTCCGTGTTGCCAGGCAGGATGCCGTCGGCGATGGCGAAGCTCAGCGTGCGCAGGTGGTCGGCGACCACGCGGAAGGCGATGTCGACGCGTTCCTGGTCGTTCGCTCCCGCCGTGCCCTCCGCCGGCTGCGTGGAATGGTACTTGTGCGGACACAGGCGCTCGATCTCGTCGAAGATCGGCCGGAAGATATCCGTGTCGTAGTTCGAGATGTAGTAGTTGAAATCAGAGAAATCCCCCGTGCCCTGGAGGATGCTCACCACGCGCTCGAAACCCATGCCCGTGTCGACGTGGCGCGCGGGCAGCGGCGAGAAACTTCCGTCCGGGTTGGCGTTGAACTGGATGAAGACGAGGTTCCAGATCTCGATGCAGCGCGAGTCGCCTTTGTTGACCAAGGTGCCGTTCGTGTCGCCGGCCTGGGTCAGGTCGACGTGGAGTTCCGAGCACGGGCCGCACGGGCCGGTGTCGCCCATCATCCAGAAGTTGTCCTTCTTGTTGCCGCCGACGATGTGGACCTCCGGGTCCAATCCGGCGGAGTGAAACCAGGCCGCCCAGTGGTCGTAGGCTTCCTGGTCGAACCCGCCGGGGTCGCCCGCGCCGGGCCGGTACACGGTGGCGTAGAGGCGTTGCGGCGGGAACTTCCAGCGGTCGACGAGGAGTTCCCACGCCCAGCCGATGGCCTCGGCCTTGAAGTAGTCGCCGAACGACCAGTTGCCGAGCATCTCGAAGAACGTGTGGTGGTACGTGTCCAGGCCCACGTCGTCGAGGTCGTTGTGCTTGCCGCCGGCGCGGATGCACTTCTGCGTGTCCGCGGCGCGGGCGGGGGAGAACGAGGGCTGTTCCGCGCCGAGGAAGTAGGGCACGAACTGGTTCATGCCCGCGTTGGTGAACAGGAGGTTGGGCGAGGTGGGCAGCAAGCTGGCCGAAGGCACGATGGAGTGCTGTTTCTCGCGGAAAAAATCGAGGAAGGACTGGCGGATCTCGGCGGAGGTCATTGGGTGGGGTCAAAGCAATAGGACAAATCGGCGGGCTTGGCAACGATGGAGCGTTGATCGGCTGTATCAGCCCTGGCAGGGGCGTGAGAGTTTAGCCCACGGCGCAAGCCGTGGGGATGATCACCACGAGGACCAAAGCCCCGGCAGGGGCGGAAGAGTTTAGCCCACGGCGTAAGCCGTGGGTGAGCATGTTCAAAAACGCTGTAGCCCCGGCAGGGGCGGAAGAAAACCCACGTCGCGGTCCGCTCTAACCGAGCACGAAACGTTCGTCGTAGGCCACGCCATGTTTGCGGAGCAAGGCGACGAACTCTTCGGCAGACCCGATGCGCCGGTGGTGTTCCTCCTATCGGGCGATGCATTCAACGTGGGTGAGCAGCAGCGTCAGCGTGTGGGCCACGCCGGTTTTCTTACGCCCCTGCCGGGGCTATGACGATGAAAAACCGTGTTCCCACGGCTTGCGCCGTGGGCTAAATCCTTACGCCCCTGCCGGGGCTGGGAGCCTCTTATGCCCCTGCCGGGGCTGGGAGCCTCTTATGCCCCTGCCGGGGCTGGGGACTTTTGTGGACGAGAGAAGACGTTTCATCTGATGATGGATGAAGCTCTTAGACAGATGACAGCCAGCGGCGCTTCGAGCCTCGAATTCACAAACGATATGTCCCTCATTCTTCTCATCGTCATTCTCCTGCTCGTCTTCGGTTCCGTGCCCACGTGGGGCCACAGCCGTAACTGGGGTTACGGTCCGAGCGGCGGGTTGGGATTGATCCTCGTCATCCTGCTGATCCTGTATTTGACCAACCATCTCAACTTCTGAGGCTGGTATTGAAGCCGGTCTCCACAACCAAAAACAGAAACGGCGCTCCCGGGTTTACACTCCCGGAAGCGCCGTCGTCGTTTATGCGTCAAGCGCCGGTTACTTCTCGTCCTTGCCGTTTGCGCCGTTCATCGACTCCAGCACGGCGGCCTCGATCTCGCCGTAAATCCCGGCGTCCTTCTTGAGAAGTTCCTTGGCAGCGTCGCGGCCCTGCGCCAACTGGCTGCCCTTGTACGAGAGCCAGCTTCCGCGCTTTTCGATGATGCCCTTCTCCAAGGCGAGGTCGAGCAGCGAACCCGTCGTCGAGATGCCCTCGTTGTACATGATGTCGAACTCCGCTTCCGTGAAGGGTGGCGCGACCTTGTTCTTGACCACCTTGAGCTTGGTGCGGTTACCCGTCACCGCGCCGTCGGGCTGCTTGATCGCGCCGATGCGCCGGATGTCGATGCGCACGCTGGCGTAGAACTTCAGGGCCTTGCCGCCCGGGGTCGTCTCCGGGTTGCCGAACATCACGCCGATCTTCTCGCGGAGCTGGTTGGTGAAGATCACCGTCGTCTTGGCCTTGGAAATCAGCGCCGTCAGCTTGCGCAACGCCGCACTCATCAATCGCGCCTGCGCGCCCACGGTGGAATCGCCGATCTCGCCTTCGAGTTCCTGTTTGGTCACGAGGGCCGCGACCGAATCCACGATGATGAGGTCCAGCGCGTTGGAACGCACCAGAGTCTCGCAAATGCGGAGCGCCTCTTCACCGGAGGAGGGCTGCGAGATGAGCAGTTCATCCGGGTTGACGCCGAGCTTGCGGGCATAAACCGGGTCAAGCGCGTGCTCCACGTCGATGAACGCCGCCAGTCCGCCACGCTTCTGCGCCTGCGCGACGAGGGTCAAGGCCAGGGTCGTCTTACCCGAGCTTTCCGGCCCGAAGATCTCCACGATGCGCCCGCGCGGCACGCCGCCGACCCCGAGCGCGCGGTCGATGAGGATGTTACCGGTGGGGATGACTTCCACGTCCATGACCTTGCGGTCGCCCAGGCGCATGATTGCCCCATCGCCGTAGTCCTTGGTGATCTGCTGGAGGGCGAGGTCGAGTTCCTTGTTAGATTTGGGAGCGACCCGCAGCAGGTCGGGGGATTTGTCGTCGGAGGCGGGAGCAGCGGTCGAGTTTTTAGCCATGATCGGGAGTGCTTTGTAGTAAATGTAATATTAGCAGCGAACGTCCTTGGACGCCAGCGTTTTCGCAAGAAAAAACCCGCAGACCGAAAAGCGATCTGCGGGTTTGCAGGGGGTTGATTTTGAAGGTCTTGCGAGACGGGCGATCAGTTCAGGTCACCGATCTCAATGCGGCGCGGTTTGGCCGACTCGGCTTTGGGCAGGCTCAGGGTGAGCAGGCCCTGGTCGAGCGCGGCGTTGATCCGGCCGGCGTCGATGGTGTGGTCCACCTCGAAGACGCGGCGGTAATCAGCCGCGTGCGACTCGCGGTAGAGAACCTCGTGGCCGTCCCCGTTGCCAGCGGCAGCGGAGCGGTGGCCGACGAGCGTCAGTTCCCCGTTCTCGAAGGTGATTTCGAGGCCGGACGGTTGCACGCCGGGCATCTCGACCTGGACGGTAAAGCCGTCGTGGTTCTCGGTGACGCTGGCGCGCGGACGCACGAAGCGTTGCGGGGCGGCTTGGTGGCCGTTGGTGGTCTGCGGCTGCTGGGAAGATTGCGTGGAAGTCTGGGTTTCCATGTTGGAGAAAAGAGAGAGGGTTGGCTGGTGTCTTACTTGACGTTGATCTCGATTTGGCGCGGCTTGGCGGCTTCGGATTTCGGCAGTGTTACGGTCAGGATGCCGTTCTCGTAGGCGGCGCTCACGCGGGTGGCGTCCACCGGCGCGGGCAGCGTGATGCTGCGCTCGAAGCGGCCGAAGAAACGCTCGTTGCGCACGGCTGTCTTCGCGTCGTCGGCCGGGGTCGGGCGGCGTTCGCCGGAGAGGGTCAGCACGCCGTCGTGCAGCGACAGGGTCACGTCTTCTTTCTTCATGCCGGGCAGTTCGGCGTGAACGAAGAGCGTGTCTTTGTCTTGGTGCAGGTCGAGGGCGGGCGTCCAACCGGTCGAGCGGCTGGATTCGCGGCCGAAGAACGGCAGGTCGAACAGGCGGTCAACCTCGTGTTGGAACGCGCTCAGGCGAGCCAGCGGGCTGAGGGCTGGGGTGGTTAGGGAAGGGGTCTGGTAGCGGATGATGCTCATAGAGTGGTTTGTGGTTCGTAGCTTGAAGGTCAGTCGGCGTTTGGATCGCCGTGTCTCCTATAAAGCTAACCACATGCCATCATTGTGCATCCGATCCTATCGTAACGTAAAGCTCTCTCAGAAAACGCTTTGCCAATTAATGTCTGGGGAAGTACGATTCACAAAGTGTCCCAATATGGCTCTATAGAGCTTTGCAGATCATTCGCTTCAATGTGACTAAATGTCGCGTATTACAGATCGTCCAATTGCTTGTACGTCTCCCCCATCACCATGCTGTAGGTCGTCACGATCTTGTACCCGAGATAAACGAGGATGCCGAAGGTCACCACCCGCGACAGCCACGCTCCCGCCGCCTCCAGAGAATCAATGGCCGCCTTCTGGTAGTAGTCCGCCCAACGGCGCAGGTCCGCATCGAGCGTTCCGGTCGCCTCGCCCGTCCGCACCGAACGCTGGAACGCCGCCGGGAACACGGATTTGCCGACCACCAAGGTGCCGAGGGAAACCCCGGCCATCATCTCGGGCACCATCCGGGCGACCTCCGCGCGGACGCGTGCGCTCTGGCTGGCCTCGCCGGCCGCGCGGACGCTGTCCATGACGTTGACGCCCGCGGAAAGCTGCATCTCGTACGAAGCGCAAAACCGGCTCAGCGCGAGGTTGCGGCGCAGCTTGCCGATCAGCGGGATCAGCGAGAGGAACCGGTCCACGCCCACGCTGGTCCGCGCGGTGCGCGTCAGCAAAAGCCCCCCGCCGACCAGCGCGGCGACGAGCACATAAAAGAATCCCAGGGTAATGACGCATTGTGTCACGAAGCGCACGACACTGAAACCGCCGCCCCCGCCGATGGTGCCTTCGACGAACCCGCTGGCGAAGTTGAGCATCAACACCCCGAGGTGCAATTGAACCACGGGCCACAGCGCGCGCTTGATGATCCCCGCGCGCACGGTGTCGAGCGTGCCGAAGTAGCTGGAGAGATATTGGAACGCCTGCTCCAGCCGGCCGCTGCGGTCGGAGGCCTCGATGAGGGCGACTTCCATCGACCCGATGGCGGGTTGCAGCCCGGCGAACGCCCCCGAGACCGATTCACCGCCCAGAAACAGCTTCGACAACTGGTCGAAGGCCCGCCGCAAGCCACCGGCGCTGTCGGCGGCGAGCGATTCGGCCGCCTGGGGCATCGTGATGCCCGATTGGGCAAAGCGGCCGAGTTCGTGGTAGAACGTCTGTTTTTGGTTGAGGCTGAGCTTCACGGGGAGCGGAGAAAGAATCCAGCGTGCGGGGCAGGCGTCACTCGGAACGCGTTCCACCACGGCCGCCCCCGAAAGAATGTGGCACGTTTTGGCAAGTTTTCTTGTCAGCCGCGGGGCCATTCGCTGACTCCGGTCCTGACTATCAAAGGCGCGAAGCAGGCCATCGACTTCTACCCGCGTGACGACCGGCCGCAACGGCCCGCCCGGACGCTTTCCACACACTTTCTCGGACGAGGAGACCGCGCGTCGCGGCGACGAATGGGTGAAAAAGATGGGCGAATGAGCGTAAGCTGACGCGTGCCCGCGCCCGCCGACCTTGCCGATGCCGAGGACGAACGCTGCATGCGTCTCGCCTTGCGCGAAGCGGAAAAAGGCGTCGGCCACACCAGCCCGAACCCGGCCGTCGGCGCGGTGATCGTGCGCAACGGCCGGGTGCTGGCGCGGGGCTATCATCACGCCGCCGGGCAGCCGCACGCGGAGATCGAAGCCCTCCGGGCGCTCAAACGTCCGGAGGACGCGCGCGGAGCGACGATCTACGTCACCCTGGAGCCGTGTTCCACGCACGGACGCACACCGCCCTGCACGGACGCCATTCTACAGGCGGGGCTGGCGAGAGTGGTCGTCGGCGCGACCGACCCCAACCCGCGCCACGCGGGCGGCGGCCTGCGCCTGTTGGAAGAAGCGGGCGTGCCGGTGCGCGCCGGTGTTCTGGAAGAAGCATGCCGCCGGCTCAACCGCGCCTTTAACCGCTGGATCGTCACCGGCCGACCGTGGGTGATCGCCAAGGCGGCCTTGACCCTCGACGGCCGCCTGACGCGTCCGCCCGGCGAGGACCGCTGGCTGAGCGCCACGCGGGCGCGTGCCCATGCCCACCGGCAGCGCGCCCGGGTGGACGCCATTCTCATCGGCGCGGGCACCCTGCGCGCGGACAACCCGCGGCTCACCGTGCGCGGCGTGGACTCCGCCCGCCAACCCTGGCGCGTGGTGCTCACCCGCCGCGGTGACCTGCCGGGAGACGCGCACCTTTTCACGGACGAGTGGAAGGAGCGCACGCTCGTCTTTCGTGACCAGCCGCTGGCGGAAGTCCTCGCCGAACTCGGGCGTCGGCAGGTGACCAGCGTGCTCATCGAGGGCGGCGGGCAGGTGCTCGGACAAGCCTTCGACGCGGGGCTGGTGGACGCCTTGCAATTTTATTTTACGCCGTGGGCGTCGGGCGGTCCGCATCTGGCGGTCGCCGGGATGCTCGGTGCATCCCCGGCAGGCTCAGGCCGTTGCGAAGGCCGTTTTGAGCGCCTCGGCCCCGACGTGGTTTTTGTCGGGGAAATGACCCGTGGCCATACTTGAGTCCAGTTGAAGATCGTGTTACGATATATCGTCACAACCACTATGAAAAAGTTGCTTCTATTGATCGCAGTTTTGGTGGGCGTCGGGCTGTTCGCAACGCCGAAGGCGGAGGCGGGAGTGTTCGTCAGTGTCGGTGTGCCAGCTCCCTTCTTCGGGTACGGCTATCCGTATGGTTACGGGTATGGCGGTTATCCATACGGTTATGGATACGGCTATCCCTACGGCTTCTACGGTGGCGGTTACGGTTATTACGGCCGTGGTTATGGCTACTACGGTGGCCGTGGGTACTATGGTGGTCGCGGTTATGGCTATGCCAACCGTGGCTATGCCCGCCGCGGTGTCAACCGTGGCTATGCCCGTCGCGTGGCTGGTGGCCGGCGGTAATTGACCTCCACAGAAAGTCCGTGACGGCACGGACCGAACAAAAGCGCGGTTCCTCGCCAGGGAACCGCGCTTTTCGCTTTTATGCGGCAGGCTGCGGGATCGCCGCACAGCCACGGTCGCTGCATGCGTCGCGGATCCGCTCGAAGTGACCCGGCCACGTTGCGTAATGAACCTCCAGCCGTTGCAGCAAACAGGCGGCGACCTCGCGGCGTTCCAGCCGGTAGGCGTCCTCTTCTCCCACGCGCAGCATCGCCAGCGAACCCGCCCGGTCCCGCA
>CAXTOX010000134.1:0-11253 GCA_964245885.1 uncultured Chthoniobacterales bacterium | reverse complement strand
GCTTACTTCTCTCACTGCGGCTACTGTAGCTTACCGAAATGATCTATGCTCTAGACGAATGATGTTCGCCTTGTTTGGCGATATTCTTTCGTCTACTACCGAGTTAGGCAGCATTGCGACACACCTCGCCTGTATGGCTTACATCCCACAAGATGCCGAATGGTTCTTTGCAGAGCTCATCGAGGAAATTCGCGTTGAGGGAGCGGAGCGAAACATCGTCCACATCAACTTTGTCCTGCTCAAAGCTAGTTCACCAGAGGAAGCCTACGCTCGCGCCATCAAGCAAGGTGAGAGAGCCAACACGAACCACCTCAACCTTGAAGGCAAGCAGGTGAGCATCCGTTTTCGAGGCCTGCGTAACTTGGATGTTATTCATGAACCGCTCGAAGACGGCTGCGAAATCACGTTCAGTGAGAAGCTGGGACTTACCGAAGAGGACATTCAAAAGATTGTCTCGCCCAAAGACCGGCTGGAAGCATTCCTGCCAATCCGAGACCATCCTGACCGACCTGATTACACGTCAGGCGAAGTGATGAGAATGTTGCATCGAACGATTGGCGTGCCCTCTCCAGACGCCTAACCGCGCGCTCCAGCGAACAGAAGCTGCTGGTACGTTCTTTTTCGTGTTTACATCCCTCTTTGCCAGCCTCTGTCGCTGAGCTTTGGTCGTCAGGCCCGCACGGCGTCGGCGGGGGCCGGAGAAACGACGCGGCCGTTCGCGCCGTTGGGGGCGTGGTTGTCGTTCGCGCCCTCGCGCTTCTCGCCGGTGATCTTGCGGAACATCGTCAGCGCCGCGCCCACGACCTGATCCATGTTGTAGTACCGGTACGACGCCAAGCGCCCGACGAAGTACGTCCCCGGCGTCTCGTCGGCCAGTTCTTGGTAACGTTTGTACAGCGCGCTGTTCTCGGCGCGCGGGATCGGGTAATACGGGTCGCCCTCCGCCTGCGGGAACTCGTACACGACGCTCGTCTTGGCGTGTTCCTGGCCGGTGAGGTACTTGAACTCCGTGATGCGTGTGTAGGCGTAGTCGTTGGGATAGTTCACCACCGCCGCCGACTGGAACTTCGGCCGGTCGTGGGTCTCGTGTTTGAACTCCAAGCAGCGGTACGGCAGCTTGCCGAACCGGTAGTCAAAATACTCGTCAATGGGTCCCGTGTAGATCATCTCCTTGAACGGGATGAACTCGCGCACGTCACGGTAGTCCGTGTTGAGCATCACCTTGATGTTCGGATGGTCGAGGATGTTCTCAAACATCCGCGTGAACCCGTGCAGCGGCATCGACTGGTAGCTGTCGGTGAAGTACCGGTTGTCGCGGTTGGTGCGGGTCGGCACGCGCGCGGTCACGAGGGCGTCTAACTCGGACGGATCAAGCCCCCACTGTTTGCGGGTGTAGTTCTTGAAGAACTTCTCGTAAAGCTCGCGGCCGACCTTGCCGACGACCACGTCCTCGCTGGTCTTCACCGGGTCGCGCTTCTCGGCCTTGGACGCGAAGAACTCCTCCACCTGAAAGCTCGTCAGGTTGAGGCCGTACATCTGGTTGATCGTGTCCAGGTTGATCGGCATGGGCAGGAGCTGGCCGTCCACGCTGGCGAGCACGCGGTGCTCGTACCCGCGCCACTGGGTGAACTGCGAGAGATAGTCAAAGATATCGCGCGAGTTCGTGTGAAAGATGTGCGGGCCGTACTTGTGGATGAGCACGCCCGCGTTGTCGTAGTGGTCGTAGGCGTTGCCCGCGATGTGGTTGCGGCGGTCCACGACGAGGACCTTCTTGTTGCGAACGCGCGCCAGCCGCTCGGCCAGAACGCTGCCGGCGAATCCCGCCCCGACGATCAGATAATCAAAAGCCATGAAAGAAGAATGCAGAAGTTAGAATGCAGAATGCAGAAGTTCAGAATCCAGAGGGCGGAAGTGCTCTCTGCCAAACTTTTTCAGGGGAGATGCAAAATTCAAGACGCCGTGTGCAGAATCCGCGGGGTAACGAAATCCCCCTCCGGACTTCTGCATTCTGCATTTTGACTTCTGCATTTTTCCTACGCCGCCCCGCTGGCAGCCTCGGCCAAGTCGGCTTCCATCGCTTCGGCGATGTGACCTTCCATAGACTCGACGATTGACTCCCAGGAGTTGCGAGCCGCCAGATCCCGGCCGCGCTTGATGCACGCGGCGTCTGGGTTGGCTGCCGCATCCGAGCAGAGGGCGATGAACTCCTCGCTGGTCTGCGAGATCTTCACCACGCCGCTGAACTGGAGCACCACGTCCTCGACGGGCGTGCTGACGATGGGCTTGCCCGTCGCCATGTATTCGAGCGCCTTGGTGGGATTGATGTACTCGGTCGCCTCGTTGATGGCGAAGGGCATCAGGCACACGTCGAACGCCTTCACGTAGGCCGGGAGCAGCGAGTAGTCGCGCCCGCCGAGCCAGTGGAGGTTCGGCCGGTGGGGGATCGTCGCGGGATCGACCTTCGTCATCGGCCCGATGATCACCACGTTGCCTTCCGGATGCGCGTCGGCCAACCTGGCCACCAGTTCATAATCCATCCGCTCGTCCACGACGCCGAAGAACCCGAAGATCGGGCCGGCCAGCTTCGCCACGTCGTCGGGGATCTCCGTGCTCTTGCTGCGCGCGGTGCCGAAGTGCTTCACGTCCACGCCGCAGCCGTAGGAGTGCGTGTTAGTATTGTACTTGATCTTGTCGCGGCCGATTTTGGGGCCGCCGGCGAAGACCACGTCGGCGATAGCGAGAAGTTCGCGCTCGCGGCGCAGGAGTTCCTTCGGCGCGCCCTTGAACTGGCTGAGTTGGTCCATGCAGTCGAACACGATGGCCTGCTCGCCCATGTGTCCGGCGAACGCGGTCACCGCCATCGGGTCGTAGAACCATTGCACCGGGTTGCGAAAGCGCAGGCCGAGCGGACCGGCGAGGAGGTCTTGCACAAGCCCGCGGCGCTCCTTGTCCACGTACGCGCCATCGAACCAGCGGCTCGCGGGCATCTTCGAGCGCATGATCGTGATGTTGGGAAACTCGGTCACTTCGCGGAGTTCGGAGGTGGGTTCCGTCACTTCCTCCGAGGGCACCGGTCCCTCGACGAAGAGGATCTGGTGGCGTTTGGAGAACCGGGACAAAAACTGCTGCGGTCGCTGCCAAACCCAGTCCCAGCCGAGATGCGAGTGGACAATGATCGGGTATTCGGATGGCTGGCGATTCAATTTCATGTTCCCTAATAGTCGTGTGGAGGCGCTCTTTTATTCGCGCCGGATCATGCCGGCGTCCGTACGCAGCGTCCACTGGTTTTTTTTAGCCAACTCTCACGTATTCTCGTTTGTGCGAATGCAAGAATGGTAAAGAACTTGCGAACAACATCTCCAATATACGCCGGCCGGATGCCTGCGGGTTGTCAGGAGGCTGCCTGATCCTGATATCGGGCAAAATCCGGCCTGACGTGACGCGGGAGAAAGGAAAGCGAGCGGCTGACAACCGAACACGCTGGAACATCCGATGCTGCCCCTATGGAATACCGCCGCCTCGGCAAATCGGGTCTCAAGGTCAGCGCGCTGTCGTTCGGTGCCTGGGTGATGTTCGCCCAGCAGATCAGTAAGGAAACTGCCGGTGCCCTGATGGCCACCGCCTTCGACGCGGGTGTCAACTTCTTCGACAACGCCGAGGGGTACGCCAGCGGGCAGGCCGAGGTTGTGATGGGTGAAATTCTCAAAACGCACGGCTGGGGACGTGACGAGTTCGTGGTGTCGAGCAAGGTGTTCTGGGGCGGAGAGAAACCCAACCAAAAGGGCCTTTGCCGCAAGCACGTCGTGGAGGCGTGCCACGCGGCGTTGCGCCGGCTCCAGGTCGATTACCTGGACCTGTACTTCTGCCACCGGCCCGACCCGGAGACGCCGGTCGAGGAAACCGTCCGCGCCATGACCGACCTCATCCGCCAGGGCAAGGTGCTGTATTGGGGAACGTCCGAGTGGAGCGCCAGCCAGATCAGCGAGGCGTACAACGTCGCGCGCCAGTACGGTCTGGAGACGCCGACGATGGAGCAGCCGCAGTACAACATGTTCACCCGCGACAAGGTGGAGCGGGAGTTCGCACCGCTGTACGGGGAGATCGGCTTGGGGACGACGGTGTGGTCGCCGCTGGCGAGCGGGCTGCTCACGGGCAAGTACAACGACGGCGACCCCGGCGACACGCGGACGTCGCTCAAGAGCTACGAGTGGCTGAAGGAACAGATGACCAACGACGAAGCCAAAAAACGGCTGGAGACCGCCAGGGCGCTCGCGGGCGTGGCCAGCGAACTGGGCACCAACCTGCCGCGGTTGGCGTTGGCCTGGTGCCTGCGCAATCCGCATGTGAGCACGGTGATCACCGGGGCGTCGCGCGTCGAACAGCTTCAGGCCAACCTGGGTGCCTTGGAGGTGGTGAGCCGCCTGACCCCGGAAGTGCTCGAACGCATTGAGGGATTGTTGGGCAACGCGCCGTAGTCAGCGCGCCGGAAGGCAGAATTTAGCCACAGATTACGCAGATTTTCGCAAATTACAGAGGGGAAGGAGGAAAAACTTCCTTCCTTTTCCTTTCTTCTAATCTGCGAAAATCTGCGAAATCTGTGGCTAAATTCTGGTCTTGGCCAACTCACGGCTTCCGCGGCTGCGGACAGTCCGTGCTCATCCCGTTGAGTCCCTCCTGCTCGTGCGCGAAGGTTACGGCGCGCTTGCCTCCTTCCGTGCGGATGTGCACGACGAAGATGCTGTCATAATCGTCCGCAGACCAGTCGGGCACCTCCGCGGCGTCGCTGCCGTACGCACTCATCAGCCGCCGGACGAGTTGGTCGAGCAAATGGTGCTCCCACACCACGAACACGGTCGCGCGCTGGTACGCGGGCGAGGTGAGTTCGCTCTGAAGACCGCTGATTTCGTCGAAGGCAAACTTCGTCTCCACCGGCAGCCCGAGGCGAATCGCCGTTGGCTCGATGGTCATGAGGGGGCGCACGTACGAGAACGCGGTCCCGCCTTCGACTCCGGATTTCTTGGTGCTCACCGGCTTCTTGGTCGTGGCCGGCGCGTAGATGAACTGCGCCGCTCCATAACGGGCGACGAGCACGTCGGGCAGGGCCAGCGCGCGGTTAAGCCCCTGACAGGTCAACTGACCCTCGTCGTTCTCGGGCTTCTCGCCGTGGCGAATGAACACGATGGTCTCCACGCGCGCCCCCTCCGCGCCGGCTTCGGCGACGCTGCCGACAGCCTGGACGGCGGCAGGGGTGAACGATCCTGCGGGGACGTTTTCTTGCGCACGCAGCACCGGCTCGGCACAAACCACGGCGAGGGCGGCGAAGGCGAGCAGGCGGGTAAGCGGAGAAATCGGGAAGATCATGGCAGCGGGCGTCAATGGGGCGTTAAGTAAGTGGCGCAGTGTCAGCTTTGTCGGGAACCAGCGGTTTGTCACCCTTTGTTTCCGCGCGGGTCGTCCTTGGCAAACGCTGGTTTTGGGGCTATGGGAGTCGTTCGCTTTTTCCCAGGGCCGACCGGCCCGCCCGTTTTCCATGGACAGAACCGCTTTGGTCGTCGTCACCTGCTGCATCGTCGGATTGGCGGGGTGGTACTACTATTTCACGAAGAAGTACCCGCTGCCCCTGCCCCCCGCGCCGGCCGTGGCCAGCGCATCGGCCACGCCGGCACCCAGTCCCTCGCCGCTCCTCACCTCGGGAAAGCCGGAGGTCGTCACCGACCGCAAAGCCGCCGCGCCGGCTCCGGTGCCGGCGGCGGCAGAGGAAAAGCTGGTCGTCGAAACCCCGCAGATCAAGCTGACCTTCACCAACCTCGGCGGCGGCATTCTGGAAGCCGAACCGCTGGGCAAGGAGCACCTGGCCGAGAACGGCATCAACGTCGAGATCAACCACGCCGGGCAAATTCCCATCGGCGCACTCAGCGGCCGGCCCGGGGAGGATGCCACCCTGCCTTACGTTGGCACGCGCGACGGCAACACCGTGCGCTATGAGCGGACCGACGCCGGCACCGGCCTGAAGATCACCAAAGAATACACGCTCGACTACCAGGGCGACGAAAAGCAGATCCCGGCGGTCCGGCTGAAGGTGACCTTCACCAACACCGGCGCGCAGCCCTACCAGGACGGCGGATACTATATCCACGCGGGCTCGGCCGCGCCGATCCACCGACGTGACCAGATCACGTACCTGTCGTTTGATTGGTTCAGTGACGGGCACTACCACACCGACCACGCCGCGTCGTTCGAGCCTGGCCGCGTGCCGCTGGTGGGCGTCGAAACGCGCCCGGGCCGCAACGTCATCACCCAGGGCGTCGACAAGGCGGCGTGGGTGGCGGTGAAAAACCAGTTCTACACGACGATCGTCGCGCCGATCCCGCCCACGGTCGGCGAGGAAGTGTCCGCGCGCGAAATCTGGGCGCGGCGTTTCGATCTGGCGCGCAGTCCCGATGAGCAGGCGCGCAACGAAGCGGTGCTCCACGGCCTCGACGCCGCGCTCGGAATGCAGGCGCTCAAGATCAACCAGGGCGGGAGCGTCGTGCAGGAATTCCAGATCTACGCGGGCCCGAAGTATTACAGCCGCCTGGACAAACTGGGCCACTACGAACAGGAGGTCATGGACTTCGGCAAGTTCAAGGTCGTGAGCATCCTGCTCTTGGGCATGATGAACACTTTCTACGGCTGGTTCGGCTCGTACGCGCTGGCGATCATCCTGCTGACGATCATCGTGAAATCGGTGCTTTTCCCGCTCCAGAACAAGGCGAACAAGTCGATGAAGCGGATGCAGGTCCTCTCGCCGCAGATCAACGCCCTGCGCGACAAGTTCAAGGACGATCCCGCACGCATGAACACGGAGACGATGAAGCTCTACCGCGCGCACGGCATGAGTCCGCTGGCCCCGCTGGGCGGTTGCTGGCCGATGTTTATTCAGATGCCGATTTTCTTCGGCTTTCTCTACATGCTGGGCGTGGCGACGGAGCTGCGCAATTCGAGCTTCCTGTGGGTGCGCGACCTTTCCCAGCCGGACACGGTCGGGCATCTCGCCGGGTTCGCCATCAACGTGCTGCCGATCCTGATGCTCGGCACGCAGTTCTGGCAGATGCGCCTGATGCCGAAGACGGGCGATCCCTCGCAGCAGAAGATGATGATGTTCATGCCTTTGATCTTCGGCTTCATCTGTTATAACTTTGCAGCGGCGCTGGCTTTATATTACACGGTGCAGAATCTGTTGACGATCCTCCAACTCCACCTTACCCGGAACCAGAACCCGCCGGCGACCCCCGCCGGGGAGCCGGCCAAGCTCGTGCCGGTGAAGGGGAGCGGCGGGAACTTCGGCTTCGGCAGCAGCGCAAACTTTGGCAAGAAAGGTTCTTCCAAGCGGCTGAAAACCTGAAAATGTCCATGAACCCCACTCCCCAGGAACTCCTCGACACGATGCTCGGCCATCTCGGCTATGCTTTCGACATCCAGGAGAGCACGGGGCTGGACGGGGTGTTGACGCTCCAGGTGTACACGGCCGAGTCTGAGCGGTTGATCGGCCGGGGCGGGGAGACGCTGGAGGACCTCCAATTTCTTCTCAACCGGCTCCTGCAAGCCAAGGATCGCAACGCTTCGCGCGTGATCGTGGACGTGGAGCATCACCGGACGATGCAGCAGGATGGTTTTCTGCGGGAGATTCGCGCGCTGGCCGAGCAAGTGCGTGCCACCGGGAGGCCAGTGCAACTGGAGCCGATGAACTCGTACGACCGGCGCTTGGTGCACAACGCGTTCAAGGAGGACCCGCAAGTCACGACGGTCAGTCCGCAGGATGACGCGCGGCTCAAGCGCATCACGCTCGCGCGGCGCAACGGGTGAGGCGTACCCCGCCCCTAAATGGGTGACTCTCTAAGAAAGCGTATAGGAAGCGTCCCCGCCGCAGGCGTCGTCCCAAAGCTAGGTTTGCCCCGAGGCAATCCAAGTTTGGCTTGGCTGACCGTGCCTGTGATTCGATGTTTTCCAGAAACATTTGGATTGCCTCGGAGAGGCAAACCTAGCTTTGGGACGACGCCTGCGGCGGCCTGCCCGGACGCTTCCCGCAAACCTTCTCAGAGCGTCGCGCCGATGGTCTTGACGAACCGCAGGTGCGCCAGCGCCATCTTGAGTTCCTCGCGCATCTCCTTCATCGCCTCACGTGAGTTCTCGATGGTTTCCTCCGTGCGCTTGACGTACTCGCGGCGCTGGACGGCCCAGCGCTCGCTGAGGTCATTCAGGTAGTCCGACGACGCCTGGAGCAGCGCGCGGGTGCTCTCGGAAAGGCTCGTGCCGCCGCTCGCCAGCTTGGCCTGGAGTTGCTGCTGCGCCTGCGAAATCTGCGCCAGCAGGATCTTCTCCGAAGGCACGCGGCGCAGATTGCTCGCCAAACCCGTCTTGTTAAAAATCCAGATGGCCCACTTGGTCGGGTCCCACTGCCAGGGCTTCACACCGTTGCGATAGTCGTGCTGAAACTCGTGGTGATAATTGTGGTAGCCCTCGCCAAAAGTGAACAATGCCATGAGCCAGCTATCCCGCGCGCTGCACCGGTCGGAGTACGGCTGATTGCCGAAGGTGTGGCAGGCCGAATTGATGAAGAATGTGCAGTGCTGCACCGCCACCACGCGGGCCACCCCGCCGAAGAGGAATCCGCCCAGGAAGCCCTTCCAGCCACCCACCACGGCTAGGCCGAGCAGGGCCGGGAACAGGAAGCCGACGCCCACGCCGATCTGTTGCACCCAGCGGTGCTGCCACGCCACGAGCGGGTCCTTCTTAAGGTCGGCGACGTTGCTGTAGCTCTCGTCGTCGGGCTTGAGCTTGAACAGGAGCCAGCCGATGTGCGCGAAAAAGAAACCCTTGCTGATGGCATACGGATCGTCGTCGTGATCGACGTGCTTGTGGTGCTGGCGATGTTCGCTGGCCCACATGATGACCGAGTTCTCGAACGCCGCCGCCCCGAAGAGGAGCGTGAACAGCTTCACGGGCCATTTCGCCTGGAAGGTCATGTGCGAGAACAGCCGGTGGTAGCCGACCGTGATACTCATGCCAGTGGCGTAGAACATCACCACGAACATCGCCACGAAGAACCAGGACAGGCCGTACGTGAACAAGTACGCCGGCACGGCAAACAACGTGAGCACGAAAGTGCCGATCAGAAAGGAACTTGTGATCCAATTGATGCGGTCGATGGGGAAGCGGTTGAAAATCATCGGGATCGGAGAGAGGCCGGAGGCAGAGGTTAAAAGTGGGACATCGGCGAAAGCCGCAAGCATATAACGCCAAGTCAGCCTCGCTGGCAAAGGAATACTGAGGAATCGAGCGAAGAACATGGTGCTTACGGGCAATCCGGCAGGTGTTTGTC
The DNA here is from genome assembly GCA_964245885.1 of uncultured Chthoniobacterales bacterium. Classification (GTDB taxonomy): domain Bacteria; phylum Verrucomicrobiota; class Verrucomicrobiia; order Chthoniobacterales; family SZAS-18; genus CAHJWO01. The sequence goes on along the minus strand of CAXTOX010000134.1, from coordinate 1,892 downwards.
CCGGCAGCCATGACACAGCGGCCATCATCAATGGGTTTGCCTTTTGCATTTCGACCGTCGTGACCTTATTGCTGCCCTCCCCGTGTCCGAGCCTCTCCTTTCCCCCGCTTTGCCCGTGCCCGCCGTGATGGACGGGCAAGCCAAGCCGCGATCCCCCCGCCGTGTCCGCGCCACCGCCTGGCTGCTGTCCGCCACCGGCCTCTGGGGGCTGAGCTTCCCGCTGGCCAAGGCCCTGACCCTGGCGCAGCTCCACCTCTTGCCGGGCGCGGACACGTGGTTTCTGGCGGCGCTGGGGCTGGTGTTCCGCTTCGGTGTCGCCGCCGTCGTGCTGACGGTGGCCTCGCTCGGGACGTTGCGCCGGCTGACGCGCCAGGAGGCGGTCCAGGGCGTCGGCCTGGGGATCTTCGCCGGTGGGGGCATGCTTTTTCAGATGGACGGACTCAACTACACGGCGGCCTCGACCTCCGCGTTCCTGACCTCGTGCTACTGCGTGACGATCCCGGTGATCGTGGCGCTCGGACGCCGCCGCTGGCCGCGCGCGACCGTGATCGTCAGTTGCCTGCTGGCGGCGGGCGGGATCGGCGTGCTAGCGGGCGTGGATTGGCGGACGCTGCGGTTGGGCCGCGGCGAGGGGGAAACGATCCTGGGGTCGTTCTTCTTCGCGGCGCAAATCTTCTGGCTGGAAAGACCGGCCTTCATGCGCAACCGCACGGCGCACGCGACGGTCGTGATGTTCGCGACCCTGGCTCTCACGGCGCTGCCGGTGCTCGCTTGGCGCGCGGAAAACGGGGGCGCGGTCTGGACCGCGGCGTTCGGCTCGCTGGCGATCGCGGGATGCCTGCTGGCGCTGACGCTTCTATGCACGCTCTGCACCTTCACCCTGATGAACCATTGGCAGCGCGACCTCGAAGCGACGGAGGCCGGGTTGATCTACTGCGCCGAGCCGGTGTGGACGAGCCTGTTCGCGTTGTTCCTGCCGGCGTGGCTGACGGTCTGGACTGGCAGCGCCTACGCCAACGAGACTCCGACCGCACGCCTGCTGGTCGGCGGCGGGCTCATCACGGCGGCCAACGCCTTCATCCAACTCCGTCGGCCGCCGGCAGCAGGATGAAGCCGGTTTCGAGGTCGCCGAGCACCTCGCTGCGCCGCCCCGCGTGCCGCCAGTGGTGGTAGCCGATCAGGGCGCACACGAACGCGTCCAGCCGGTCCTCGGCCGGTTTGGTCCACGGTGCGGCGAGCACGGCGGTCAGCGCGGGTGTTTCCGGCCATTCGTCGGAGGCGAACCGCGTCCGCAGGCACCTGCGCAGGAGGTTTTGCAACCGGGTAAACTCCAGCCGGCGCGCCGCGACCGGGCCGCGCTTGTATTTGACGATGCGGTCCAATCCCAGCAGCCGGACGGTCGCCGGGTGGGGGAACACCTCGGCCAGCAGCCGGTCGGCCGAACCCAACCGCCAGCCCACGGTGCCGCCTCGTTCCTCCAGCGCCCGCACCAGCCGCAGCGGCCGTCCGCAACGCGTGGAGTTGGCCGGGTGCGGTCCGGCGTGGAACCGTCCGAAGCGCGAGGTGGTCAGGCGGTCCACGGGGCGGCTGCCGGTGGCGTTGGGACAAACCACCGGCGCGTCGAAGAGCAGCAGGGACCGTCCCGCCGCCGGTGGCAGGCGGGTTTCCACCCAGTCGAGCAGTGCCGCGTCGCCGAAAACGTGCGCGCATTCGGCGACCTCCGCCCGGTAGCCGCCGCCGGCCTCTTGTGCGTGCAACAGGCAGAGGCCGTCGCCGTTTCGCTCACCCCACGCCAGGTCTATCCCCGCGATGTGTAGAGTATTCCGGTATTGCATTGTCTCGGCTTTATCCAAAATCAGGCGGCATGAGCGAGGAGTTCGCCGAGGTGAGCA
>CAXTOX010000133.1:2273-11284 GCA_964245885.1 uncultured Chthoniobacterales bacterium | reverse complement strand
AGCCACCGCCGCCACCGCCGTAGCCACCGCCGCCACCGCCGCGGCTGGCACCACCACCACCGTAACCACCGCCGCCGCCACGTTCCTCACGCGGGCGGGCTTCGTTGACGGTCAACGGACGCCCGTCGACGTTTTTGCCGTGGATCTGGCCCACGGCGTTGGTGGCGTCCTGCTCGGTCGCCATAGTGACAAAGGCAAAGCCGCGGGATTTCCCCGTGACGCGGTCCTGCATGAGAAGCACTTCCGTCACTGGGCCGACCGCGCCAAATAAATCCTGTAGATCGGTCTCGGTCGTGTTGAACGACAGATTACCAACGTAGAGTCTGGTGGGCATACTCGATTGTTCGATTCTTAACGCGCGCGGACAAAAGAAGCTCTGGTAATGTTTCCGCTCATCGGATTTCAAACTGTCTCTGAGGCTTCTCAACCGACAATCCACCACTGACCTGAAACGCTTTTCCTAGTTTGCCGCCGCTGCCTTATCTTGCGCTGGATGTGCCGGAAAGCAACCGATAAATCGGGTGGTGGTACAGTTCGATGTCTTGTCAGCCCCGGCAGGGACGCAAGAAATCAGCCCACGGCGTGAGCCGTGGGAAAAGAACAAAAAACGGGTCAGCCCCGGCAGGGGCGTAAGAAGACCGGCCGGGTGATCCTGGAACGAGGGCGTCCTTTCTGCCGCCCCTGCCGGGGCCAGGCTCACGGATGATCGTTTTCCCACGGCTCACGCCGTGGGCTGCACTCTGACGCCCCTGCCGGGGCTGGGAACTTGCCAAACTGTACCATTACCATAAATCGCCAGCCTTCCTCCGATTTTCCAGATGAGAGACGGGCAGCCCCCGGGGCGCGTGCGGTTTGAGCCCGTGACCCACATCCCGCCTCAGATCTGCAACCCACCCAGACGCCGTCCTGGCTGCCAGCCAGCCAGCGGCTCCCCGTGGTCGACCTTCCAGTTACCCTCCTCGTACACCAGGACGTAATTCCACGCGACCGCCTCTCCCCCGCGTCCGACGAAAAACACGTCCACCGTTGCTTTCTTCGGATCGTTCACCCAGCGGTGCACCTCCCCGTATTCGACATGGTGCATCCCGGCCATCGGCTGGTACTCCCGCCGCATCTCCGTGGCGAACTCCACGAGGCTGTATTGTTCCTGCACCCGGCTGGCGGCCGTGTGGTAGGCCTGCGGGAAATCCGCCGTCCGACACAGCGACAGATGCTGCTGCACCACCTGGTAAAGTTCCTGCGGGCTGGCTCGCTCCGGACGCGGGCGCATCGCGTGGTCAGCGAGCGCCACCGTGCCCGCAAACGAGAGCACGCACACCGTCCACACGACTCGCTGGCGCCACTTCATGCCGGTTGCGGGGTGTCTTCCGGCTGGGCGAGGCGGCGCAACAGGTCGAAGGAATAGAGTCCGGTGGAATGTCCGTCGCCCCAGGTCGGCTGCAAGGCGTAGCCGCCCACCATCCCGTACGAGCGCAGTTGGAAGGAACGCGCCGGGTCGTAGGAGACGTGCGGCTTGTCCACGTAGCCGAGCGCGTCGGGTTCGCCGTTGCACCCGGCGCACGGGCAGGCGCGGCGGAGAGGTTCCAGGGGAAGATAATCTTCCCGGCCGTCGTTCCAACGGATGGCGAGGTCGTTGCCGGCCAACTGGATGTCTGCGGGGAGGAGTTGCATGGCTACGGGGACAAATTCAAGCAGACGGCGCGAAAAGTTGTCAACAAGTTATTCCCACGGCCTGAGAACAATTCAGCGCAGGTCGGGCGCGGCCTTGCAAAGATAGTAGAGCGTGGCTTGGCCGACGATCCCCAAGCTCTCGGCGCTGACCTTGTCGAGCGTATCACCGGGAGTGTGCCAGGGCGGGAAATCGAAGTCGATCAGGTCGATGGTGGGGATCTTGGCCTCGCGATCCAGGTCATAGTTGTCGTCCACGATCCCGCCGTGGAAGTAGCCGAAATGACCGCGCGTCCCGAGGGCGTCGCTGGCGTCAAAGATGCCCTGCGCCAGGTTTGCCGGCGTGTCCGGCGACAGGGTGATGTCGAGTTCCTTGTCGCCCATCATGTCCCAGAGCACGTTCAGCTTGTACTGACCCGCCCGGCCATCGGCGAGGAGCGCGTTCGTGTAGTGCCGGCTGCCGTAAAGTCCGTCGTACGGAGGTTTTTCCACCGCGAAGTTCGAGATGGCTTCCTCCCCGTCGAAAAACACCAACTCGAACCGCCGCGCGAAGTTTTTGTCCTGGGCGAGCACCCGGGCCAGTTCGAGCAACGCGCCGGTGCTCGATCCCCCGTCGTTTGCCCCGACGAACCGGTAGCGCACGAAGAACTTCGTGTCGTAGTGCGAGGAGACGATGATCCGCGCGTCCTTGGGTCCCGCATCGGCCGGCCGGGCGATGAGGTTGACGAACTCGATGGGTCCGTGCGGCGTCGGGTCCGTGAACCGCTGCCGTTCGACGGTCCAGCCGGTGGCGCGGAGTTGTTCCTCGATGTACTGGCGCGACCGCTCCAGTTCGGGCGACCCGCTCGGACGCGGACCAAACGCGACGAGTTTACTCACATGGTCAAAGGCCCGCTGCCCGGAGAACTCCTTGCAGAACGTTTCGGGCGCGGGCGTCGCTCCCCCGCCGCACCCCGCGAGCAGGAGGAACGCGGCGAGGAAAAGTAGTGCCAGGGCGCGGGAACGGCGGGCGGACGGGGGCATCCGATGAGTGTGCAACGGTCCGGCGGTCCGGCGCAAGCGAAGACCGAACGGCCGCGCTTCCGGTTGGTCGAGCGGCAGTTTAACACAGAGACACAGAGGCACAGAGGGTCACAGAGGAAAAGAAAGGAATGGGAAGTTTTCTCTTCCTGACCCTTGTCTTTCTCTGTGGTCCTCCGTGCCTCTGTGTCTCTGTGTTAAACTGCCGCGTGCCCACCTCAACGCGGCGTCGGTGGCGGCGCGGCGTTCTTGGCCCCCGAGGCCATCAGGCTCGTCAGGAGCGCGCCTTCCGCCCCGGCGGGCAGCAGCGTCAGACCTGCCTTCGAGTCGAGCGTCCTTTGCGTTTCCAACACCTCGAAAAGCGCCGCCGACACCTCCGGGTCAGCGGAAATCTCCTGGAGCGCCTTGCCGACGATCTGCGGACGCATCGTCGCCGCCTTGGCGAGTTCGATGGCGGCTTCGCGTTCGGCACTGCTCGTGATGATGCTGACCTGGTTCGCTCCGTCCTGGCGGATCGCGCTCGTGACCTGCCGCAGCCGGTTGACCACCTTGGCCTCGATCTGCTGGATCATGCCCCCGTCGCGGAAATGCACCTTGCGAATGTAGATCGACCCGAGCCGGTAACCCCACGCGGTCGATTTCGGCGCGACCTCGTTGCGCACGGTGTTGCTCATGACGTGGCGGTTTTCCAGCATGTCGGCCAGCGGCATGTTCGACAGGCAGCGCACGGTGGCGTTGCTGATGTTGGCGCGCAGCGAACCGCGCGGGTCCATGTTGTTGAAGAGAAATGCCACCGGATCGCTGACGAACATCTCGTACCACACGCCGATGCCCATCGGCGCGCCCTCCTCGCTGTTCACCGCCTGGCTGCGGAGGTATTCCTGGTCGAGCCGCAGGTCCAGCACGTAGCAGCGGCCCATCCAGTTCACGATCAACGCCGCCGGCCCGAGCGTCGCGGGCAGGATGTGCAGGCCCGGTTCATTCAGCACGCCGATGACCTTGCCAAAGAGCACGTAGACCCGGGCGGTGCGTTCCTCGACCACCGCGTACAGGCCGAAGGCTCGCACGAGGCCGAAGAAGATCGGCGCGATGATGAACATCAGGAAGAAGGTCGCCACGCCAACTTTGAAGAATTGGCCGAAGTCGGCGAGCAGCGGCGGTGGCAGGTTGGAAAACATAAATTAGCGTTTCGCCTCCAGGAAGATTTGTCCCGCTTTGGCGAACAATCCGAGGCGCACGTTGCGCAGGTACGCCTTCAGCCCGTCGGGGCCACTGCGCCGCAGGTCGGCCAACTGGTTCGCCAACGCCGTGAGCGGCTGGACCTCGGCCTGCGCCTTGAGCGTTTCGATCTCCACCGCGCGCTTGCTCTGGACGATCTTCTGGTCCGCGCCGCCTTGCGCGAGGCTGATGGAGCTCGACACCTCGTTGTGCGCGGTGTTGATGGCCGCGAGCGCGGATTCCACTTCAACCGGCGGGTCGATGCCCGTGATCAGCGAGGCATCCAGCACCATGCCGTAGCGCGCCGACGACGACGCGCACTCGTGGTCCATGAATTCGTTGAGGTCGCGCAGGTTTTTGCGCAGGTCGTTGATGGAAACGCCCGTCACGACGCGCTCGGGCATCGCGTTTTCGTCGATCGGCGAATTGCCGCCGTCGTCCGCCACGACGGCCGCGATGGTGATGGGCTTGGCCTCGAAGTTGGCGATGCGCTCGCGCAGGATGCTGACGAAATACGCCATGATGTGGATCACGGGCTTTTTCACCCCGAACAGGTACGCGTACAGGTTGCTCTCGCTGACCCGGTAGCGGATCTGGCCGGTCAGCCCGGTGTTGAGCTGGTCCTTGGTGACGGCTTCGAGCATGCTGCCCTGCGCGTTGGCGCGGGGGTCTTCGAGGTCGAGCGCCATGTTGAGGGTCTGCGTAGCCACGGTGACCTTGTGGATTTTTTCCCACGGCATCTTCAGGTAAGGCCCGCCGGGCGGAATGACGCGGACCTGCGGGTAGACGTAGCGGTCGCGTTCGTCGGGCCGGAGTGGCTCGGAAATGGGGTCGTCGAGGGTGGTGCGGTTCGCGCCGATGCGCTGGGCGCGGCCGAAGCTGGTTTTCACCGCGCGTTCGTTCTGGTTGACGGTGTAGAAGCCGCCGAGCAGGTAGCGCACGATGAACCACACGCCGAAACCGAAGAGGATGCCGATGAACGCGGAAGTCATAGAACGAGAAGGGGACGCAGCTTAGACTGGTATCCCGCGAACTAGCAAGCATTTGCTAGCGGGCACTTTCAACCCCTTGGCAACGGCGGCGGCACGGACACCGGTGTGCGTCCGGCGAACACAGCGACCAATAGCAAGATCAACACTACCGCGTGCAGCGTCGAACTGGCCAGACCAAATACGCTGAACATCCAGGAACTCTCTTTCAAGCTGTGGGCACCGCGCACGATCCAGGTCTGGAGCACGACTTGCCCGAGCGGCATGGCAAAGCAGAGCGCCAAGGCAAGACCAAAACCTAGCAATGCCCATGAGGCGGCACCAGATAAGCGCCGCCCCTGGGTAAGAATCACGATGATCGCCACGACACAAGCGATCAGAACCGGCAGAGCCCCCAAGAAAAAACTTAGGAACAGTTTGAGTTCGTCCAAGCTGGTCATTCGCCTTGGCAAGCATCATACCACCTCGTCGTTGAAGCGCAACGGCCCGGTGTCCGCGGTGGTGGCACAGTTTGGTGTCTTGGCAGCCCCGGCAGGGGCGCAAGAAATTAGCCCACGGCGTGAGCCGTGGGAAAAGAACAAAAAAGCGTCAGCCCCGGCAGGGGCGGCAGAAAACCGGCCGGGTGGTCCTGGAACGAGGGCGTCCTTTCTTGCGCCCCTGCCGGGGCTAGGCTCACGGATGATCGTTTTCCCACGGCTCACGCCGTGGGCTAATTTCTGGCGCCCCTGCCGGGGCTGAAAACTTGCCAAACTGTACCACTACCGTGTCCGCAATGATCCACACACGGGTTCCCGCTCAAAGATCATCCGTCTTCACGCCCATCTCGCTCAACACCCGCCGCAGGTCGTCGTTGCCGTAATACTCGATCTCGATGCTGCCCTTCTTCTCGCCGTGGCGCAGCACGACGTTCGTGGCGAACCGGTCGCGCAGGCGGTTTTGCCAATGCTGCAACACCGGCGGGATGCTCGCCGCCTGCGGCTCCAGTGCCCGCGCCGCCGCGCCCACCCGGCTGCCGGGACCGCTCGTCGTGTTGCCCTGCTGCGCGTTGTGATCGGCGACGAGTTTCTCCGCCGCGCGCACGGTGCTGCGCTGGCGGATGATGTGCTCGGCAATCGCCTTTTGTTCGTCGGGAACCTTGATGCCCAGGAGCACCTTGGCGTGGCCGACGCTCAGGCGCTCCTCCGTCAGCCAGCGTTGCACCTGGCCGTCGAGGTCAAGCAGGCGCATCGCGTTGGCCACCGCCGCGCGGCTCTTGCCGACTTTGCGCGCGATGTCCTCCTGCCGCAGGTTGAACTCGCTCGCCAGCCGGTCGTAGGCGGTCGCTTCCTCGATGACGTTGAGGTCGGCGCGCTGGATGTTTTCGATGAGCGCCAACTCCAGCACTTCCTGGTCGCTGGCCTCACGCACGATGGCCGGCGCTTCGGCGAGTTCGAGCGTCCTGGCCGCGCGCCAGCGGCGTTCGCCGGCGATGAGTTCGTAGAAATCGCCGGCCTTGCGGACGATCAGCGGCTGGATGATGCCCTGTTCCTTGATCGAATCGACCAGTTCCTTGAGCGACTCAGGCTTGAAGTCCTTGCGCGGCTGGTACGGGCTGCTGCGGATCTTGTCGAGCGGCAGTTTGCGCACCGACTCGCCCGGCGCGGGCACCGGCGAAACCGCCGTGATGCCAACGTTTTTCCCGCCGGTCCCCGTCCCCGCCGGGCGAGGCTGGATCAATGCGCCCAAACCGCGGCCGAGGACATTTTTCGCCATGACGAAAAACTGTATAGCAGGGCGACCGCTGGGTGAAAGCGGCGATTACGTTTTTTCTTCGGCGGTGGGTTCGACCGCGCCCTGGTATTTGCGGTAGAGGCCGCGGAACTGGTCGTAGCTCAAGCCCAGCAGCGCCGCCGCTTCCCGCTGGCGGAAATGCGATTGGGCCAACGCCCGCTGGAGGAACCGCTGCTCCAGCGCGGCGACGAGTTCGGGCAGCTTGACGGGCAGCGTGCCGTCCGCCCCATCCTTCACCGCCTCGCCGGCGGCTTTGAGCGCGCTGTCGGTCGACGGCAGCGGGGCGGCGGCGGCCGCGCGCGCGGCGAACGGGTCGAAGATCACCTCCGTCACCACGCCGGTTTCCGCCCGGCAGACGGCACGTTCCACCACGTTTTTGAGCTGCCGCACGTTGCCCGGCCACGGGTAGCAGCGCAACGCCCGCTCGGCCGTTTCGCTGAACTCCGGCGTCCCTTCCAGGCCCAGCTCCACCGCCATGCGCGCCGCGTAGTGGTGGGCGAGCAGCGCGATGTCCTCCGCGCCGCGTTCGCGCAGGGACGGCAAGAAGAGCACCTCGAAGCTCAGCCGGTCGAGCAGGTCGGGCTTGAACTGCCCCGCTTCGGCCATCGCGCGCAGGTCAGCGTTGGTCGCGGCGACGAGGCGCACGTCCACGGCGACCGTTTCGCTCGCCCCCACCCGCTCGAAACTGCCGTACTCGACCACGCGGAGGATTTTTTCCTGCACGGCCATCGGCATCTGGCCGATTTCGTCGAGGAACAGCGTGCCGCCGTGCGCCGCCTCGAACCGCCCCGCCCGCCGCCGCGCCGCCCCGGTGAATGCGCCCGCCTCGTGGCCGAAAAGCTCGCTCTCCAGCACCGAGGGCGAGAGCGCCGCGCAGTTGAGCTTCACGAACGGACCGCCCCAGCGCGGAGACAGGAAATGGACGCGCTCGGCGGCGAGTTCCTTGCCGGTGCCGCGTTCCCCGATGAGCAGAACCGGCCGCTGGACCTTGGCGACGCGGGCAAGTTGCTGCTGGAAATCGAGGAAAAGGTCCGATTTTCCCAGTCCCTCCGAACGTTGCCGGTTGGCTGGTTGCAGCGGCCCGGCGGAATGGACTGAGTCGTTGGCAATTTTCACCAGACCTTGGTTTTACACGCCAAACCGAAAGCATGCAATCCAAGAAGCTGATGATCTACATAGATTATAAGTCTCTGACGTTCAGCGTGTTGTTTCATGATTAAAAGGATGTGGCATACCCGTTGCTAAAGGGATTCTCGTTCCAAAACAACGGAACGCCAAACATCCAAAACAAACGAGCCATCATGAAAATCACCTCTACCCTCTCCGCCCCGTACTTCTTCCATCCCGGCACAAGCCCCCGCCGCCGTTCGGTCCGCTGGCAGGCCGCCACGCGCCGGGCGAACCCCGCCCCCTCCCCGGAAACCGACGACGAACTCGCCCGCAAGCAGGAAGTTGTTTGCGGTGCCATCCTGGCGCTCAGCTCGGTTTCAACGGTGCTGCTGTGCCTCTGGCAACTCGCCGTCTCCTGATTTCGTCTTTCCCTTTCAACCACACCACCCGACCACCCACACTCATGAGCATCTTCAGCCGCTTCCGCGACATCGTAAATTCCAACATCAACTCCATGCTCGACCAGGCCGAGGACCCGGAAAAGCTGGTCCGCCTGATGATCCAGGAAATGGAGGACACCGCCATCGACCTCAAGGCGTCCTGCGCCGGGGCCATCGCCGCCCGCAAGAAGGTCGGCCGCTCGTTCGACGAATTGACCGGCCGCGCCGCCAACTGGGAGGCCAAGGCCAAGCTGGCCATCGAAAAGGGCCGCGAGGAACTGGCCCGCGAGGCCCTGCTGGAAAAACGCCGCGCCACCGAAGGCACCGCCTCCCTCGAAAAGGAGATCATGGGTCTGGACGAGGTCATCCGCAACTACCAGTCCGATATCTCCCAACTGGAGGAAAAGCTGACCACCGCCCGCGAGAAACAGCGCGTCCTGATCCAGCGCCACATCCAGGTCCAGCACAAGATCACCGCGCAAAACCAGATCCGCCGCGCGGACGCCAGCGACGCGCTGCTGCGTTACGAGCAGTTCGAGGCGCGTGTCGAGCGCATGGAAGCCGAGGCCGGCCTGATCAACTACGGCCGCAAGCCTTCGCTGGAAGAGCAGTTCGCCCAACTCGAACGCGACGAGGAAATCGAGAAGGAACTCGAAGCCCTCAAGAACGCCGGCCGCGCTCAACAGCAACCCGGCCAGCCCTCCTGAAGCACGGGGGCACGGTGCCAACCCGCGCCTCCGCGTGCAGCCGCCGCCGAATTAACGTGAGTTCATCCCGCCCGACGGTTAGAATCATT